>QNDR01000049.1 GCA_003646025.1 Candidatus Fermentibacterota bacterium
AATGCTGATACTTCCTGCAGGAACAGACACACTCAGTTTTACAGTAACTCCCGGTGATACACTCACCGTTTCACTGCTTAAGGAATTCGAGCCGTTCAATCATACTGCAGTTCACGCTTCTTCCGGAGGTGAACTGCTGTGAAGAGTATTCTGAAGAACCACAGCGGTTCACTGGCAATGGCTGTGTTTTCCGCATGGATATTTGCAGCCTGGCGTCTGGCTGGAATGCCTGATCCTGGATTCTCCGGTCGTATCATTCCGGCAGCCTGGCTTCTGGCAGCTATACTTAACGGCCGAGCACACACTGGAAAATGGTTTGTACCGCTGGTACTAAGTTTTACCGCAGGTGCGTGGCTGTGGATGCTTCATCCCTACGGGTGGCGCCTCGCAGCAGCACTGCCTGCTGCCGGTCTTATCGCATGGGGAATATCAATTTCTCAAAAGGGAAAGTACGGTGTAATCAGAGCAGTGCTTCCCGTTATGGCGCTTTCTGTGTTATCGGCAGAGATAAACGGTGACGAGGTACGGTTTGCAGAACAGGCTTCCAGGCTCAGCGGTATTTCAGCAGGCAGGTTTTCTGAGGTTCATTTTAGAGCAGGCGATATAGGCAGCAGCGAGGGCCACCACACGCCGCTTTTCCCGCTTGTTGTTTCCCCAGGGCTTCTGGCAGGTGAGAACGGTCTGCGGATTGTGCCTGTTATTCTGGCTCTTGTGGGGGTTCTGGCTCTGGCCAGATTAACGAACCCTGCTGTTGCAGTGGCTGCCGCCCTGCTTTATCCGGGGTTTTCCGTTTTCGGTCTGGCCATGACCGGATGGATGGCTCTGCTGTTGTTTACTGTGGCAGTTCTGCTCCCTGAAGGCAGAAAATGGACAGCCTTGCGGTTTGCCATCGCACTTGTTCTGGTTGCTCTGAAGATGCGCTACTTTGGCCTTGCCGCAGGTATTCTTGTTGCGGAGTATGCCTGTATGCCTGCCAGGAAGGGAAAGTGGCTGACCCCTGCAATCTGGATTCTGGCTGGAATTGCTGTACTGGTTGCAGACCGCTATCTGCTCGGCGGTTTAGTGTTCTGGAGCAGGTACGGGAATATTGAGGCGTTTCATCTTATAGAAGTGAATCTGTTCCAGAGGCCCCTGGAAACTCTTTCAGATGCCGGGTGGAGTCTGTTTGACCCGGAGGCGGGGTTTGTTTTCCGGGCTCCATGGATTCTTGCCGCCATACCCGGATTGTTTATTCTGGCAAAACAGCAGCCTTCCAGATTCAAGAGACTAGTGATCCCGTCGGTACTTTACTGGACTGTTCTCATCGTGTGGCTGGGTTCCGGATGGCACGGTCTTCCTGCGCCTGCGGGAAGGATGTTTGTACCAGTGGTGCCGCTGTTTGCGGCAGGGCTGATGTACGTGTGGAACAGGCGGGAAACAACACTTCTGGTAGTATTGTCGATTGCCGTTTCCGCCATAGTTTCCGCTTACCCTTTCTGTCGCTACAACTATGCCGACGGAACGGACAGCATACTTACATTTCTGGGTGTTTCAACTGGGTTTTCAATGGTGAGAGGTGGAACTGCTTATCTCATAACCGCCCTGCTTCTTGCACTTTCCATGATCACGGTTCTTGTTAATGCGAAAAAGTACAGGAATCTGGCTCCGGTAATAATTCTTGTTGCTGTTTTTCTTCTTGCTCTTAAGCCTGCAGGGTACGAAGCTGAAGATCTTTCTCCGGAAATTGTGCAGGGAGCGCGGCTTTACCCGTACACTGCCGACCCCACGGAAAGAATGTTCTGGTTTAACAGCAGGGAGAGACTGCTGGAACTCGGAGAGGCTGGTCAGTCGATTCTGCTGCCCGGGGTTGAACCCGGAAGCACTCTGCTGATTCAGATGTCCGGTGGCGGAGGTGTTCTGCAGATAGGAAACAGGTCTGTAACAGTTGAAACCTCCTTGATTACACTGCCTTCAGTTTACAATTCAATAGGCAGAACAGAGAGAGTGCTTCCCGACTGGCCGGAGAACAGACAGATGGAAACTTTCCAGGTCGTTCTTGACAGCACCGATGTTTCAGATGGAACTGTTCTCATAACACACAGCAGTGGACCTCCTGTTTATATAGACAGAATAGATATTTCCTGTGAAGCAGGTGTGCGGTGAAAAAACAGCTGTCTGTGGTGGTACCATCAAGAAACGGTCTCCCTATTCTTAAAAAGTATCTTCCTGCGATTCTCAGGGAAGCTGCTGCGGTTCCAGCTGAGGTGATAGTGGTTGATGATTGTTCCGACGACGGTACTTCAGAGAGGCTTCCATTGCTGTTTCCCGAGGTTACAGTCTTGAAGAGAACCGGGAATCCCGGTTTCTGCCATGCTGTTAACCTGGGTATGTCCCGCGCCGAAGGCAATTTCCTTATGCTTCTTAACAACGATACAGTACCCTCGAAAGGTTCTTTCAGAATGCTTGTTGAAAAACTGGATCAATCCGGGGATAATATTGCAGTGGTGGTGCCATCAATCAACAGGCCTGATGGTTCAGACGACGGCAGTTACCGGTGGGCTTTCCGCCGCGGGCTTGCTGTTACTGGAGAAAACATAAGCGGTGAAGACTATCCCTCAGGAGCCTGCGCCGTGTGGAAAAGAAGTGCATGGGAGAAGCTTGAAGGGTTCAGCACGGCTTACGCGCCTATCTACTGGGAAGACACGGATCTGGGTGTAAGAATGCACAGAGCAGGATACGCAATGAAGAGATGCACAGATACGGTAATTGAACATGCTCACGCTGCAACAATGGGTAGTTCACTGAAGTCAGAGACCCTTCGGGAGAGGAACCGGTTCATATTCATGGATCGTAACTGCAGCACAGCAAAACAGAGGTTTTCAAGAGCCGTGTGGTTGCCTCTGCACTTCGCAGTATCTATTCTAAGCGGAAACAGGGCATTTGTTGATGGATACAGAAGTTACAGAAACTGGAAAAGAGAGATAAGTTGAAAAGCGGTGCTCGTCGTTTTGTTCTGGGTGTTGAGGGGCTCACAGCCCTGGTAACAGGCGCGTCAGCCCTTGCCGCTATAGTTTCCTTTCTTGTTCTGTGGCTGGTAGTTTCGGATGCCCGCACAACGCTGGAAAGTGCTTCTTACTCAAGGGCAGAGTACCTCTCGCAGGCTCTGGGCATCAGGCCTACACAGAGTTCACTGGAGTCTATTGTAAGCTCCTCCATTCCCGGTGGAGCTGTTCGGGCTGTTGCCGTAATTTTTGATGATTCCGAAGTACTTGCGTACCCGACCATAACCATGAATGATCTTGAAACTGCCGATCAGATAGCATACACATCAGCTTACGGATACAGAGTTGTTCTGCTGATGGAAATGCCGTCGGTGCTGGGAGAGAAAACGGTAATACTGTTTATGTTCGCGATCTTTGCGGTGGCGCTTACCGTTACTGCTGTTATGGTTCCTTCATTTCTCAGACGGACGGTTCTTGATCCGCTTAGAAGTATTCTGGGAGAAGCTGACAGAATACAGAGCGGCAGCGGCAGCAACGCAAAAGCGGCTGATGCTTCATTCCGTAAACTTGTAGACCTTCTTGGAGAGAGAGATGCTCAGCTTGAACAGATGAGGCTTGAAGCGTTGAACAGGGCAGAGGCGGCAGAATCCAGATCCGGAGCGGTTCTTGAAGCTCTGGGATCCTCGGTGATAGTTATCGATTCTCTGGGAAACCCTTCACAGTGGAACAGACAGGCTTCAGATATTTTCCGGATAGGCAGCAGTATTGAAGAAAGCAGGCTTACTGCCCACCTGGCACCGTACCTTAATCAGGGCGTTACGGAGTGGGATGGGGAAGAGAGCGGCAGGATATTCCGTTTCAAAGTTACCATGGGTGAGAACGGCGAGAGAATAGTGCTTGTCACAGATGTTACCGCGCCGGTGATGCTGGAAAGACGGCTGGCGGAAGAAAGTGCTCTTGCCGATCTTGGAGCTCTTTCAGGAGGTGTTGCCCATGAGATAGGAAACGCCCTGTGCGCACTGGACGGCTTCCTGGATCTGCTGGGAAGAGGGGGAGACTCGAAGAGAATTGAAGGAATACTGAAAGAGGCGGGAATGGAGCTTGACTCTGCGCGGAAGATAGTGGAGGCATTCAGGAACCTTGCCCACCAGAATTCCATCGAGAGCGTTACTCAGACACACAGCGTTGCCGAAATTATCAGAGAAATCTGTGAAAGCCGGTCGGTCTCCTGCAGCTTCAGCAAAACAGATATTCCTGATGACCCTGTCTCCATACCGGGGAGCGATGTACTTGTTACGAGAATAATGGAAAATCTTCTTTCCAACGCCCTGAAATTTTCACCCCGGTCCAGTGTTGAGGTAACAGTCAGTGATTCCTCAAGTGAACATGCTTTTATATTCAAGGTGCTGGACAGAGGACCGGGTTTACCGGATCCTCCGGAGCAGGTATTCAGACCAATGTACACAACGGCACAGAACCAGGAGGGCATGGGACTGGGTCTGACCATTACAAGAAGACTGGTGAGGGCAATGGGCGGCTCAATAACAGCCGCAAACAGGAAAGATGGAGGAGCCGTATTCACAGTGATTATTCCCCATCTGGAAAGCAGCTGATGAAAACAATACTTCTTGTTGAAGACAAGCGCGGAATGAGGGTAATGCTCTCGACTGCTCTGGAGGAAGACGGCTGGCAGGTAACTGCCGTCTCAGCAGCTGATGCAGCTCTGAAACACCTGAAGACTGATTCCTACAGCGCGGTTCTTACAGATGTACTTCTGCCTGGGAGGTACAACGGAATTGATGTTCTGGACAGTACTCCTTCAGGTACACCGGTAATTGTGATGACTGCTTTCGGCACGATAGACATGGCTGTTGATGCCATGAAGAAAGGTGCTGCTGATTTTGTAAGCAAACCTTTTAAGCTCGATGAAATACTTGAGAAACTGTCATCTGTGGCAAGTGACAGTTCGGAATCAATGCTCGGTCAGTCCAGTGTTTACCTTGAGGCGTTAAAGAGAGCTGAGAGGGCGGCACCAAGCGGTATGAACATACTTATCATGGGTGAGAGCGGTACTGGAAAAGAACTGCTTGCAAGAAGAATACACCAGCGCAGCGGCAGAAAAAACGGCCCGTTTGTACCGGTAAACTGTGCTGCAATCCCTGAAAACCTGATGGAAAGTGAGCTGTTTGGAGCGGAAAAAGGTGCATACACCGGATCAACCGATGCGAGGCCGGGAAGATTCACAATAGCCAGAGGCGGCACGATATTTCTAGACGAAATAGCCGATCTTGATATGACACTTCAGGGAAAACTGCTAAGGGTACTCGAATCAGGTACATATCACTCGGTAGGCGGCACTGAAGAGCAGAAGTCAGACGCTCTGGTGATTGCAGCCAGCAACAGAGATCTAAGCAAAATGGTTGTAAAGAATAAATTCAGGCAGGACCTGTATTTCAGAATAAGTGAATTTCCGGTGAATCTTCCCCCTCTCCGTGACAGGGGAGACGATGTGATTCTGATTGCACAACACTATCTGGAACTATACAATGGCAGCTCATTTACAGAAGAGGCACTGTGTTCACTGCGCAACTACAGCTGGCCCGGTAATATCCGGGAGCTTAAAAACATGGTCAGACGCGCCTGTGTTAACTCCGGTGAAAAGGTTATTACACGGGAGATGCTTGAATTCTCAGGGAAAAAGCCGGAAGGTTCACTGGTTGAACAGGCGGCAGCTGCAGCCAGAGCCAGAGAGAAAACCCTTATCACGTCGGCACTGGCCCAGTCCGGCGGCAACAGAAGAAAAGCGTCTGAGATTCTGGGTGTCAGCTACAGAACTCTGCTCACAAAAATCAAAGACCTTCAGATTGCAGTGGAATGAACAGGGCTGTTGTTCTGCTGAGCGGAGGGTTGGATTCCACAACGGTGCTTGCAATGGCAGTCGCTGAAAAACTGGAGATAACCGCGCTTTCCTTCAGCTACGGTCAGAAACACACCCTGGAGCTGAAGAAAGCACAGAAAATTGCAGAGCATTACAAGGTCAAAGAACACATTGTGATAGATCTCGACACAGAGCCTTTCAGAGGATCGGCTCTAACCGATAACATTGCCGTGCCGGAAAACAGAACCGATTTAAGCACAGAAATTCCGGCAACCTATGTTCCTGCCAGAAACACCATTTTCCTCGCCATTGCTCTGGGAATTGCAGAGTCAAGAGGCGCAGACAGCATATTCATAGGCGTCAACTCGCTTGACTACAGCGGCTATCCCGACTGCCGCCCTGAGTTTATCGATGCTTTTCAGAACCTTGCCAGCCTTGCAACTAAAACAGCTGTTGAAGGCAGGCCACCTTCAATCAAAGCTCCTCTTCTGTACATGACAAAGGCGGCGATAATCAAAAAAGGAATACAGCTGGGTGTAGACTACGGCATGACACTCAGTTGTTACCAGCCCGACGAAAACGGTAAGAGCTGCGGTGTGTGCGATGCCTGTATTCTACGTCTTGAGGGTTTCAGAGCAAACGATCTGGAAGACCCTGCGGTGTACAGAGAGAAAACGCATGGCTGATTACAGAGTAAAAGAAATGTTGCTTACGCTTCAGGGTGAGGGTGCAAAAACCGGAACTGCAGTAGTGCTTCTGCGTTTCGAGGGCTGCAATCTTAAATGCAGTTTTTGCGACACGGATTTTACGGGAACTGATGGTGAAGGCGGTGGAGTGTTTGCTACTGCACAGGAGCTTGCCGATGCCGTGCAGAAGAAGTGGAGATCTTCTTTACCGTTAAATGTTCTGTGCACAGGCGGCGAGCCTCTGATGCAGCTTGATGAAAAATTGATAAAAGAGTTTCACGCAAGAGGATATAACATTCTCCTGGAGACGAACGGCACATTTGTCCTTCCGGAAAACCCTGATTGGGTATGTATAAGCCCCAAAGCGGGTACAGTAACAGTTTTGAACGCCGGAGACGAAATCAAAATTGTGTTTCCTCAGGAAGGTATCGATCCCCGGCAGTATGAAAACATGAACTTTACCCACTTCTGGATACAGCCCATGTACAACGCAGACTATAAACAGAATCTAAAAGCTTCAATCGACTACTGTATTGCACACCCGAAGTGGCGACTGAGTCTTCAGACACACAGATTTACCGGTATGCCTTAGGAGAAACAATGGAGATTTACAGAGAATTCAAGTTTGATGCGGCTCACAGTCTTCCACACCTGCCCGATGGCCACAAGTGCGGAAACATCCACGGTCACACCTTTGCCGTGATTGTTTACGTGTCCGGGCCTGTTGGAGAGAAAACAGGCTGGGTAATGGACTACGGAGAGATAAAGAGCGTCTGTGAGCCTGTAATAGACCAGCTTGACCACAGCTACCTCAACGACATTCCCGGCCTGGAAAACCCCACCAGTGAAACAATCGCCGTGTGGCTGTGGAGCAGAATAAAGACGGATATTCCACAGTTGAGCATGGTGGAAGTAAAAGAAACAGCCGCAACAGGGTGCAGATACACAGGATGAAAGACGTACAGAATACTCCGGACACAAGAAATATCGCTCTGAAAGAGGCTGGAATAAAGAACCTCAGCTACCCTATCACAATACTCGACAGGGAAGACAGAGAACAGCGAACAGTAGCGGATATACAGATGTCCGTGAGTCTTCCTCACCACTTCAAAGGCACTCACATGAGCCGCTTTCTTGAAGTTCTTACCTCCAGCGGGTGCAGGTTCACAGGCAGCACCATACCCACCGTTCTCAATAAACTGAAACAGACTCTTCAGGCGGAATCTGCTAGAATACGCATAGAATTTCCATACTTTCTTACAAAAAAGGCTCCTGTCTCGAAGTCGGAAGCTAAGATGAGCTACAACTGCGTTTTTACAGGTGAGTCCACAGCCAGCACACATGACTTTGTTCTTACGGTAACCGTTCCTGTAAGCACCCTGTGCCCCTGCAGCAAAGAGATAAGCGAAAGCGGTGCCCACAACCAGCGGGGTTACATCACAATGGATGTGCGAACCAGGCAACTTCCCGACGGTTCTTTCGTAATGATCTGGATAGAAGAGCTCGTTGAAATAGCAGAAGCATCAGCCTCTTCACCGCTCTACACCATCCTGAAACGCCCTGACGAGAAGTTCGTAACCGAGCAGGCCTACAACAACCCTGTGTTTGTTGAAGACATTGTGCGCAATGTTGCTGAAAAACTCAGGGCAGACAGCAGGATCACACAGTTTACTGTAACCGCCGAGAATCACGAAAGCATCCACAACCACAATGCCTATGCGGTTGTCGAATGGGAGCTTACATAAAAACCTGACTCCCACATAGAATACAGTGTTATGTTTGCATCTATCAGCCTTTTATTGGATACTATCATCATTGACATTGTTTTCCTCCTGCGCCATTTTCTGCTTCGGTAAATATTTGCCGGGATTACTCAGAGTTGCCGATAATCCGGTATCGGAGAGGAGAAGGAAATGTATAGAACTGCAGTCCTTATTGTTGTAATTGCTTCTTCACTGGTTGCCGGTGAGCAGACCGGTTCAGTAAAGTGCGTGGTATTGCACTGATGGTTCGTACTACACGATTGGAGAAGCAGGGAACTCTCATGAAGAATGCAGTCAGGGGTGTTTTCCGATGAACCGGATAATCAGTTTTCTTAAAAGTCTGCATCCGATCAGCGTATTTTTCTTTGCGTCGGCGGTTCTAGTTGTTGTATTAGGGCTGTTTATGGGCATCAAATACAAAATACTGCAAGTTGTAACGGTAGCTGGTAATGTTATTGCCGGGCTTCTGGCGCAATGGTATTTTGAGCGAGACGGAAGGGAATAGTACTTATCCTGATGTTTTGAAACTGTTGACAAAAGCCGCACAATAAGCGTATATGCAGGTCAAATTCGACGGTGAATTTGAAGCAGCAAGTCCTATCTATCATTTAAGAAGAAGCATACCACGGAGAGAAAATGAGTTTTCATAACAGTGTGGCCTTTGAACTGGACCTGGATTTAAAGAGGGTAGAAAATGTTCTTGCTCTTATGGAGCAGGGGGCAACCATTCCATTTATCGCGCGGTACCGGAAAGAGGTTTCCGGAGGTATGGATGAAGTTGTTCTTCAGTCTGTCAGGGAGACATGGCAGAAACTGCAGGCGCTGGATAAAAGAAAAACTGCTGTTGTTTCTTCTCTTAAAGAACGCAATCTGCTCACAGATAAGCTGGAGCATCAGATAGCCGGTGCATCATCACTTGCCAGGCTTGAGGATATCTACCTTCCATTTCGCCCCAAAAGAAGAACCAGGGCAACCATTGCCGCAGAAAACGGCCTTGAACCCCTTGCCGATCTGCTTCTGCAGCAGAATGACACCGATGACCCTGCAGCTCTGGGATTGCAGTTCACCGGTGAAAGCGTGCCAGATTCTGATGCTGCACTTGCAGGAGCGGCGGATATAATTGCCGAGAGAATGACACTTCACCCTGATGTTAGAGCCGGGATGCGAAACCTGTATCTGAAACAGGGCAGATTCGTGTGCAGGGTAATCAAAGGGAAAGAGGAAGCCGGAAGCAGGTATCGGGACTGGTTTGACTGGTCGGAAAAGGTTGCAACTGCTCCTTCCCACAGGGTTCTGGCCATGAGAAGAGGGGAGAGCGAGCTTTTTCTGAATCTCAGTGTCAGTGTTGATGAAGACAGGGCATTTTCAATAATTACAAAGCATTTTCCATTAAGGGAGAACCCGGCGGGTGTTCTGGTTCGGAGCGCGCTTGAGGATGGTTTCAAGAGATTGCTCGGACCTCAGATGGAAACAGAAACAAGACTTGTTTCAAAACAGAAAGCCGACAAAGAAGCAATAGCTGTGTTTTCTGTGAACCTCAGGGAGCTGCTCATGGCACCTCCTCTTGGCGGCAAAAGGGTACTGGCAGTTGACCCGGGATTTCGAACCGGGTGTAAAACGGTGTGCCTTGATGAGCAGGGAAAGCTTCTGGAGCACACCACAATATTTCCCACCACAGGCAAAACAGATGCGGCAGCATCCGAGGTTACAAGGCTGGTCAGGAAACACCGCATTGAGTACATGGCAGTTGGAAACGGGACAGCAGGGCGGGAGACAGAGAGTTTTCTTCGCGGGCTGAAGCTGAATATTCCTGTGATAATGGTTAACGAAAGCGGTGCTTCAATTTACTCCGCTTCTGAGATTGCCAGAGAGGAATTTCCTGATCTGGACCTTACGGTAAGGGGTGCGGTTTCAATCGGAAGAAGACTGCAGGACCCTCTTGCAGAACTTGTAAAAATTGATCCCGGAAGTGTTGGTGTAGGGCAGTACCAGCACGATGTAGACCAGAAGCTGTTGAAGCAGGCTCTGGATTCCACGGTGATGTACTGTGTTAACTCTGTGGGGGTAAACCTTAACACCGCAAGTGCAAGACTGCTTTCCTATGTGTCTGGCTTAAGCCGCACAAGAGCTTCTTCAATAGTGGAGTACAGAGATGAGAACGGAAAATACCTTTCCAGAGCCCAGCTCAAAAAGGTACCGGGCATCGGTCCGGTTGCATACCAGCAGTGTGCCGGGTTTCTCCGAGTCTCAGAAGCGGCTAACCCTCTTGACGGCAGTGCTGTACACCCTGAAAGCTACTCTGTGGTGGAGAGAATGGCGTCAGACGCCGGAACTGATGTTCAGGGGCTTATGAACAACCGTGAAGCAAGAGAGAGAATCAGACTGAATGATTATGTATCGGAACAGCACGGGATGCCTACTCTTCGCGATATAATGCGGGAACTTGCAAGACCTGGAAGGGACCCCAGAAGTGAATTTGAAGCCTTCTCGTTTGGTAATGTATTTTCCATTGATGACCTTGAAGATGGAATGAAACTGCCGGGGCTGGTGACAAATGTTACGGATTTCGGCGCATTTGTAGACATAGGTGTGCACACAGACGGTCTTGTTCATGTAAGCCAGCTCAGCCGGAAATGGATAAACCATCCGTCAGAGGTTGTCCGTGTGGGAATGAAGGTTGATGTTACCGTTACAGGCGTGGAAAAAGCAAGAAAACGGATAAGTCTATCCATGGTTCAGGGAACTCCGGAGCCCCGATGAAGTAGAAGCACAGGAAGGGAGTTAAACAGAAGAGATGAAAGTATCTGTTTTGCTGTTGTTTCTGCTGACAGTTTCACTTGCGGCGGGAACGCTCAGTGCCACTGTAGAGATAAAAAACTGCACATCCACGGAATTCTATTTTGTCTGGGTTACTGAATCCGGCAGAGACAAGTGGATAGACATGCTGGGTCTCTCCATTCTCCCGCCGGACAGCTCTGCTGTTTTTCAGGTAACAGAAGGATGGTACGATTTCAGGATCGAAGACTGCCAGTGGAGAACTTACTCCTTTTCCGACATTCCGATTGAAGGTGGTTCAAGCTTTCTGTGGGAGGTTTATCCCATCCACATGGATGACGACTAGGAGCTTGTCCGAGAATAGACATTGAGTAGTAGCGCCTCACGGACGAGACGAAAAGCATGCCGATTAGAGGATAATAGCAGCGCTATTTGACGATGATTGGCGTGTTTTGCAGCCGTTCGTGTGGTGTCTAATGCCGATGTTGTATTCTCGGTCAAGCTCCTAGTGCTCTGTATATCTTAATACTTCAGTATAGTGCGAAGTTATTTTGAGTCTCAGCAAGGCGCTGGTTTATGCGCATAGCACCGCTATGCAATTAAATCAGTAACGCAGCTGAGGCTCTAAAGAACGAGCAGGATGCGAAGGTTTAGGGTTTACAGAGTACTAGGTTCCTTCCAGTTCCATCCTCACAGCTGCATGCATTTCGGCAATTGCCTCTTTCAGATGGGAGAATTCCTGGTTGATTACCTCGCCGTCACCGAATGCCACCTGAAGCAGTGCATCGTTTGCAACTCTCAGTCTTCCACTGACAACCCCAGCTAGAAAACGCAGGAAAAGAACTGCGACTTCAGGTTCTTTCGCCAGCATTGTAGAGAACTCCGTTTCTCCCATTATAAGCAGGCTGCCGCTGCATGTGGCGGTAACTGATGCCGATCTTGCAGATCCATCCAGGAATGACATTTCACCAAAAATGTCACCTCTCCTCAATATTGCGAGAACAAAGTCCTCACCTGCTGAATCATCATGGACCCTGAACTGTCCACGGCTGATGATGTAAAGGTCTCTGTCTGTGCTGTTTTTGTCGATGATCGTTTCGCCGGTCTGAACATTCTTGCGGCTGCAGAACCAGACAATTCTTGCAGCCAGTTCCTGTGGTATGGTTACATTCACTGAACACCGTCCAATTGTCTTAAATACTCAGGTGTTGACACACTGTCAGGATAGAAAAGCCCTGCTCTCTTGGCTTGTCTTTCAAAAAAAGCCCGGGTTTTATAAAACTGGTAGTAGGGGTTGAGAGAATCAGATTGTGCTTCTATTGTTTCAGCGATGATTGTTGCAGATGACGACTCATTGTAGGGCTGCCTGACATCTCCACCTGCTCTTCTGAGCAGTGTTCTGTATGCGATCGTTTCATTGATAATATTGTCAGCGGAACCCTCGCCGGTTTTCCACAGCAGGTAGGCGAGTTCAAAACGAATGTCCAGGCTGTCGGGATTGTTTTTTACCCCTTCTTCAAGAAAGCTCATTCCCTCTTCGACCATACCCAGATTTATAGCGAGATGGTAGGCTGCATCTGTGTAAACATCGGTGAAGTGGGGGTCCAGCTTTGCGATCAGCCACATCTGAGGCAGGTAATCGGTGTTTTCAGTCCATGGAATTCCCTGATACATTGCTATGTGGTGGTAATCATCAAGTTGAAGGTACAGAACACTGGCGAAAAAGTGTTTCAGTCTCTGGAAACCGGAGCCGAAAATCTGGAGGTGCTGACTTGTGTCTACGGTTGCCCTCTGCGAGACAGAAGAACCAGAGACAACGGAGAGAAAAAGAAAAATCAATGCAGTTGCGGGAACAAGAATTTTTGTTTTCATTTTCGTTTTCTCCGTCCGGAAACAACAAAAACAGCCACGGCAAGCAAAAGAAAAATCACTGCATCTCTTAAGAGCTTTCCCCATATAAAGGGTGCTGCCCATGGTTGATTAAAAAACCACTGGGTTCCGTGGTTGCGCGCCCCGGCATCGTGGACATGTCCTGCGTGTGATTCTTCCATGTGTTCGTCAACAGTGCTGCTGTCCTCTGCTGCTGCAAACTCTTCGTGAACATGTTCTCCGCCGCCGGAGGACTCAAGAAATTCTGCAGGTGCCACTTCTTCAATATCGTAGTCTGTTCTGCAGCCCGTAAAAAACACAAGAGCAACTGCCGAGAGACACACCGTAACAATACTTTTCATTTCAGATCACGCCCCCTGAACACAGCCAGAGCCAGTGACAACATAAACGCAGAGTAGCACAGACCGTAGAAAACAGCAATCAGAAAGTAAACCGGTTCTATGGAGAAACCGTGGGCAATCGGGTCTTTGATATGAAACACATCGGCGTGAGGCAGAATCATCCGTAACACGCGCATCAATCCTGGCGCGGACGGGAGCAGTCCAGTGAATTCGGAAACACTCATCTGACTGACGATAAACAACATTGTTGTCAGAGGCCAGTTGAGAGGCGGTGAGGCAAAGAAGCTGAAGAAGAAAACCGTGGACAGCAGAAACCAGCCCTCAACAATTATCAGAAGTGTTGCCGGAAGCAGGTCGCCGGGAACAGGCAGTTTGTGAAACAGCAGTATCAGCATAAGTCCGAGGCATGTTACGAGCAGGGCTGCAGCCTGTACGATAGCAGCGCCGAAGAATCTGCCCAGGAGGTACTGCCACCGGGAAAGGGGGACGGCAACAAGCGGCATCAGCGTTCTTGTTTCCTTGTCGCGTGGGTAGAGATTCGCCGCAAGACCAAGAGCCAGAAGAAGTGAGCCGAGTTCGATTCCGAACAGACCGAAGTCGAGAATAAACCTGCCCTGATTGGACACATCAAAGCTGGGCACAGATGCAATCCCGGCAAGAGCGAGAAGAATCACAAGCAGAATTCCCCACAGTGTTCTTCTTCGAAACAGCATATGAAGGGTCATAAGGGAAAAAGTGTACACTGCTTTCATTGTGATTCACCTCCTCCAGTTGCGGTAAGAAAGACTTCTTCAAGCGACTTTATTGCAGCCTCCACTCTGACAATCCTGATGTTGTCCCTTCGAAGAGAGTCTATTCTGGTCTGGAGGTCTGCCTCCGGTATGACCTCTTCAACTTCTTTTCCGTCTTTTCGGCTGATAACTGTGATTCTGTAGAGGTTTTCTTCCCCCAGAAGCTTTTCCATGGAGTTTTCCGCAACCAGTCTGCCTCCGGCAAGAATAACAGCTCTGTGGCAGATGGTCTCCACATCGGACAGAATGTGGGATGACAGAAAAACAGATGCACCTCTTGCGTTTTCTTCCAGAATTATCTCTCTAAACTCTTTTCTTGCAATAGGGTCAAGACCTCCTGTAGGCTCATCAAGAACCAGAAGGTCAGGGTTTGATTGAAGAGCAATAGCAAGGCTCATCCGCTGCTTCATTCCCTTGGAGAATTGTTTGATACCGGTGGTTTCCCATCTGGCCAGTCCTACTCTCCCCAGCAGTTTCTTCCAGTCATTTTGAGTACCTGCAAGACCGCGCATGGAGGCGAACATATTCATGTACTCCATGGGAGTGAAAGAGTTATCGTAATCCGGGTTTTCCGGGACATATCCCAGTCTTTTTCTGACTCTTGAATCCGCCGGAGCCTTACCCCACAGGGAGATACTGCCTTCCGACGGCTTCAGGAGACCGAGGATACACTTGATGGTTGTTGTCTTTCCGGCACCGTTGTGACCAATAAAACCGACAATCTCGCCATGTTTTACATTGAAAGATATATCTGAAACAGCATGGACAGAACCCAGCCTTTTTTTACGGGGAAACTGCTTACTGAGTTCTGTAACCTGAATGGGATGCATATCAGTCATAAATGCTCCTGTCTTTTTCTCTCTGACACGACAAAATATGCCTAATTCGGAACTATTCGCAAGTGTTTCACAGTTCTATCCCATGTAACCCAGCCCCTCAAGTTTTTTACGGATGTTTTCTTCGGATTCCTCAGAACCGGGATCGAGCTTATCGAGCTCTCTCTCCACTATATGCAGAACAAATTCTTCTACAGAAGAGTATCCACCGGCCTCAGACACTTTATCGAGCCGGATCTTCAGCTCGTTATCAATTTTGAATTTCAATTTTGGCATTGCACACCTTTCGTCGGTAAGCAGCTAGACTTTTACCTTGAACACAACTGCCCCAATAATTGCCCATACACTGGAAAAAACAAGGAACACTGCAAACCAGCTCCATCTTCCACCTAAAATGTGGTAACGGGTTTCCTGGATAGTTGAACGCATACCTGCAGTCCCCGGCTCGAGAACCCCGTTCCACGGGCGAAACAGAGATTGAATTATACCTCTTTTTTCCGTACCTCTCACCATGATTGATCCCGATTGCCCTGCGGTGCCCAGTCGGACACCCATTTCTGAAAAAACAAACAAACCGCCGGTTCCTGTAAACGAAAAGCTCTGTTCCAGAGAGTCCGGAATGGTTACAACAGGGGAGATCACAACACCGTATTCCGGAGATGCTGTTCCGGCCGATGGTATGGAGTCTTTCCACAACACGGTAACAGTTGCAGGATGGCTGGCATCCAGAGGTTCCCGTGAGTATCTGGCATCAAGCTGAGCCGCTGTTACAAGAAACGGTATTGTGATTATCAGCATTGGTTTCAACAGATGCCACAGGTAGACAAAATTATCTGTGATCAGTGAAAAGGCCAGTTTTATTACGGTAAGGGGGCTTTCCAGGAAAAGCAGCATACCCAGTGCCCGGGAGCCCATCTTCCTTCTTAACTTTGAAATTGCCTGCTGATTTGATGTTTTCTTAAAAACAAGAATCATCATAATTCCCGAAAGAGCGCTTATCCACGCAAGACCCCAGAGTGGATCCAGATATCTGAACGGAAACAGCAGAATATCGAACAGGGTGTTCACGAAGCACCATCCTCTTCGGTGAGTATTGTGTTGATCACAGATCCCATTCCAGTAAGAGTAGGGCTTTCAGGCATGTTTTTGATAGAGGAAACGAGGGATCCGGGACACACATCAGGTGAGATGCAGTGAGTTCCGCTCCAGGGATCCATGTTGTCACTTATTACATCTTCAGGAAATGCGCCCAGTGTTGTTTCCCAGCTTGCTCTGTATCCATGTGAGTAACCCACAACCATATCCGGAGCCCACGGCGGCATCTGAAACCCCGGGTAAAGATCTTCAAGAATAAACAGGTGCTTAACAGGTTTCTGGCCTGTGAGCGGGTCAACTGCACCTTCCAGGGAAGATTTCAGGTTTTCCATGAGGTTTCTCTTGTCTGAAAGTGTGATCACTCCGTTTTTTTCCCGCCCTGCCTGATTGATGTAGAGTCCGTTAAGACCAAGACCGTAAGCCCCTGTTCTGCTCCAGTCAAGGCAGGCATACATATCGTTGTTCCGCTGGTATGGCGATGATATGCTGGCAAAACCTTCGGCAGCAAGAAAACTGTTGAGATTGAAACTTCTTCTGAACGGGGCGAATCCGTGGTCGGAAAGCAGTATGATCTCCGTTCTGTCATCCAGAAGTTTCATGGCTTCTCCAACAGCGTTGTCTATTCTGGAGTACAGGCTGGCAATAACTCCGGAGAATCTCGGCTCCGTGGAAGAAAACAGCGGGCTTGCCGGATCCATGGACCGGTAGAACATGTGAACATTCAGATCGAGGCTGGTGAAGTAGAAAAACAGCAGTCCTTCTCTGTAGCTGGAAAGAACCGAGTGGAACAGACTCATTCTCTCTTCAAGCACAATGTCTGCCTGTGACAGGTAGTCGTCATCGTTAAAAATGCCCCTTGAAAGGGCTTTTGTATCGGCAGGAAATCCCTGTGTGTAGAACAGGCCGTTTTCCTCTGCCAGATCCCGCGAGTACCAGTCCGGGCTGGAAATGGGAAGAGCGGGGTTTTCCGGATCAAGGTTAAGAGGTGACAGGTAGAGTTTAAACTTCGGTGAAGCTTCTTTAAGGTAAAATCTGCCTATGGCATGTACAGTTGACAGTGGTCCAAGAGCGTGGAAACTGAAGCGTATCCACGGGCTCCACTGCCTCTCTCCGATAACAACTGAATCGTCTCCCGTATCGATCCTCACTGCTCTGGATTCTCTGTCTATCCAGACTTTTGCTTCAACTGTCATTGTTGGACTGTTTTCTATGAGTGAATTCGCCGGGCCGTCTATACGACAGGTGTAACAGCCGTCACCGTAGTCCCTCACAGGTACAACAATCCCTCCACCGGTGTCATCGGAAATTGATCCCGGATCATCTGTGAAAAAGGTAAAGCTGCCCTGTGTTCCTCTGACATCCGGAGTTCCAAGCCCTGAGAGGAAAAGGCCGTTGTGGTCCGGGTCAGGAGGGGGGAAGTCCACCGGGAGTTTAATCATCGTCACGGGTATTCCTTTTTCCAGAAGTGTGTTCCAGAATGGTGTTCCCTGTCTCAGCAGGTTTACTCCTCCACCTGATATTGGAAGATGAAGTTTTCCGATGTCAAGAGTGGAATCCGGTGGTGACACCTCTGAAATAGACAGAAAAGGCTGCATTGTTTCCGGGTCTCTGTGCACAAAGTCAAAGATCCCGTGAACTGGAGGCGGCGCTCCTGTAATAAAGTTTGACCAGGCAACTGGGCTCTGGGGAGGTGTTGATGTTCCAAGACTGCTGAAACTGCCCATTTCCATAAGCCTTCTGGTGTTGGGCATGAAACCCTGCTCGACAAAACTTTGAACGAGGTTGGGGTCCATACCGTCTACACCAAGAACGATGAGTCTCTTACCTGACCTGCCGGCTGTCTTGCCGCAACCGGTGGACAGGGCTGCTAAAGCGGCAGGTGTGAGCATGGCATTTTTTAGAAAATCTCTTCTGTTCACAGGGTTCTCCCATCCATGTAACCCGGTGGTTCAACACCGAGCATACTGAGAACTGTTGGTGCGACATCAACAATGGAAGGAGACTCTGTCTTGTGTTTCCAGCTTGTGAAGAGAACTCCCTTCACAAGGTCTGAGTCATGACAGTGATCCCCGTTCCAGTGCCTGTTGTTGGGGTACAGAATCTGAGATCCAACGCCTCCGGTAACGCATCCCCAGTCTGCTCTGTATCCGGTGTCTGTTCCGGGGATTATATCCGGACTTCTGTCAACATAGCCGCCGGAGTAGATGTCTTTTGCGAATTTTACCGACCGGATAACCCTTGTGTCACCGTCTTTAAGCGTGAGAAGCAGATCTTTGATTTCTTTCATAAGTGGTTCTGCCTCGTTTGGTTCAACGATTCCCCTGCCTTCTCTTCCACGGATATTCAGGTTTATACCTGAAAGACCCATTGCATAAGCTCTTGTTTTTGACCAGTCTACACCGTGAAAAGATTCGTTTACAGTTTTTACTCCATCTTCAAGTACCATGAAACCATTGTCTACCAGCCATCTGTTGAAGTC
>QNDR01000050.1 GCA_003646025.1 Candidatus Fermentibacterota bacterium
GAAGACAGAGAGTTTGTGTATGATGTAACCACGCCAGAAGAACTCTTCGAGGAAAGCATTTGCCAGAACCATCACAGAAACGAACACAACCGGATTCATTCTGTTAATTCCCCATTCGGAGAGTACAAGAGAAATTTCCGTAGAATCCCAGATTTTTCCCTGAAGAAGCGAGAACAGCAGAAAAACAGCTGCAAAAACAAACCCACCATATAAAAGCAGGGAAACCACACTGCTCCTGCCTGTTCTAAAACCGTAATTTTTAAAGAATGCGGCAGTGGAAGTATTGTGTATAAAAGCGTCCAGAACAGGTAGCAGAAGGCATACCCCCACATAGAAAAAAAGAAAAGTCAGCACTGCACTTCTACACAGAACAAGACCCACCGTAATTGCAGCGGGTGCAAGGCACATGGCAAGAATCAGCCCCGTCAATTCATCAGCTCCCGTTCCATATCACATCGGTTGCTCAGTTGTATGCTATCCGTGTTTCCTCATCGGTGAGAACATGCTGAATCAGAGTGGGCCACGGTTCTGACTCCCAGGTTTTTAACTGGAGATGGGTAGTAAGATATTTCTCCGGTATAGGATGAGTACCTGCCACCACTTCAATATCATATTTTGCGGGAATGAAATTGAGGAAATCTGACAGATAGGGGCACGGTGGATATCCGACAATCAGCCCAGTGGCAAGGTGGATTACCTCGGCACCGTTCTTCTTCATTTCTTCGGGAGCATATTCAATGTTACCGCCCGGGCAGCCCCCGCATGTGGTGTAACCCACAAGTTCCACTTCCTGGTCTTTGTACATGGCAAAAGCCCCCTCACGGTTACGGAGGGATCGCAGGCACTTGCCTCCTGCGCATGTACGGTACCTGTCACAGATAATTATTCCTATTTTTTTCACTTCTGCTCCTTACTGTGCATTCGAATTGTAGCGGGGAGAAGATACGGCTGTGCCGCTTTCTCCGCCAGATACCGTTTTCAGCAGGCATCTCTCCCCGCCGATTAAAATCATGCAAATCGATCTTGTCCAAAGTCGTTTGAACTTCAATCCGATAGTCTTACAAAATTCTGCTGTCATCCTTGCATTTCATGGAAGATTCCTCCATATTTGCAACCATGATGATAAAAAGAAGAATAACAGAAGCACTTAACCAGAGACTGAACGAAGTTCCGGCGGTGGTTTTGCTGGGAGCAAGACAGTCCGGTAAAACTACTCTCGCCTTAAAGATCTCAGAAGGCAGGCCTTCAATATATCTTGATCTGGAATCTGAACTGGACCGAGCAAAACTATCTGAGCCTGAATTGTATCTTCAGGAACACACGGATAAGCTGGTAATCATTGATGAGATTCATCGGGCTCCAGCCCTGTTTCCGGTTCTCAGAGGCATTATTGATCGAGCGAGACGAGAGGGGAATTCCAATGGTTTGTATCTTCTTCTTGGTTCCGCGGCACTTGAAATGCTGCACCAATCCGCAGAAACCCTTGCCGGACGAGTAAGCTATTTTGAACTGAATCCTTTTAACATTATTGAAACAGAAGACCGTTCTAACAGAACCTGGATACGCGGCGGTTTTCCCGAAAGCTTTCTGGCAGATTCAGATTCCATCAGTCTAAGGTGGAGAACAGACTTCATTCGCTCATATCTGGAGCGAGATATTTTACAGTTTGGCTCAAGAGTTCCCTCTGAGAGATTACGGCGTTTCTGGATTATGCTTGCTCACAATCAGGGCGGAATACTTAACAAAGCCAACCTGGCTCGGAATATAGATGTTGACAACAAAACCGTATCAAAATACATCGACCTGCTGACTGATCTGCTTCTTGTCAGACAGTTGCAGCCCTGGTTTTCCAATACTGGCAAGCGAATTGTCAAGTCTCCAAAAGTTTATGTTCGTGACAGCGGTCTCGTCCACGCACTTCTATCTGTAAGCAATCTTGAAGCTCTTCTCTCCCATCCGATTCTAGGGATGAGCTGGGAAGGATTTGTAATTGAACAGATAGTCTCTCTGCTCCCGGATTTTGCAGAACCATTCTTCTACAAAACATCTTCCGGTGCTGAGATCGATCTAATACTGGTTTTCCCAAAAGGCAACAAATGGGCGATTGAAATTAAGAGAAGTCTCAAACCGAAACTCTCAAAAGGTTTCTTCTACGCCTGTAACGATCTGAAGCCGGAGAAACAGTTTGTTGTTTATGCGGGATCTGAGAATTTTCCTCTGGATAAAGATACAGAAGTCATCTCCGTGTATTCAATGTGTCAAAAGATTGCTGGTCTTGCTTAGCCCTTTTTCTGATTCATCGGGCGGTTGGAGCACAAGCTCCTTGTAGGTATCCGCAAGTACAGTTCGATCCCTCTGGGTTGTGAGGTTCTGGAGACCTGTGTGAAAAGCATCCTTTGCTATCTCAGGCTGCTTCATTCTGGTAACTGCCAGTTTCATGATCCGTGTGTATATCTCAAGTCTGTCTGGATCCTCCTGTATCATTTCCTTCAGCTGCCGAAGGGCTTCATCGTACTCCTTCTGCATTATTTTCGTTTCTGCAATACTGAACATCAGACCGGCTTTGCTGTTCATTTTCCGTGGAAAGATGACTGATCCCGATGTCAATGTCAGTAACTCTGTGATAGGACGAATCAGAAACAGAGAGCCGAACACAAGAAGAAGAAGACCTGGAATGGAAACAAACGTCACCGGAGTCATCAGAAACAGGCCAGCTGCAAAAAAAGGAAGTGAAATAAGAAATCTGACTGCAAGATGCTTCAACACCAGTTTTGCGTCTTCCTGCGTGTTCATCTCCACTTCAGAACACTGCAGCTAAATGCTGACTGGCCGGTTTGAATATGGCAGAAGCATTAAATAGTGGCAACAGGTTGTTAAAAGTACTTTACTCCAGACCAGAGCTGAGCTGAACAAGCAGCTTGTCCAGGTTTTTCCTGCGGGTCCAGGCATCGGCGAGTGGGTGGCGATTGATCACGCCGTTCTGTACGCCGACCATACAGGGGGCAGCAGTGTCCAGCAGGGCTTTTACAGCTCCGTAGCCCAGCTTTGTGGCAAGCATTCTGTCTGCTGCTGTGGGGCTTCCACCTCTTTGTACATGGCCAAGAACGGTAACATGGCTTTTGTAACCGGAGTGTTTCTCTATCTTTTCGGCTATTTCGTAGGCGTTGCCTTCCTCATCGCCTTCGGCGACAACCAGGATACTTGAAGTTCTGCCACCTTTGTACCTTTCGGTGAGCTTGCGGCAGATCGCCGGTATATCTGTAACCGTTTCCGGAATCAGTATTTCCTCCGCACCGGCACCAATACCAACTTCAAGGGCAATGAAGCCTGCGTACCTGCCCATCACTTCAACTATGAAAAGTCGGTCGTGGGCGGCGGCTGTGTCTCTTACCTTGTCTATTGCTTCAAGGGCTGTGTTCACTGCCGTGTCAAAACCTATTGTGAAATCACTTCCCCAGATGTCGTTATCTATTGTCGCAGGAGCCCCGACAACCCGGATGGAGTGTTCAAGCTGCAGATCGTTGGCTCCGCGGAAACTGCCGTCTCCTCCAAAAACCACAAGTCCGTCTATACCGCGATTCTTCAGATTCTCAGCAGCTTTCGCCCTGCCCTCCGCTGTTCTGAATTCCTCACTCCTGGCAGAGTGAAGGATGGTACCACCCCGCTGAAGGATGTTGCTTACATCTGTGGACTTCATGGATATCATGTCATCTTCTATAAGACCCTGATACCCGCGCCTGATACCAAATACGGAAAGGCCACCGGTGAGAGCGGTTCTCACAGTGGCCCTGATTCCGGCGTTCATTCCAGGAGAGTCGCCTCCACTGGTTAGAACGGCAATAGCTTTCAAGCGTTCTTACTTCCCGCTGTCGGCGGGAGAGTCTACAAGCTCGAGAATAACAGCTTCGGCTGCGTCTCCGTGACGGGGGCCAAGCTTTATTATACGGGTATAACCACCTGGTCTGTCCGCATAGCGGGGACCAAGTTCGTTGAATAACTTTTTCACTGCGTCAGATCCGTAAACCATACCGGCAACCAGTCTGCGGGAGTGAACTGTATCCTTCTTGCCCTTTGTTATTATTCTCTCGGCCAGACTTCTGGTCACCTTTGCTCTTGCGTGACTGGTAACAATTCTCTCTTCCAGAAAAAGAGATGTTACCAGATTGCGGAGCATTCTGGTTCTGGCGTCCTTCTTTCTGCCCAGCTTGGGAGTTGTTTTCCTGTGGCGCATCTAAACTCCCGTTCCTTTCTACTCAGCCAGTGAGCGTCCGTGAGTCTCCAGCAATTCCCTGACAACATTCAAAGATGCCGCCCCGAAATTGCGAAGTTCAAGAAGCTCGCTCTCAGTCTTCGCTGCCAGCTGATCGATGGTGGCGATACCACCTGCTGACAGTATTTTTACATACCTTTTAGAGAGGTCAGTATCGGCGAGATCCACATCCTCTGCAACAGATTCAATCGCAGGTGCGGTGACCTCAACTGTTTCCTCTTCCTCTGTCTCAACAATTTCCGGAGAAGGTTCTTCCAGACCGATACCCAGAACCATCTCAAAATGCCTCATAAGAATTCTGGTAGCGTTTTCTATGGCATCTTTCGGTGAGATACTGCCATCGGTGGTTACTTCTATACTGAGCCGGTCATAGTCGGTTCTGTCTCCGACTCTGGCACTCTTCACTTCAAAGTTAACCTTCTTTACAGGGCAGAACCACGAGTCAACCAGTATTGTGCCGATTTCACGACCCTTGCCTGCGTTGTACCATTCGTCCTGCGTTACAAAACCTTTTCCTCTTTCAACATCAACTGTGATCTCAAGTTCTGTATCGCTGTCCGTGATCTCAGCAATAACCTGGTCGGGATTGGAAATAGCTGCACCCTCGGGACATTCAAACGATGCACCCGTATACACTCCCGGCTTGTCTGCCTTCAGCAGGAGCTGAGCAGTATCTTCACCGTCATACCTGACTGAAAGCGACTTCACATTAAGTATGATGTCCGGAACATCTTCCATCACGCCACTCAATACACTGAACTCGTGCTCGGCACCCTTAATTGAAACAGAAACCGCTGCTGCTCCTTCCAGAGACGAGAGCATGACTCTTCTAAGAGCTGTACCCAGCGTTCTGCCAAACCCTCTTTCAAGAGCAGTAACAGTCATTCTACCGTAAACATCGGTAAGCGTTTCACTATCCCACTCTATGATATCCGGCAGATGAAGTTTCATGAATTCCATCGTATCTCCCTGATCGCTGAAGTTTCCGTTACTTGCCCCGGCGCCTCTTGTTAGGCCTGCAGCCGTTGTGCGGTATTCTGGTAATATCCTTCACTCCGGTTACTTCCAGGTCTGTTGACTGAAGAGCGCGGACTGCCGCTTCTCTACCTGACCCGGGTCCTCTAACCCAGACTTCAACTTTTTTCAGTCCTGCCTCAAGTGCCTTTTCCGCAGCCTGTACAGAAGCCTGGCTGGCTGCGAATGCGGTACTCTTCCTTGTTCCCTTAACACCTGTTGTACCACCGCTTGCCCATGTAACTACATTTCCAGTTCTGTCAGAAATGGTAATAACAGTGTTGTTGAAAGATGACTTGATGTGTGCCACACCATGTATGTCAGAGACCTTTGCAATTTTTTTGGTAGCTCTGCGCGCTTTTCCCTTTGGCATGACTCACCTACCTCCTCTTCCCATGACCACGCTTGGGACCTTTTCGTGTTCTGGCGTTTGTGTGAGTACGCTGCCCTCTCACAGGAAGGTTCTTCCTGTGTCTGAGACCGCGGTAACAGCCGATATCCATCAGCCTCTTGCGGTTCATGTTAACCTCTGTTCTGAGGGAGCCCTCCACCTTGTAATCGTTCTCTATAACTTTACGAAGAGCTGCAACATCGGTCTCCGTAAGGGTATCGGTACTTCTTTCAAAAGGAATTCCTGCTTTCGTCAGAATTTCTCTTGAAGAGGTCATGCCAATACCATGAATGTATGGAAGCGCGTAAACCACCATTTTGTTACGCGGCAGATCCACACCTGCTATTCTCGCCACTTGATACCTCCGTTAATGCCGCCCTGCAGCTATCCCTGCCGCTGTTTGTGACGGGGGTTGCGGGAACATATAACGAATACCCGCCCCTCGCGTCTTACAATCCGGCAGTGTTCGCAAATCTTCTTAACTGAACTGCGTACTTTCATTGTCTTTACCTCACTTATACCTGTAAGTGATTCGTCCTCTGGTCAGATCGTAGGGGGACAGTTCAACTGTAACCCTGTCGCCAATCAGAATTCGAATGTAGTGCATCCTCATCTTGCCTGACACATGACAGAGAACGACTTGTCCCTTCGACTTATCAATTTCAACTCGACACATGCTGTTTGGAAGGGTCTCAAGAACCGTTCCGTCAACAACTATGCCCTGTTCTTTCGCCATTTTGTCCTCTCTATCTGGTCAGGGAAGAGCAAATATCTTCATAAAAGACTAAGCCGTCAATATTTCCGGGTGACTGCCATTGATCATAATGGTGTTCTCAGCGTGGGCTGAGAGACTTCCATCTCCGGTAACAACAGTCCAGCCGTCCTGCAGAAAGCTCACCTCCGCAGTACCGGCGTTAACCATAGGTTCAATTGCCAGCAAAAGCCCGTCAATCAGCTTCATACCCATACCCGCTTCTCCATAGTTGGGTACCGGGGGACTCTCATGAAGTTTTCTGCCAATTCCGTGGCCAATAAACCTCTGGACAACACTGAATCCGTTAGCCTCCACATAAGTCTGTACGGCATGACCGATGTCGCCGGTACGGTTACCTCGAACAGCAGCAGCTATCCCCAGATTTCTTGCTTCGTATGTCACTTCCACAAGTCTTCCGGCTTCCGGTGACACATTACCCACCATAACAGTGTCTGCCGCGTCACCGTGGTAACCGTTTTTGTAGGCTCCAACATCAATACCCACTATGTCTCCGTCCTCAACGATTCTTTCAGCGGATGGAATGCCATGCACAACTTCACGATTTATAGAAACACAAACCGCGGCAGGATAACCATTGTAGTTAAGAAAAGAAGGAACTGCACCCTCTGATCTTATAATTTCCCTTCCCAGTGCATCGATCTCCGCCGTTGCGACACCCGGTTGAATAAACTGTGCAAGCTCAGCAAGAACTTTCCTTACTATTCTGCACGATTCTCTCACCGCGGTCACATCTTTTTCAAGGGTAACTATCCCCATTTCTGAAGAGCCTTTACGATCTTGTGAGTCACCTCAGCAGGACTTCCTGTTCCGTCTACTCTGATTATTCTGTCTGAATAGTACTGAATCAGGGGCTCGGTTTCCCTCTTGTAAACATCGAACCGACGATGGATCACCGCAGGGGCGTCATCAGCTCTTCTGTAATTCTCTACCTTGTCATGCCTCTGGCTCCGTCTCAGCATGAGGCGCTCTTCAGCAACCTCCATGGGAACGTCCAGAAACAGCGCACAGGTCAATTCTCTACGTGTGTTCTTCAAGTGAACATCAAAAGATCTTGCCTGCGCAATATTCCGCGGGTAGCCGTCAACCAGAAACCTGTTCAGGCCCTCAATAGCTTTGAACAGAACGTAGTTGGTAGTGATATCATCCACCAGACTACCCGCGGCTATGGTATCTCCGATCCTCTTCCCAATCCGGGTTCCATCAAGAACTTTCGCCCTGAATATTTCACCGGTTGATACATGAATCAGGCTGTAGGCCTTCGCGAGCTCAGCTGCCTGAGTGCCCTTACCCGATCCGGGAGAACCGAAGAATACTATTCTCATCGTCTTCCCCGTATCCTTCCTTTGGCAAGAAATCCGTCGTAGTGCCTCATAAGAAGGTGAGTTTCTATCTGTCTGAGTGTTTCAAGGGCAACACCCACAACGATCAGAAGACTTGTTCCACCGAACATGAAGTTAAGACCCACATAACGCATCAACAACATAGGAAGAACTGCAACAGCCGCAAGGAAGAGTGCTCCCGGCAGAGTAACTCTTACCAGCACCTTCTCTATGTACTTTGCAGTACTCTTTCCCGGCTTGCGACCAGGAATGAACCCACCCTGCTTCTTCATGTTGTCTGCCAGATCCTGAGGATTGAACACCATGGCGGTGTATACATAGGCAAACAGAATGATCAGTATCGTATAAATTGTTATGTAGAGCGCTCCACCAGGTGCCATCCATGTGTTCACCCATCCAGAGATGTCACTGTTCGGAAAGAACATGGCAAGGGTGGAAGGAAACATCATGAAAGACTGGGCAAAGATCACCGGTATAACACCGGCTGTGTTCAATCTCAGTGGTATATGAGTACTCTGGCCTCCATAGACCTTTCTTCCTCTGACCTGTTTCGCATACGACACAGGGATCCTTCTTTGCGCTTCAGTCATTATCACGACGAACGCCACCACTACAAACATAAACACAATCAGGAAAACACCGGTGATAAAACTGGTCTGCTGAAGAACAAATATGTCCTTGTACAGCGTGGTTATGTCACGGGGTATCCTTCCCACGATACCGGCGAAAATGATAAGGCTTATTCCGTTGCCTATACCTCTCTCACCAATACGCTCGCCAAGCCACATCACGAAGATGGTTCCTGTTACAAGCGTGATAACAGTCTGTATCGTAAAAGCCAGACCGGGGTTTGGCAC
Organism: Candidatus Fermentibacterota bacterium; assembly: GCA_003646025.1. Lineage (GTDB taxonomy): Bacteria > Fermentibacterota > Fermentibacteria > Fermentibacterales > JCC-6 > Sabulitectum. The sequence goes on from QNDR01000050.1 coordinate 8,648, forward strand.
AACACCTGGAACCTGAGAGTTCATCCCGATAATGTACTGACTGATTCCAAGGCCCTGTATAGTTGCCAGCAGAACCGTTCCGTACCTGGTTATCTCCGTCATCTTCTGACGGCCGGCCTCTCCCTCTTTCTTCAATTTCTCAAAGTAGGGAAGAACCGATCCCAGAAGCTGAACGATGATTGAAGCGGAGATGTACGGCATGATACCAAGGGCAAAGATACTTGCCCTCCTGAGTGCTCCACCTACGAAAAGGTCGAACATTCCCATCACGCCACCTCCACTTGCGAAAGCCTCCTGGAGAGCATGACTGTTGATACCGGGAACCGGGATAAAACCGCCAAGGCGGTAGATCGCCAGAAGCCCGAACGTGTAGAAAATCTTCTTCCGGAGCTCCGGGATCTTCAATACGTTATCAAAGCCGCGCATCAGCTGAGCACCTCCACTGTACCTCCGGCATCGGTAATTGCTTTCTCAGCACTGGCAGTGTACGCGTCGGCACACACTGTAAGACTGTGCTCAAGTTTTCCGTGTCCGAGGATTTTAACAGGTTTTATTCTCGAAGAGATAAGCCCTGCCTGCTTCAGTATCTCAGGTGTTACCACAGAGTCTTTATCAAATCTGGAGAGCATGCCGATATTCACTACCTGGTACTTTACCGTATGACGGGCATTGCTGAAGCCCTTGTGTGTCATTCGGCGCTGAAGGGGCATCTGACCACCCTCAAACCAGGGATGAACTGTCGCTCTGGCCTTCTGACCTTTGTGACCCTTACCGGCAGTTCCGCCGTTTCCGCTTCCTGTACCGCAGCCTCTGCGCTTGCGGTTCTTCTTTGCGCCCTCTGCAGGACGAAGATGCTGAAGTCTTCTCATTCGTCCACCTCCTCAACCTTCAGAAGATGCTTTACCTTGAAGATCATTCCACGGATCTGAGGTGTATCGTTGTGAACCTTTGAGGAGTTCATCTTGCCTAGCCCAAGGGCTTTAAGAGTTTTCTTCTGCCCTTTCTCACGACCGATAGCACTTCGCACCTTGGTTACCCGGAGCTTCTTATCAGCCATTCGCCTTGCTCCTTTCAGCCACGATCTTCCGCCTGACGGAGCTGACATGATCAATGGTGATCAGATCTCTCAAACCGCTCATGGTTGCCTTTGTCACGTTGTGAGGATTGTTGGATCCCTGTGCTTTTGTAAGCACATCTTTGACTCCGGCACATTCCATGATAGCTCGTACGGCACTTCCGGCAATCACACCGGTACCGGGGCTGGCAGGTCTCAAAAGAACTTTACCGGCACCGTAGTTACCAATGATCAGGTGTGGAAGGGTCCGGTTGTCTACCAGCGGGACCTTTATCATGGTTTTCCGGGCATTCTCCGTTGCTTTTCTGATGGATTCAGGAAGCTCTGTAGCTTTACCCAGACCTATTCCAACTCTGCCATTCTGATCTCCAACAGCCACGATAGCATTGAAACCAAAGGTTCTACCACCTTTTGTAACCTTTGCACACCGGTTGACTGTGATCAGCCTGTCAATAAGACCCTCTTCCTCGAGAGGAGATGGCCTGCGTTCCTTTTTCTGCCCCTTTTTGCCTCTGGAATCTCTTGAATTCTTTCCGCCTCTGGGGTTTCTGTCATTTCTTTCTGTTCTTTTTTCCATCAGTGCCCCCTAAAATTCCAGTCCGCTTTCGCGGGCCTTCTCCGCCAGAGCTTTTACTCTGCCGTGATAGGGATGTCCACCTCTGTCAAACACCACGGTGTTGATTCCCTTTTGCTTTGCCAGTTCGGCAAGTTTTGCACCAAGTGCTTCCGCCATCTCGGTTTTTGTACCGCTGACTGAAGCCCTGAACTCTTTGGAATCCGTGGTAAGAGCAAGAAGGGTTTTCCCCTCAACATCGTCAATAAGACAGGCGACCATGTGCCGGAGAGATCTTCTAACGAAAAGTCTCGGCCGGTCAGCAGTCCCGGAAACCTTCTTTCTGAGACGCCTGTGCCTGCGGGAGAGGCTTTCTCTTCTAGTCAGTTTTGCCATTTTACACCTCCCCTTTCTATGTGACTACCGACTTGGCAGCCTTGCGCTTCACCTGCTGGTCGCTGTAGCGGAAACCTATAAGGTTGTAGGGTTCCACCTTGCGCAGCTTGTAAAGAGTCGATGCGAATGCACCCACAAGATGCTTGTCGTTGCCTGTAATTTCCAGGGTAAAAGTATTCTGTCCCGGTTTAACCTCAACTGCCAGGCCGTCCGGGATGGCAGCCACAACCCTGTGACTGAACCCGATCTGCATATCGATAGCTTTCGGCTTAACCTCTGCACTGTAACCTTTTCCCTGAACTATAAGTGTGCGGGTATGTCCCTTTGACACACCCACAACTCTGTTGTTGATCTCGGCGCGGGTCACTCCGTGGAGTCTGCGCTGTTCCTGGCTGTCGTCGGCTCTTTTTATGTGCAGAAAAGAACCTTCCATTTCGGCTGTAATTCCCTCTGGAAGCGGATAGCTGTCCTCTCCCCTTTTTCCTTTCACCGAAACAGTTCCGTCAGCGATTTTCACTTCAACACCCTCAACAGGGATGGGAAGTCTGCCGATTCGTGACATTATCCCCCCCTACCAGACGTGAAGCAGCACTTCGCCGCCGATTTTGTGTTTTCTCGCCTCAGCGTCTGTGATAACACCGCGGGGGGTGGTCAGAACGGCAAGACCGCGACCTCCCATAACCCTCTTGATATCATTAACGCCTGCATAAACCCTGCATCCCGGTTTGGAAATACGCTTAAGCCCAAGGATGAGAGACTGTCCGTTTCTGTAAGACAGGTAGATTCTCAGCATTCCCTGCTTGTTGTCTTCCATTCTCCTGAAGCCACGGATATACCCGTGATTGTAGAGAACTCTCGCGATGCTCGCCTTCATCCTGGAGGCCGGAATATCAACCATCTTGTGCCCGGCTGAAGAAGCATTCCTGATGCGGGTCAGCATATCAGCGATAGGATCTGTCATTGACATATTATTCTCCCTACCAGCTTGCTTTGCGCACGCCCGGTATCAGGCCGCGATTGGCCATGTCCCGGAAACAAATGCGGCAGATGCCGAACTTCCTGAGGTAACCCCTGGGTCTTCCACACAGTGAGCACCTGTTGTATTTCCTGACTGCGAACTTCGGTGTTCTCTTACATTTTTCGATCAGGCCTTTTTTTGCCATTACATACCTCCCCGGCCGCTGCGACGGAAAGGCATCCCAAGCAACTTAATAAGTTCCTGGCCCTCTTCGTCGGTTTTGGCAGTGGTGACTATGGTGATGTTCATTCCCCTGAATTTATCGATCTTGTCAACATCGATCTCAGGGAAAATCGCCTGTTCTTCAATACCGAAATTGTAGTTTCCTCTTCCATCAAAAGCCTTCGGAGAAAGACCTCTGAAGTCTCGCACCCTGGGAAGAGAAAAGTTTATCAATCTGTCAAGGAATTCCCACATACGATCACCTCTGAGCGAGGTAAAAACACCTATGGGCATTCCCTCTCGAAGCCGGAATCCCGCAATGGATAAACGAGCCTTTGACACAACACACTTCTGCCCTGAAATCGCTTCCAGCTGGCTCTGCGCATTTGTAACATTGTTCGCGTTGTCCATAGCCTCTTTGCCCAGTCCCATGTTGAGTACTACCTTTGTGAGTCCGGGAATCTGCATGGGGTTGGCGTAGTTGAACCGTTCCTGCATTTTTCCCCTGATTTCATCGCGATAGATGCTCTTAAGTCTGGGTGTATATTTCTTTTCCATAAATCAGCCCCCTAACCGACAGCAATTGTTTCGCCACAGGCTTTGCATACACGCCTGAGACGGCCTTCGGCATCGCGGGTGCGGCTGATACCTGTGGCCTTGCCGCATCCTGGGCATATCAGCCTGAGGTTCGATACATGTATCGGAGCCTCACGCTCAATTATGCCACCCTGCTGATTTCTCTGAGAAGGTCGGGTGTGTCTCTTGATCATGTTAAGACCCTCGACAATAGCCCTCTGTGTACCGGGGAAAACCTTGAGGATCTTCCCGGATTTGCCCCTCTCGTTTCCAGATAACACCTTTACCTTGTCGCCCTTCTTCACATGCATCTATACCACCTCCGGAGCCAGCGACACTATCTTCATGAAACGCTGACGGAGTTCACGACCCACCGGGCCGAAGATGCGAGTGGCAACGGGCTGCCCTGCCTCATCAAGAATAACAGCCGCATTGTCGTCAAAACGAACAATTGTACCGTCAGACCTGCTGAGTTCCTTTCTTGTGCGAACCACAACGGCCCTGCGAACTTCACTTTTTTTCACTGTGCCTCCTGGAATGGCTTCTTTCACTGTAATAACAATGACATCGCCAATCCTGGCATAACGGCGTCTTGTGCCGCCAAGCACCTTGATGCAGAGAACCTCGCGGGCGCCGGAGTTGTCGGCCACCTTGAGTCTGGATTCCACCTGGATCATCCTATAGTCCTCCTAAAGTGCCTTCTCCACGACTTCCAGCAGTCTCCAGCGCTTAAGTCTTGAAGTAGGACGGGTCTCCGATATGGTTACCACATCGCCTACTCCACACTGGTTCTGTTCGTCGTGGGCATAGTATTTCTTGCTCGTTTTAAACCTTTTCCTGTAAACAGGGTGGGATTTGATTGTGCTTACTTCGACTACGATGGTTTTATCCATTTTGTCTGAAACAACCACTCCCCGGAGAACCCTCCTGTTTGTCTTTGTTGCTTCTGCCACAGTCAGCTCCCTTCCTCGTCGATGATCAGGCCAAGCTCTTTCTCACGGATAACTGTGAGAGCTCTGGCAAGACTTCTTTTCGAGTCACGGATCTTCAGCGGATTATCAAGCTGATGGGCTGTCATACGAAACCTGAGATTGAATATCTCGGCACGCATATCATGCACCTGCTCCTGAAGTTCCTCAAAACTCATAGACCGGAGATCACGTATTTTCATCTCTGAATAACCTCCCTGTCCCTGGCAACAAACCTCGTTTTAAGAGGGAGTTTGTGGCCTGCAAGCCTCATTGCTTCCCTGGCAACATCCAGAGGAACACCTTCGATCTCGAACATCACTCTTCCGGGCTTGACTACTGCCACCCAGAAATCAACTGCTCCTTTTCCCTTACCCATTCTGGTTTCCGCTGGTGTAGAGGTAACCGGTTTATCAGGAAAGAGCCTGATCCACACTTTTCCTCCACGACGGACATGTCGTGTCAAAGCAATACGAGCGGATTCAATCTGCGCGCTGGTTATCCAGCTGGCCTCTGTGGCCTGCAGACCGAACTCACCAAAGGCAACAGTATCCCCACCTTTGGCGCGGCCGCGCATGCGGCCCCGGTGATGCTTACGAAACTTTGTTCTTTTCGGCATTAACATTCTATATCACCGCTCTCTTAGAATCCCGAAACAGGTACTTCGTGTACCTCGCCTTTGTAGATCCACACCTTAACGCCGATCACTCCGTAGGTTGTACGGGCAACACCTCTGGCGAAATCAATATCCGCCCTGAGAGTGTGCAGGGGTACTCTTCCCTCGTGGTAAGTGTTAACTCTGGACATTTCCGCGCCACCCAGACGACCGGCACATGTAATCTTTATACCAAGTGCTCCTGCCCGGATGGAATCGGAAATGGTTCTTTTCATGGCTCTTCTTACACTGACTCTGTTTTCCAGCTGGCGGGCCACGCTGTCTGCCACAAGCATGGCATCAACTTCGGGCTTCTCCACCTGGTTCACTTTGATCTTGACTGTCTTTTTTGTGATGTGCTTAAGCTCGCTGGTAAGACTGTCTATGGTACTGCCGCGACTACCGATTACGAGACCGGGACGGGCAGTGCTGATAACAACCTGTACTTCCTGAGGCTTGCGCTCAATGAGGATCCTCGAGAGCTGTGCTCTCTCCAGACGGTTGTACACAAACTTCCTGATCAGGTCATCTTCCTTAATGAACTTTGCAAAATCTCTGCCTCTTGCAAACCAGTTCGAATCCCAGCTCCGGCTTATACCGAGCCTGAGACCGATCGGATTGGTTTTCTGACCCAAACGATTACTCCTCTCCAGGTTCGGCGCCGTCGGCAACTCTTACCACTATATGGCTTGTCCGATGGCGAATCTTTGTTGCTCTACCGCGCGCCCTGGGTCTCCAGCGCATCACTGTAGGTCCTTCATCTACTGTTATCACATTGATCTTGAGATCATCAATGTCCAGGTGGGCTCCCTCGGCCTTGACCACTGCATTGGCAACTGCAGAGTCGAGTATGCGACCAAGGATCTTCGACGCGTTCTTTGGAACGGTCAGAAGAATAGCCAGAGCCTGGTTGACAGACTTACCTCTTATCAGATCGGCTACAGCACGAGCCTTTCTGGGAGGAACCTTTACAAATCTTGCCTTTGCTACGGCTTCCATGCTCCCCCTTCCTAAGTGGTTACTGTCTTCTTCTCGCGGTGACCGCGGAAGGTTCTTGTCGGAGCAAACTCACCGAGCTTGTGTCCAACCATGTTTTCAACGACAAACACCGGTACGAATTTCCTGCCGTTGTGAACGGCAAAGGTATGACCAACAAACTCAGGCGGGATATCGGACCTGCGTGCCCAGGTCTTGATTACTCTCTTGTCTCCCGACTCCTTCTGTACATCTACCTTCTTCTGGAGGTTCGCATCGATGTATGGGCCTTTCTTCAGTGAACGGGCCATAACTACTTCCTCCTCTTACCGGTTGGTCTGCGTCTTGATATCAGCTTATCAGACTGCTTCTTGTTTCGTCTGGTTCGAAGCCCCTTGGCAAGCTGTCCCCATGGAGAACACGGATGACGTCCTCCACTGGTTTTGCCCTCACCACCACCCATTGGGTGATCTACAGGGTTCATGGCTACACCACGCACATGGGGTCTGCGGCCGCGCCAGCGACTGGCTCCGGCTTTCCCCGGTACAACAAGGTTGTGTTCCATGTTTCCAACAGTTCCTATCGTAGCTGCACAGGTCACCGGTATTCTGCGCATCTCTCTTGAAGGAAGTTTAAGCATGGCGTAGTTGCCTTCACGGGCCATAAGTTGAACGGCGGTTCCGGCACTTCTTGCCATCTGACCGCCTTTGCCCGGTTTGAGCTCAACATTGTGTATCATGGTTCCCAGAGGTATTCTGCTCATGGGAAGATGATTACCGATCTCAGGTGCCGCATCTGGCCCGGAGAGAATCTCGTTACCAACAGCAAGACCCTCAGGCGCCAGTATGTAGCGCTTGGCACCGTCGGCATAAATTACAAGAGCGATTCTAGCCGAACGGTTGGGATCGTACTCTATAGTAGCAACTCTTCCCGGAACACCGATTTTATTGCGCTTGAAGTCGATTTCACGATACATTCTCTTGTGACCGCCACCGCGGTGTCTGGCAGTAACCCGACCGTTGCTGTTTCTGCCTGCTGTTTTTTTGAGAGGACTCATAAGAGACTTCTCTCCGTGGTCACGGGTTATCTCGGCAAAATCTGGTGATATCTTGAATCTGGTTCCGGGGGTCATAGGTTTCCATCTTTTCATACCCATGGCTATACCCCCTCAAAGAAGTCTACAGAATCACCCTCGGCGAGAGTTACAATTGCCTTTTTCCAGGCTGATCTGCGACCCAGGTTTCTACCCAGTCTTTTAACTTTACCGTCCATGTTAACCGTATGCACTTTCAGCACCTTCACATCAAAGATAGCTTCAATTGCACTGGCGATCTGAGGTTTTGTAGCACTTGGAATCACCTTGAAGCTGTATTTGTTGTACAGCTCGCGCACAATTGTGGACTTCTCCGTTACGATAGGCTCAAGAATAATCTGACGCGGGTCCATTAGTTCACCCTCGCCTTCAGCTGCTCCAGGGCATTCTCTGCAACCAGTATTACCTCTGAATTAACAAGGGTGGATACCGGCACATGGCTTGCAGCCACTGCAAATACTCCTGGAATGTTTCCGGCAGCTCTGGCAACCATGTTGTCGCCGTTGGTAAGGATCACAGCCTTTTTACCTGTGAGCCCGTTGCCGCCAAGCATTTTTCTTACTTCACTGGTTTTTCCTTCAACTGAAAGATCGCGGATGACTCTGAGGTTGCCCTCGGAAAGTCTTTCGCTGAGAATACCGGCAAGTGCCTTGCGGCGTACTTTCCGGTTTATCTTTATATCGAAGTACCTCGGTCTTGGACCGTGGGCAACACCGCCGCTGCGCCAGATCGGGCTTTTGAATGAACCTGATCGCGCGTGACCAGTACCCTTCTGTCTCCACGGCTTCCTGCCGCTGCCTCGAACCTCTGCCCTGGTGAGAGCACTTGCGTTGCCCTGGCGTCTGTTATTCTGTTCCGCACGAACAACTTCCCAGAGAACATGTGTTGAAACACCCATTGCAAAGATTTCGTCGGGGAGCTTTACAGCGCCGACCTCTTCACCGTTCATGGTGTATATCCTGGCTTCCGCCATCAGCTCTCACCCCCCCTGCGAATCTGCTTTCTTACCATGATGTAACCGTTTCTAGCCCCGGGCACTGCACCCTTGATAACCAGAAGGTTTTTCTCTACATCAACCTGTATGATTTCAAGATTTTTCACAGTTCTTTTCGTGTTTCCAGTCTGGCCGGGCATCTTCTTGTTCTTCCACACCCGCCCCGGAGTTGCGCACTGACCGATGGAACCGGGAATACGCTTTGCATGACAACCGTGAGTGTCATCACCGCCGGAGAACCCGTGCCTTTTTACTACACCCTGAAAGCCCTTGCCCTTTGTAAGACCGGTAACATTTACCTTCTCCCCTGGAACAAACATCGAAACAGTGAAAGAATCTCCTGCTTTGACCTCTTCCGCGGGAGCGGGGAATTCAACAAGTCTTGAAACCGGAGGAGCCCCTGCCTTGTCAAGGTGACCCTTGAGAGGCTTTCTTATACGGCTCTCCTTTTTCGGCCAGTAACCCACCTGAACCGCGGAATATCCATCGGTTTCGGGGGTTTTCACCTGCACCACCGGGTTGGGGGCAGCTTCAAGCACCGTAACAGGTATAGCCCGGCCGTCTTCCGCGAAGACACGGGTCATACCAAGTTTACGAGCCATTATTCCGCTCATAACCACTTCCCATCGCTGAAGTCCCCATGGAACGGGGGGACAAGCGTTTCTGTTTTACCGCCAGGAGAATCGACCGTCCCCGTTCTGCCAGTGCGGTTTTCCTCTTAACCCGGAAAAACCGGATCAGTAAGGAATGAAACTAATTACTACTTGATCTCCACATCAACACCTGCCGGAACATCAAGCTTCCGTAATGCCTCTGTGGTCTGCTCATTGGGGTCTACGATCTCAATGAGTCTGTAATGCACCCTGATCTCAAACTGTTCACGTGACTTTTTGTTCACATGAGGGCTTCTCAAAACAGTTATAACCGAACGCCTTGTAGGCAGAGGGATAGGCCCGGCAACACGAGCACCGGTGTTTACAACACCGCGAACTATGTCTGTGGCCGATCTGTCCAGAAGACGATGATCATAGGCTCTGAGCCTGATCCGCAACCTGTTCTCGTTCAATGCAACTCCTTAACAACCTGTAACCGGGCGAGTCGGACCCGCCTGACAAAAGCAACCGCAGGGAACGCCATCTGCCCACAGCACATGGACTTCCGTGCAAGCACCTGAAACTCTTATGCACCTGTTGAACCCATAGAAGCTCACAGGGATGGCTATTATACACAATAGCCGTCAATTGCGCTACCCCGGTTTGTATCTGCTTTATACACCTGAAGAAGCATTGCGTTCGGGAAAAATCAGTA
>QNDR01000051.1 GCA_003646025.1 Candidatus Fermentibacterota bacterium
AATCAGGCTCAGTGTTGATGTAGTGGAATACTTCAAGACCATGTCAAAGGATACCGGAATTCCTTACCAGAATTTAATTAACCTTTATCTCAGGGATTGTGTTCAACACAATCGGAAGCTTAAGCTTAACTGGGGTTCATAGAACAAGGTGCATAAATCTGGTTCAGCTTCTGCCCTCAAGAAGAACGCACAGCCCGGCTCCTCCGAGAAAACCGGTGAGCAGCCGCATGATATTGGTACTCTCGTACAGACCTATGAACTGAAGTGATCCATCCAGCGCCATGGGCAGAATAAGCAGCAGCCCTGTAAGAACTGATCCAGGTAGTTTTTTGAAGAGCATCAGAGTGGAAGAGAACAGTATTCCGATCCAGAAAAATGTGCATCTGGCACACAGACCGGGAGCCCACGAAAACGAGCGGCTTGGAAGCCTGTGGCATGTAAGTGCCAGAAGAGGTCTGATAAAGGGCGGATTGACAAAGGCTCCGAAGACAAAAATGGCACCAATTGTGATGAGCAGACCGGAACCGGCTTTTCTGAGGTTAACCATCAGCCCAGGTGCTTCCGTCCCAGTTGAAATGGTTCTTTACAGAGGCTTTTCCCATGATCTCAAGAGCTGCGTACTTTCCCATTTCAATAGAATGGTCCATGTTGTTGTAGCGGAACAGCCCCTGCCTGCCACAGGTTACACTTCCTGAAAGGTTTTCCAGGGCATCCAGAACAACTGCCGTTTTCTCTGCATAGCCGAGATCGTATATGGGGTATGCGTGTGATATCCTTTTCACATCGACACCTTTTACCATGTCGGCGGTGAAAAGCCCCAGGTGCTCTGCCCCTGGAACACTGCTCTCAAACAGTTCATCTGTTGTCATGTTCCAGATTCTGTCTCCCACCTGACAACTGTATTCAAACACCACCTGAGAGGGTGCATCCTTATCAAAATTACGGGGAATTGAAAGTCTGTTGAAGAGGTACCGATCCTCCGATGTGTAAATCCAGTGGTCTGAAGGCTCAATCTCTCCGTTTAAAAGAACTGTGAGGAAAACAAGAGCTCTGAATTTTAAAGAAGATGCTGCTTCATGCACTTCCCCGGGAAGGATGCTTCCCAGAAGTTTCGTATAGTCATTTACCGGTATTGTGTTAACGATCTTCTCACACTCCAGGTGGCCGTTTTTAAGGTTTATACCCCAGCCTGTGTCTGTTCTTTGTATACCTGTCGGCTCTGTGGAGACAAGAATGGAGCCACCCATTTCAGTTATCCTGGATGCAAGAGCGAGACTGATATTTCCAATTCCACCGTCTGGGTAATGAAAAGTGCTCACCAGGCTTCTTACCGTTTCCTTCGAGGGAAAAACAGTTTCTCTGATCAGACCGGCCAGACTTGGTACTGTGATCCGCTGGCTTGCCCAGTCGGCACTGAGAGTTGAAGGCTCTATGCCCCAGAGTTTCCTGTTGTAGGGCGCCAGATACAGCTCGTAGAGACCTCGGCCAAAACGACTGAGCACCCACCCTTCAAAGCTCTTCTGTTCCCTGGGGGCAAATACTCCCCTGATCTTCTCTCCCAGGAAACTCAGCATCATTCCCAGCCCCATGTGAATAGGCATGGTTGTGAGCACATTGCTTAAAGCAAGTGGATAGTCGAAATACCTGTCAAGAAGTCTTATCCTGCTGACCCTGTTCAATTCACTGAATTTTACATCGGGAAGTGAGCGGACAAAGTTCAGTATCTCATCGCTGGTTGTGTGGAACCTGTGGGGGCCAAGGTCGTACTTAAAACCATCTCTTTTTACAGTTGACGCAAGCCCTCCCACAGAGGGCTCTCTCTCCAGAACAACAACCTCGTGTCCGTGCCGGGCCAGCTCCTCAGCAGCGCTGAGACCTGCCAGCCCGGCACCAAAAACTGCAATCTTCAACCGGTTACCTTTCCTCTTCAATCCAGATAATTCTGGTTGTGTTGTCCGGCTCTATGGGTGACGCCGAAGAAATGTAGTTGGTAACTGCCTGGAGAAGGGTAACTCCGGCATAGTTCGCGTCGTGCTGAAGCATAATATCGTAACCCACATTTCCCTGGGCCAGGTAACCTGTAGTTGCCAGGATATAGACTGCATCCAGGTCCAGCGGCTGGCCGTTAACCATGGGCTCTTCTATCTTGCTGCCATCTTCCGCAGCCTGATTACGGTTGCAGGTAAAACCGGAGATCTCCATGTCTCGTCTTCTGCCCTGCATTCCCGTTTCCAGTATTTCAAGCAGCTCGGCTCCGGTAACCTCCAGAGTGTAAAGATCCTCTTCAAAAGGAATGGATGTAAATATTATTCTGGGGGTTATGGGTCCCCTGGGAATGGCTGCTCTTATCCCTCCTCTGTTCAGAAGACCTACGTCTGCATCTGTGGCAGCACAGATCGCATCGCTCATCATTCTGCCAAGAGGATGCTCGGCACCGCCTCTGGGTATCTCGGTAACAGCCTCTCCGATCACCTCGTCCATTCCAGCCTCGGCTATTTCCCTGAAACCGTTGATAAGGTCGTACTGCTCCATGTCGGGCCAGAACCTGTCGTGCATCAGACTTATGTACTCCTCGCCGTCAGGCAGGTCGTACCCCACAAGAGAACGACTTTCGGTATCCAGTGCGAGTCTGATGTGCCCGATACCGGTTCCGTTCGCATATCCCTGAACAATTATGGTGTGTGTAATGGGATTAACCCACGGCTCTGGAAGGCCGACATGTGTGTGACCGCTTACGATGAAGTCTATACCTGGAACCATGCATGTAAGTTCAGCGCTGTTGTATGCAAAATCCTTGGTGTAGTCCTCCCCGTTTTCCCAGGCCTGGTAAACTCTGGCTGTGTATCTCTCCGGATCCGGCGGCTGCCCCAGGTGAGAAACCAGAACCACCACATCTGCTCCCTGATCGTACACCTCGTTAAGCGCATTCTGAACAGCTTCAAGCTCCGGTGTAATCAGGTAGCCTTCAAGCAGCTCAGGGTCGACAAGACCGTAGGTGTCGGAGGTTGTAACTCCCACAAAGGCAACATTTATTCCACCTATATCCATAAAGATGTAAGGCACTATCGGCAATGGAATTTCACCTTCAGTTGTTGTGAAATTCGTGCAGATCACGGGAAAATCAGCCATAAAAGATTTCTCTATGGCGTTTTCAGCGCCGTGATCAAAATCATGGTTACCCAGGGTCATCATGTCGTAGTCCATGGAATTCATCCACTCCATCATGAACTCACCTGAGTTGTAGTTACCAACAGGGGTTCCCTGCCAGATGTCTCCTGCATCGATAAGAAGGCAGTACTCGCCGCTCTCTGCGCACTCTTCTCTCACCTTGTTTACATAGGATGCAATCCACGCACCTCCACCGATACCAGGTGGAAAATCAGGATTCATAAACGAGGCTTCTCTGGGAGCGATCCCCCCGTGTATATCGTTGGTGTGAAGGATGTTCAGATAGATTACCTCAGCGCTAAGCGTTGAAGCCAGCAGGAACAGTACCAGTGCAGTTTTTTTAAGCATCATACCGTCCTTCCTAGAATGTCTTCTCTATGCCGAGGGTAAAGGCGGTTCTGCTTGACTCTACCACCAGTGAGTCCCCGGGGGTAAAAGTTGGCAGGCCATCCGCCTGATACTGATCCCATCTCACAGGCGAGAAACTCACCCCTGCATCCACTGTAATGTCGTCCAGAACCCATCCCAGACCTGTTGTGAACTTCATTCTATCGAGAGCTGACGCTACCGGAGAACTGTCGTATTCAAAACCTGCTCTTCCTATTGTGCCGCCTGGAAGGGTGTTTTCCACTCCAGCACCGAAACCCCATGAATTCTTCATACCGGCATCGGCATCAGCTACCTCCACTGCCTGTGTACCCGACCACCAGAAATCAGCGACGAACAGGCTCATAAGTCTGTTGCCCGGCAGGTACCTGAGTCCGGCTCTTAGAACCATGGGAAGAGAAATATCTGCTTCGGACGAACCCTCGCTTGTTGTCCAGCCCACTGGCTGTTCCACCCCACCGGAAATGGATACCCTGTTCAGGTTCACAAGGGCTGACCCTCGAACAACCATTCCGGAAATCTCCGTGTCCAGCTCAATTTCATAACTGGAAGCGGTGGGATCTACATATTGCATTCTCTGTTCAAGAGACCTTGTTCCGGTTACAAAACTGCCGCCAGCACCGATGGAAAACAATTCTCCCTGTCTCCACGCAGAGGAAAAACCAAAGTCATTGAGAATTCCGCTTGTCTCCAGGGTTTCCTCTCCAACCTTGACATAGTTATCGTCGTTCATAATCCTGCTGTATGAATATCCGAAGGTGGAGACAGCTCTCCATCCAGCGGAAAAGGCAAGATCGCCTGTTTTCCAGGAAATGGCAGCTCCGCCTGGAAGCGGATGAAAGTTCTGGTTGAAGCTGTATTCCGATTCGCCTACAACTCCGCCAAAACTGTCGTAAACCCTTCTGGTTCTTTTTTCTATATCAAGCGCCACCGTTCCGGTGATTCCCACACTGAATCCCTCTGGAAGTTTTGACGCCATGGCGGGATTCTGCAGAACCGCCTGGGGAGAAATATCCGCGTATACGGTGTTACCCATACCAGCTGCTCCTGCTGAACCCAGAACTCCCTCATCTCCCAGCCACATTACCTCCGGCAGGCCGCCGGAAAGGGCCAGAAGGATAATCATTCCGCCTGCTGTAATACCCATTTGTCCTCCTGCCTACCAGCGAATATCGAGCTGGCAGCGAATACCGTAATCGGTGATGTGGTCACCGAAATCTGTTACTGTTTCGTCCGGATCCCCCTGATAGTGATACTGATCGTCAGGGTCCGGCCTGTAAAATCCGTTGTGAGGAAAGAAAGTATCCTTTCTCAAAAACTTGAACCGAAGCTGAAGGTTGTCGGAAAGAGTGTTCTTCATGGTAACGTAAAACTTGGTTCCATCACCATCAAGGAAATCTATTCCTGTGTCTTCAAACTCCCACTGGCTCATTCCGTTTGTAGTCCAGAATGTACTTCCTCCAAGAACAGAGAGTTCAGGTGTGAACTGGTGTTCCCACCGTGTTGCCAGGAATCCACCGCACATGTTCCTGTCATCTCCGTAGAGTGGGTTGGGAGTAAGTTCCACATTCCCGTACCGCAGCTCCAGGCTGAAGTAGTCATGGCCGAATGGCAGGGAGAACGTTCTCAGAGTGAACTCCTGTGTCCGGGAATTGCTTGGGACTATGTCTTTGTGATTGAACTTATCCTGGAACTTGTACTTGAGTCTGAACCTCACAGGCCACACCGGCCGGTACTCCACCTCGCCCTGGAATCTGAGATTCTCCGTGTTGTACGCCAGATTCCTCCAGGTATCGAGATACACTTTGGTAAAGGTCACCTGACGGCTCACCTGAAAACGGGTTTCAAGGTAAAGGCCCTCCTCCGGTTTGGGAACGGGAAGGTCAGCCAGCTGGGAAGCCAGCGGATCGTTAAGCCTGTACGGCTTTTCAAAAACCGTGTCGTCAAACCTGTGCTGCTCTGCAAATGCCCGGTTGTAGGGGTTCATGAAGTCCAGAGCATAGTTTCTGTACGAACCGGTCAGGTTGAACCAGTTGTTCTGCCAGCTTGCTGTGGTAATACTTGCCCAGGCACCGTTGTCCTGTCTCACAGCCTCTACCTCTGCACTCATGTTTCTGTAGACTGTCTGAGCAGCACCTGCGAAGTAGGTCTGCCGGTCTCCTGAGGGCATACCCATGTACTCGGGACAGTCCCATGAGTATGTGTCGTTGGGTATATCCAGACCGGCAACTGCAGGATTCAGAGAGTCGCTGTACTGTATCTCAAGGGCTCCGATTCCAATTGCAGAACCCACCGGCAGAAAATCACCCATATCGTAGAAGGCATATCCCCCGTAGGTGGTCTCTGTGAGAACACCACTGTATTCTTCAGGCCTGAACTCACCCTGGTAAAGAGCGTTTGGTGTTCCATCCAGATTGGTGATGGCATCTCTTGGTGTAAACGAGCCGAAGGCGTAACCCAGAACCGGCCCGGCCTCAAGCTGTGCCGCAGCTCCCATAAGAGCATTCTGTCTCGACGAGGTGAGGTCGGGGGTCAGACCCCATGTTCTGTATGTGTTTCTGTACATCAGTTCATCGGAGTTGTCTATAAGGAGGCCCTGGGCAAGTGAAAGCCTGTAGTTACCGGCAACAACCTGCCTTACAAAACCATCGTCCTGGAAAGAGAAGTAGGCTTTACCAAGGTCAAATCGGCTGTTTGCAGGAGTTTCAAGACCTGCAACAAGTTCGCTTCCTGCAAGGGAATTAGTCCCCCTGGCAAGCCTCACCCCGCCTCTGTATCTGTCGCCGGCACCAACTCTTATTCTGTGGCTGAAACCGCTTACATCACGCGCCTCAAGAAGCTGCGCGTATTCGGACTGAAGCCTGGTTATCAGTTCAAGGCTGTCTATTGAAGTGGAAGACAATTCCCTGCCGCCGTCAATAATGTCTGATATGGCGGATTTCATTTCCGAAATGTGACCGTCCAGCCCGTCATCTGTCCCCGCCCGGCCCTCTGTATCGTCGTATATGAAGCGGTAGCTGCCGAAGAAATCTGTGGAGGAATAGTCTGGCTCACGGGTAGACACGTAATCTCTCATGTTGCGGTAACCGTAGTAGCGAAGGTTCTCTGTGCTTCTGAGAGATGAAACTGAAGACACAGGACCGAGAGTTCTGAGCCTGCTGTCCACCGATGCCGCATCTATGAAACTCACCCGGTCGAGACTGCGGAGGTCCCACCATGAAACCCTGTTTACAGGCATGGGTCTCAGGAGAAGATCCTCCCAGTACTCAACTGCGGCATCACCTGGGCCGTCCTCCTGAGCAAGTCTTTCCATTACGTCAAGAATTCGCGGCGAAATCTCCGGCTGTGGTGCCGGAAGAACCAGCACATTTTGTTTAAGCCATTCCAGAGTAACCGGTGTGAACCCTGGGAGATCCACCACCTCGTATATGTTTTCCAGGCCTCCGACGCCCTGTATGTAGTTGTATAGAACGACTGCCTGTTCCGAAGTCAGTCCTTCAAGATCAACCAGTTCCTCGTAAGAGGCGGAGTTAATGTCCAGCCCCGGGGGCACCGCGGCCAGCATCGAAGCAAGCAGCAGGCTAAAAAGCATAGGTCACCCCGATTGCATGGGAAAGGTTCAACTCGGGATGTGTCTGAACAGAATAAACGGCCTCAACACCCTTCACCACTGCGGAGAAACCTCCGGTAAATACTGCCGGGCCGCTCATGGCTCCGGCATAAACTGTAAGAGGTCCCAGGGGCAGAGCACCTCCGACTCGAACCCTCGTGCCTCTGAAGTCTCTGGAAAGAGCAAATGCGGTAAGAAGACCGGTGGCCGGCTCGTAGGCAATTCCAGCATCCATCTGCCGATGCATATACTCTTCCGAATCACCGATTCTGGATTCGAGAGGATTCTTCACAGATGCCGCAAACGCCCATCTGTCGTACATGGTTACCCGGAATCCCGCATTCACTGAAAATGCCATTGAGCTTCCATAACTGCTTACACCGTCACTGATATTTACCCTGGAAACAACAGGCTGCAAGCCGAAAGCAAAATCCCTGGTGAGTTTCCCGGCAATTGTCGCGGCAAGAACCTGTTCGTTGTAGAGATCGCCGCCGAACCATCTTGCACTCCCGGCAAGACTCCAGTTCTGTGTGATCGGGGCGCCGCCATCAAGGCCTGCAGTGGTGAAATCAAATGAGGAGTAAGGCATTTTACCGGAAACTGTAACACCGGCGGAACCCAGGGAAGCCACTGATGCCGGATTCCACATTACACCTTCAAGCCCGTCTAAAACCACTCCTGTTCCACCCATTGCCATGGCTGGAATACCCATTTCAATCTCTTCAAAAGAGGCATAAACAGGCAGTGCAAGAAACAGAAGGGCTGCTGTCAGTATTGTTTTCATGTAATCCCTCCTATTCCAGCGGTGCCGCGATTACCACGGTCTCTGTTGTTGTAAGTCTGTCTCCTTCTGAAGACATACCTTCCAGCATAAGAATGTACTGTCCCATGGGAAGAAATTCATTCCAGTCATCCCTTCCATCCCAGTTGAAAATATCCCCGGCAGGAGAATTAACAGCCAGATGCGCAAGGTCTCTTCCGGCGCGGTCGTAAACAGTCAGATTGAAGTGAACACCCTGGGGTCCGCCGTATTCTATCTGCATTGTCTCACCCCTGGCCGGAGCAAAAGGATTTCCGGAAACATCGAGATGAAAGTAGTCTCCAACAGAAGGGTTGAAGATAATAAGATCACTCTGATACCTGGGAAGCAGCTGGTAACCTGAATCGTACGGCTCTGTGGAATCGTACTGCCCGCCAATTCCAACCATAAACATTCTGGTACCTGAAGAGACCTGGGAAACATCAATTCCCGTTGTTTCGTTTACCCTTACAGGAATAACCGTCTGGCCGTTCCAGACATCGAAATTGTATCCGCCACCGGCACTGGAAGGATCGGTGGCAACGGTCACCCACTGGGTAAGACCCTGGTCACCTGCGGCAACAAGCATTCCTTCAAGAGCCTCGGAAATCGGCTGATTTCTCACAAGCTGGATCGGCGCCGGAATACCGGGGTTTCCCACATAACTGTAGTCGTCAACGGAAGCCGGGGAAATTTCGGTGAGGCCATTGTAGGCTTTTATCTCTCCTGTAAGCTCCCATTCCTCTCCCGGACTCATGTTTCCAGGAGCCTCGTAGGCATACACATTGATACCGGCTGTGGCATCCTGCATGTAAAAACTGTACCCGCTGGTGGAAAACAGTGTTGTTTCGCAGGTTACAATTCCACTTATGGTAACGGTTTCACCTAGCAGGTCGGGGATGCCGTCTCCGTCGCTGTCCATCCTGGCTTCCGCTATGGTGATAACCTGAGCACCTGCAGAACTGCAGAAACTGCACAACACCATCACAGGCAACAGAACCTTGATCATCATTCCTCCCAATCCGGTGCCGGCATCATTCAAACACAAACGGCGTGGTTACCTGTTCCTGCGTGACACTAGCGACCTGTTCTAATTTCAGCATCCGCCAGATCGGCAGCCCTCGACAGGGCCTCCTCCGGCGACATTCTACCGTAAAGCACAATTTCTATTGATTCAGAAAGAAAGGTTCTTCCATCGTACCATGCCGTAATCTGAGGTTCAAACACCGCGCAGTGCAGCTGTTCAAGAACGGCCTCAAGCCCCGGGTACTCTTCGATCTTTGCGAGAACTTCCGGTTCTTCAAGGCTTGATATTTTTGCAGGCAGATAGCCGCTCCCGGCAAACCACCTTGCCTGTATATCCGGGCGTGTAAACCATTTGATAAACTCCCACCCGGCTTCAACCACCCTGGGGTCATCGTTCTGGAAAAGGATAACATTGGTTCCGGAAATGTAAACAGCCTGCTCCCGACCGGCAGGAAGAGGAGCAGTTCCTATTGTGAAAGTGGACAGACCGCTTTCACTCCTTCTCTGCATATCGCGGATCATGAATGCAAGGCTTGTTACTGAACCCTGAACCTGCCCCACGCGGCCCTCTGCAAAACCCTTCTGGTGATCATAACCCGTTGTCAGATAGGCGGTGGAATCCTCGTAGAGAAGAGTGGTCAGGTAGTTAAGAGCCTGTATTCCTTCTGGAGAATTAAACGCCGTCTCAGTTGAATCCTCATTCAGCAGGGAACCGCCAGCCTGGGCAAGAAGACACTCAAAGGTCCACACGGAAGTTCCGAAAGCCGTTCCCCGTCTGTCTTCCGCGTCCAGATAGTCTCCGTCGCCGTTTCCGTCCAGGGTAAGAATCCTCAGCAGCTCCCTCTGTTCGTCCCAGGTAGTCGCGGGAACAACGCCCAGACTGTCAAAAAGGTCTACATTGTAGTAAACGAGGGGTACGCTCTTGTTAAAGGGAAAACTGTAAACCCTTCCATC
Organism: Candidatus Fermentibacterota bacterium; assembly: GCA_003646025.1. Taxonomy (GTDB): domain Bacteria; phylum Fermentibacterota; class Fermentibacteria; order Fermentibacterales; family JCC-6; genus Sabulitectum. Next base: position 9,945 of record QNDR01000051.1, read on the forward strand.
GAAGGTGTTGTTAGCCTGAAATACCGGAAAGAAGTCATTCCACATCTCATCCGTGTAGGAAGAATCGGTATCCATAAGAGAATCCAGAGGCACCAGAGCGCCCCCTCTGATAAGCTGTGCGGTCCATGTTTCGTAGGCCTGTGCCATCCCCGGAGGAGAACCGGCCATAACTCCAGCCATTATTTTCTGACTCAAAGCACTGTAGTTGCCCATACACACAGGCAGAATCTCTATGTCTTCATGGGTTGCATTAAATTCGGCGATAAGGGAGTCTTCGAGTACATCACCAAGCGGGCCACCCATTGCGTGCCAGAACACCACCTGTACCGGTCCGTCAGGATCAGTGTTTCCGGAGCAGGCGGCAACCAGAAACACAACAACCGCCAGAGCAACAACCTGGTACTTCAGAACCGCCTCCTTGACTGAATGAGTAAGCCGGAAGTTAACACGTAATATAAGACCGGACACAGGCCAGAGAATAGCAGGCAAAAACAGAGTTTTCGCAGAACGCCTGTACGCGAACACACATCTTTGCACAACAGAAGCAAATGGCTATAATCCCGGGGCAGTATAACTGCGGAAAAAATATTGCTCCGGGTGTGTGAAATGTTTTACACCGTCCCGGGCAGTGCCAATCAGGAGGGTATTGATGAAAAAGTTTGCTCTTGCTCTTGCAGCAATTTTTGTGCTCGCTATCGCGTGTGGCGGCGGCGGAACACCGGACCAGGTTGTTCAGAAATTTCTGGATGCCTGGAACAGCGGCGACGGCGACGGTGTCGTAAGTTGCATGTCATCAGATGGTATTGCACAACTTGACGGATACATTGAAATTCTCAAGGCAGATCCGGAAACTTCAGTGACGCAGCTCGCTACACTGGGTATCGAGTTTACACCCGAAGAAGTTGAGAATCTTACAGTAGCTCAGTTCCTTACCGCTATGCTCAGCAACGAGGAAGCAGCTTCCAGTATGCCGGATCTCTCCAATGTTGAAATTGGTGAAGCAACCATCTCTGAAGACGGTCAAAATGCAACAGTAGTTGTTATTGCCGATGGTGACGAAGAAGAGCTTGAACTCATTCTTGAAGATGGGAACTGGAAGATCAGCGAAACTCCTTAACTGCACACAGTTAACTTATAAAGGAGCACCTTTCAGGTGCTCCTTTTTCTGTAAAACAAACTGTGCAGACTGCCTGCTGGTATTCGGTTTTGCAAAATCATTACAAATGGCTATAATCGCCACATACGGGTTTGTTACCATGTAATGGTTGTTTCGGTTCGGATGACGGCCGTCATCCTGCGCTGGGCAGCGTCAATCGGAGGGATTTTCGGATGAAGAAGTTTGCTCTTGCTCTTGCAGCAGTTTTTGTTCTTGCCATTGCCTGTGGCGGCGGCGGAACACCGGACCAGGTTGTTCACAGACTTTTTGAAGGCGTTCAGAACGGTGACGGTGATGTTGTTCTCAGTTGCCTTTCCTCTGAAGCCCTTACGGGAATTGATGAATTTGTTGACCAGTTGAAGGCCGAGCCTGAGGAAACTGCCGCTATGGCAGTAATGTTCGGTGTTGAAATTACCGCCGACGAAGTTGCAGACCTCGATGCAGCCAAAGTTATCACCATTCTCCTCAGCTCTGAAATGCTCACGGCCGAAATGCCCGATTTCAGCGAAGTTGAGATCGGTGAGGCTGTTATCGATGGTGAAACAGCAACAGTTCCTGTAACCCTTGACGGTGAAACAGACGATATCGAACTCGTTCTTGAGGACGGCAGTTGGAAAATCGGCAGTGAAGGCATGGACTTCATGTAAGGATCTGTTGTTTCAGGCGCTCTTCGGAGCGCCTTTTTTTACACCATATGACAGCTTCCAGCGTGTATATTTCTGATAACACTGCTTCAGAAAGGTGATCCTGTGAAATTGTCTGCTTACGCAGCTGCTGCCCTCGTTTTGTTTTCTGCCTGCTCTACCGAAGCCATTGAAACTCCTGAACAGGTCGTTATGAACTTTTTCGAAGCTTACGAAAATGGTGACGGCTGTGCTCTTGCCGACTGTATGTCCGCAGATGCCCTGACCGAGATAAACCTGTACATAGAACGGCTCAGGGAAACACCGGAGGAGAGCTCCGTATACCTGAATTCAATCGGTATAAACCTCTCCGCTGAAGAACTGGAGGATATAACCGCCGGAGATTTTGTTACCACACTGTTCAACAGTGAAGCCTATTCAGAACAGCTGCCGAACTTTTCAGATACTGAAATTGGCCACGCGCTTGTCTACGGAGACAAAGCAATTGTCCCGGTAACCACGGACAATGGCCAGCGGGATTTGGAGCTGGTGTTCGAAAACCAGCGGTGGAAAATCACAACCAGCGGGATGGGATTTTTTTAGCAGACTGAAAGGAAGTGTCGAATGAAAAAAACCGCAGTTTTAACTACTGCAGTGCTTGTTGCTCTGACGGGATGCGGAGTTCTGCCTTCAGATCAGCCCGGGCAGGTTGTTGAAGTGTTCTTTGACGCAGTTGAACATAATGATGGAGAAGCAGCTGTGGATTGTCTTTCACCGGAACTGGTGTCACAGCTGTGTGAAGAAGCTGATTTCACCGACCTGAAAACGAATCCCGAAAACGGTGTGTCTCTGCTGGCTTCAATGGGAACAGGCGTTACCGCTGATGAGATGGAAGATATGACGGAACAATCGTTTATTGCAGCAGCTCTGGGCAGTCCTCTTGTTTCCTCGGAGTTAACCGGTTTTGAAAGCATAGTGGTGGAAGATGCTGTAATAACTGGCTCAACGGCCACGGTACAGGTAACCACTGACGGCGAGATACAGGTGTTTGAGCTCGTGCAGGCAGACGACAGATGGTTAATCGACAGGTTTCCAGAGTAGACCTCAGCTCTTGTCTATCGATTCTGTTGAACCCGAAGAGCTGTCGGATGGTTTTAGTGACTTCTTGTAATCTGTCTGGTAAAATCCGTGTCCCTTAAAAATAATACCGGCACCTGATCCTATAAGCCTTCTTACTTTTCCGCCACACTTTGGGCACACGGTATCCGGTTCTGCAGACATGCTCTGGAATTTTTCGTACCTGTTCCCGCAGTCGTCGCAGATATAATCGTATGTAGGCATCTCCTCCTCTTTCTGTCATCGCAATAGCTGGAATTATAATACACCAGGCAACCTCTGAAGTTCCTCAGTCTGTGTCTGTTTTCAGATTCCCTTTTGAAACGGCAAGACCGGCAACAATTACAGGGATGAACTGAGTTGCGTGGAACACGATTGCAAGTGCCTTTGCCTGTGGTTCCGGTATTCCTGTAATCGCAGGAAACAGAACCCCTATCGCGTAGTGAATGGTTCCGGTTCCCGCCGGAGTGGGTATAAGCATCCCGAAACCTGCCAGAACAAGAATCAGAGGCGGGTAAAACCAGCTCCACTGCATTTCAAGAGCGTAAAAAACCGGAACGACAGAAACAGCCAGAGACAGCCATACTCCTGCAGTAAGAGCGGCCACCCGCATCAGTTCACCCGGGTTCTGCAGTATGTCCAGGCCGGTGGCAAATTCCAGTAGCAGTTTCTCTGCTTTTTCTGCAAGCCTGTCAAAATGCAGTTTTCTAAAGGGATAAACAAGAACTGCTGCGGTGGATTCATGCCATCTTCGAAGGGCGACAAGAACAAACAGAACCGCGATGTATCCACCGCCAGCCGCTATAAGCCCTGTACGGATTGAATGAGAAAGAGAGTTCCACATTGCCGCCATCACCACAAGAGTCAGCCCCGTTAGCGCAAGACCGTCCAACAGTCTGGCAACAACAACTGTGGCAAAGGAGGAGGCAAAAGGTATACCTGCTTTTCTGGAAAGAATAGCGGATCGGGCAAACTCACCCAGTCGGCCAGGCAGAACGCTGTTCAGCATGAAACCCGTTAGAAGGGGCGGCGTTGCCATGGATTTGTTCACTTTTTTCACCGGCGCGAGAAGGGTAACCCATCTGTACACTCTGAACACATAGCTGGCAGCAAGAGCTGGAAGAACCAGCAGAACAAAGCCCCACTGTGTACCACTGAAAGCTGCACTCATTTCAGACCAGCTTGTGTTTCTGAAAGTCAGCCAGATGGTCAGTGCCGCAACAGCGGTTCCAATAGCCAGTTTGACAGTACTGCTACTCTTTTCCGACAAGTATTTCCTCCAGACCGGAACAGATGGCGTGGAAGGCGATCAGCATCTGTTCCTGGGTGAAACTCGTTTCTATGGAATCGGATTCCCAGTGAAAGTCAGCCCACCCGGGTCTTTCCCTCAGTTTTGAAGTAAATGCGACAACAGACAGACCAAGCTGTTTCGCCGTTTCGGCGGCACTGATCACATTCCCGCTGGTTCCGCTTGTGGATATGGCAACAAGAATATCACCTTTCTGCCCTATGGCTTCCACCTGACGGGAAAAAACACTCTCGTACCCGTAGTCGTTTGCAAGTGCTGTAATAACAGCCATATCTGTGGTAAGAGCTACTGCGGCCATGGCCGTTCTCTCTGTTCTGAATCTGCCAACCAGTTCTCCCGCAAAGTGTGAAGCATCAGACGCACTTCCACCATTACCGCACAGCAGGATCTTACCACCGCTGCGAAGACACCGGCTGAACACTTCAGTTATCTCAACAACAGAGTTTACATTAATGTTGTCAATGGAAGTCACCGCTTCCCGGATATAGTTTTTTACAGCATTTTCTGCAGACATTGATCCAATACCTCTTCCAATGGTGGTAATTCTGTGTCCCTTTCTGTGCCAAGGGCTGACCAGACAGGCCTGGGAGCAGCAAGGGCAAGCTTTCCCCAGCTGGTTGCCTTTACCACACCAGTTTTAATTCTGTCTCTTACAGTGCACGCCAGTTCGTAAGGCGTTACAGCTCCATGGTTCACGCAGTGAAACAAACCAGAGCTGCTTTCATCACTGGCCATACCTACAAGGATTTCGGCGAGAGAACCAGCGGAGGTAATGCACGACGTCTGGTCTGTTACCGCAGTAACTACTCCTTTATTCACAAGACTGCTGATGATCCAGGGAAGCAATCCACGATCACCGAACAGCCATGACGTTCTTACAACTGTGTTTCCAGAAATCTCAAGAGCTGCTTTCTCTCCTCTGAGTTTGCTGGCAGCGTAAACATTAACCGGTTCAGCAGGGTCTGACTCCAGAATGTACCTGTTTCCCACTGAACGGGTAAACACCTGATCGGTCGATACTGTAATCAATCTGACTCCGGTGTCTGCCAGGTTCAGTACCCCTTTGTGATGCACCTTTTCCGCTTCATCTGGATTCTCTTCGCAGTAATCCACATCGGTGAGTGCGGAAGTATTCAGAATCACATCCGGACGCAATGCCGCAACTGCGTCAGAAACACATTTCCTGTCTGTTACATCAAAATCGGGAAGGTCGTAACCTGACCCGCTGTCTCCGAGAAGCTTCAATAACTCTAAGCCCAGCATTCCTGAGGAGCCGACAACCATTGCTTTCATCTTGACTTCCTGTGTGTGACAAGCGGAAGCTCCGGCAGCTTCATATCGTTAAGAATCAATTCAGGAAGCTCTCCGGTAAGCACAGACCACGGCACCGTGGAAAATCCCTGAATTATGTCTTTCAAACTGTTATCCAGAATAAGGTCTTGGGGAGAATGAGCGTCACTGCACAGGCAGTGGCAGAAGCCGTCAGTCAACAAGCCCCTCGCAGCAGCAGCATACTTTTTAAACCGGAGGGATCTGGCACTGACCACCGCTCCGCAACCCATACGGGACAATTTGACAAGCCTGTTCCTGTTCTGTCTGCACCATCTGTAACGCTCTGGGTGTGCAATCAGAGGATAGTAGCCTTTTCTGAGAATCCTTTTAAGTTGGATAAGACTTTCAATCCAGCTCACTGTTGTATCAAACTCAACAAGAACCCAGCCTGTCCCGGGATAACGGACTTCCTCCATGTGTTTAAGAGAAGAACCTCTTAACAGAAGTTCCCCAGCAGAGAGAAAACTGATTTCTTCTTTGAATTTCTCCTCCATCTGCTTCTGAAACTGTATGGAAATCCGCCGTTTCCCCACCATCACCATGTCACCCATGAAAGAAGTGTAGTGCGGCGTGAACACAACTGTAGAGTCTGATTCGAGCCTGTCTCTCATGCTGCTGATCATTTCAACAGCCTCGGAAACTGTTCTTGCTCCGTCATCAACTCCTGGAACTATATGCGAATGAAGGTCTACAACTGACAGATGACTACTTCCTTTCTGTAAGCTATATTGTGGCAGGGGGAATATCTCAGTATGGGGGTGTTGTGTCAAAATTTCTGTTGATTATGCTGATATACTCATTGTCTCTAGCCAGCAGCGGAGAAGAAAAGGCTGTTGAAAGGCTGTCTCTCACAACTGACATGCTCGTTTCAATCGGTGAAGAGATGGCAGGACAACCGGTAAGCGGTATGCTGATTGTCGGCGACACGGTTACAGTAGATCTTCAGGTCAGTGCCGCCAACAGCTACCAGTTTATTATCTGGACTGATTCCGCGTTCAACTATGTGGATTTCTGGCTTACCAATCCACTGGGAGAAACACCCAGAGGGGACATCAGCGATCATACCACGCTTGCAATAATGCCTGACTCTATTGAAACAGGTACATGGCATCTGCAGATGGAACTGCTTGAAGGCGCCTACTCGGATACTGCCTACTACGCCGCTGCAACTTTTGCTAGATCAAGGCTTTCGCAGTAGAAAAGCCTTTACCGCGGAAACACCTTGTTTTTCAAACCTTTCAAGCCTGTAAAATCCTGCAGCCAGCATCCCGGTCTCTGTTTTTGACAGGGTAGCCGGTTTACCGGTAATTATCATACAGCCACCTGGTTCAAGAAGGTGAGCGCCAGCAAAAATAAACCTGTACAGTAGAAGTGAATCTCCCTCTCTGGCCTCACGCCGCATGGGATCAGGAGAGGTTCTTCCGTTATCTGCAGTGTTGTAGGGCGGGTTTGCCAGAACAAGGTCTGCACAACCTGCGGAAAAAATCGACGATACCATTTCCACAGGACAGTTCACCGGCTGACCGAATGCTTTGTCAAACACCTTCAGGGCCTCAAAAGAAATATCAATCCCGACAGAAAAGTTATCGTGCAGACCGGCATTTTTCAGAACTTCACCGGTACCAGTTCCAAGATCAAAACAGACCCTGCAGGGCACATCACCGGCAAGCTCCGCCAGGAGAAGAGTATCTGTTGTTATTTCCCTGCCGGAAACGCCGGTCAGCGGTAGTACGCTTTCGCCACAGCCCATGTAACCCAGTTTGTCTCTTCATGCCTGACATCGTGCCACTCAAGAATGGACCAGAACCCTTCGCTGTCTTCTGTCAAAACAAGCTCTGCTATCCCGACAGCCGGGGTTCCAGTTCCACAGTGAAATGATTGAGGCACAGTTATGCTGTACTCTCTGTAAATTGTTGCACTGTCTGCAGGGGCGGCGGGATCAGGATGGCTGATATCCATATTGAACTCTGAAGTTATAGAACTGTCTCCGGGCACCACGGCAAACAGCGCAGTAACCGTGAGAGCTTCATCATCTTTTGTCCAGTCGTTGAAATTGTATGTGGGATAATCATTTATGTCGTTTGTATCCGCAAAGAACTCGAATGAATCAGAAAGACAGTCAAGGTAAAGCAGAGATCTTCCGTTAAGCGCGGACTGCATGTTCTCCACAACGATATCCGGGCTGGTGGGATCCTGCCAGACTACCCCTGCATTGGAGGGATCCTGCGGTATCCTGGGTTCAAACAGACTGCATGAAGACAAAACAAGGATGCCAATTGCAGGTATCACAGCATGTTTCCGCATTGTTTCCTCACATCCTTACACTGAAACCTACAGTGGCTTTCCAGTAGCTGTCTCTGGAAGCACTGCTGTAGAATGTTCTGGTGATATTCGCATTCAGAGTTCCTCCCATAACCGCAATAGCACTTCTTATTCCCACATGGTGTATGTGATCAACGGTCTTGATGGAAAGACCCATTCTGTTTCTTGTTGAATACTCGTAGGAATAACTTGG
>QNDR01000052.1 GCA_003646025.1 Candidatus Fermentibacterota bacterium
CAGGAACTGCACTACGCCCCTGTGGTTGCATCTGTAATTTCATACAGAGTTGGCGGCAGAAATGAAACAGGAAACGACATAGGATTGAGCCACTTCATGGAACATCAAATGTTCAAGGGAACGCCTGACATGCCCGAGGGTCGTTTCTGGCAGATCGTTCAGAGAGACGGAGGCAGTGCCAATGCCTTTACAACGGAAGACATCACCTGCTTCTATCTGATACTGCCTTCAGGCAGGCTTGAAGATGCTCTTTCAATAGAAAGTGACAGAATGGTAAACTGTCTGCTGGATTCATCAGGAATCGTTTCCGAACGGAATGTTGTACACGAGGAAAGAAGAATGCGCACTGCAGATGACCCGGATGGCGCTCTTATGGAAGCTCTGCTTGAAACCGCCTACACACGGCACCCCTACGGCAGACCTGTTATAGGCTACGATGAAAACATTCTTGCATACAACCACACAAATACCCGAGCCTACTATGAAACCTACTACTGCCCTTCCAACGCCGTGCTTTCTGTGGTTGGCGATTTTGATACGCAGGAACTGCTGGGGCAGATACAGGAATACTTCGGCGACATCCCTGCAGGCAACGTACCGGAAGAGCATATTCCCACTGAGCCAGAACAGACAGAAGCAAGGCTGGTGGAAGTTGAGCATGCTTCCAACCTGCCAAGATTTATCATGTCATTCCACGCCTGCAGCGGCTCCGATCCCGCAAATCCGGCGATGGAAATAATATCGTCATACCTGTCCGGCGGAAGAACCGGCAGATTCGACCAGCTTCTTGTTGAAACCGGCCTTGTTTACGGTGCGGAAGCCTGGAATGATGGCGGCATAGATCCGGGCCTGTTCAGTATTGATGTTACCATGAACCCGCCTGAAGATGGCGGTCCTGCCATTGAGGAAATTCAGGAAATGGTGTGGAACGAGCTTGAAAACCTCGCGGAAAACGGTATTTCGCAGGCAGATCTTGAACAGCTTAAAAACAGATACAGAGCTCAGGATGTATTACGCGACGCCAGCCCGGTTGGTCTTGCGATGAACTACAGCCTTTCCACTACCATGTTCAGCGACCCCATGCACAGTACCGAGCAACTGGAGCTTATAGAACAGCTTACACCTGAAGACATAAAATCCGCAGCAGACTGTTTCCGCAGGAACGGTGTGACAGTAGCGACTCTCATCCCTACAGGCGGCAGAAGTATGGGAAACGCAGGAGACCAGGCTCTGCCAACTGATGTCACCGAACCTTCATCTGTAAACTATGACGGCCTTGAAATTCCCGACGACTTCATGGCTCTGCCTTCAACTTCCATTGCCCGGGGAGTTGAAACCTTTGAGCTTGCAAACGGTCTTGTTCTGCTGGTAAAGGAAGACCACACATTTCCCGTTGCTTCTGTCAGCTTTTCTGTACCAATGGGAAGATTGATGTACAATTCTGAATTCAACGGACTTGGTTCAATCACCGTGGAAACCATGCTGCACGGTACACCGGAGCTTGAATACACAGAGTTTCACAAGAGGCTGGAGAATGAAGGATCTTCACTGCGATTTTACAGTGGAGTTAAATCCTCCTCAGGAGCTGTTACTGTTCTCTCCGAGGATATTGAAACAGCTTTCACCGCTGTGGCAGACCTTCTTCTTGATCCCGCTTTCAGACAGTCGGACTTCGATAGAGTGATGACCGAGAATTACACAGACCTTGCAGCTTCCGCTGAAAGAACCGGCAGCGTGGCTTATGACAGCCTGATGTTCATCACCGCAGGTTCCCCGGCCGACTACCGGAATCCATCCACAGAATCCCTCGACAGAATTACCATTGAGAAGGTAACTGAATACTACGATCTGTGCTGCAGACCTGAAGGCACGGTTATTACCGTGGTAGGAGATGTTGATCCTGAGGCAGTATTCAATATGACAGAAAACTACTTCGCCGACTGGAACAACCCTGAAGAACCACTGCCTGAACTTCAGATCCCTGCTTTTACAACCTCCAGAGGTGATACGGTTGTTACATTCATGGAAGGCAGAACACAGAGCACTGTGATGATCGCAACACAAGCACCTGGCCGTAACATGCCGGACTACCCGGCATTTCAGGTTATGAACACCATACTCGGCAGCGGTATAGGTTCAAGACTGGGACACAGCGTAAGAGATGAACAGGGTCTGGCCTATGGCGTTGGCAGCTGGACAATGCCAATGGACAGTACCGGTGTTTTCATGGCATATCTTGCAACCCTTACCGACTATGTACCCCAGGCAACTGTGTCTGTAATAACTGAAATGGAAAAGATCTCCACTGAGAATGTACAGGACATTGAACTTCGCCTTGCACAGGCTAATTCGGTGGGCAGACAGGCTCTGTCAAGCATGAGTTACGGCAGCCTTGCAGGTAAACTGACATCACTGCAGGCAGAGGGGAAACCTCTTGACTACAATCTTCTTTTCCTCGGCAAAGTGCTTGAACTTACTCCTGACGATTTAAGGGAAGCTGCGGCAGATTACTTCATTCCAGGCGGATGGTTTGTGTCTATTGCCGGAAGCATCACAGAAGAGGATGCCTTCCCAGAGTAAATCTTCCCCCTGATTTAAAGAGCCCGGAGAGTAACAATTCCGGGCTCTTCATATATGCTGAAAATAGCATTCCCTGTTTGATCCGGCCTTACTTCGTTACCTTAAGGAACTTGTTATAGGTTTCCAGTTTTTGAACTGAGCCGATAACTGCGGATTTTTCGTCTCCGTTCTCACGGAGCATCTTCAACGCCTGTTCTGCATCGTCAGGATGTATAAAGGCAAGTATTCCCCCGGAGGTTTCGGCCTCCTGGAAAAGACTGAGCTTCTTGGGCTGAACACCATCCTCAACATCCAGGAAGCCTTCCACATACTCGCTTACTTTGCAAACGCCTTTGGTAGAATACTTCAGCAGCAGGGTATCGATATGACTCAGCAGGGGGACAGAATTCTGGCTTATCTGAATCATAAGATTGCTGCTCCTCATTATGGGCAGGGCATGCCCCAGAAGGCCAAAACCTGTTACATCGGTCATTGCACTGACCCTGAATTTCATCAAAATGTCGGTGGCATACATGTTGAGCCGGCTCATGGATGCTGTTACCTCTTTGTACTGTACATTGGTAATTCCCTCTTTTATCATACCGTTGGCATACACACCGGTACCCAGAGGTTTGGTAAGAATAACAAGATCGTTGAGTCTCGCATTTGTGTTGGTCATTATTTTGTTCGGATGTACAGTTCCAGTAACACTGAGACCGTAGAGAACATCTTCCTGCTCCATTGTGTGGCCGCCTACAAGAGCAACCTCTGCTTCAACAAGTTTTTCGCTGCCACCGGCAAGCATCTCACCAATGGCCTCAGCGTGTATCAGACCAGGGGGATAAGCCAGCACATTCATTGCCGTGTGTGCCTTCGCACCCATTGCCCAGACATCTGACAAAGAATTAGCCGCGGCAATCATCCCGTTCATTCTCGGATCATCAACCACTGGAAAGAAGAAATCCACAGTCTGCACCAGAGCAATATCGTCAGTGATTCTGTAAACACCGGCATCATCCATGTTCTCCATCCCCACAAGAAGATTGGGAGAATCATATTTAGGCAGCTGCTCTATTATGCCTGCCAGCCTGGCAGGCTTCAGTTTGCCGGCTCAACCGGCACAGGGTGCGTAATCAAGCAACCTTATCTCTTTGCCGGAAGGAATTGCCCGCTCCGGTTGAGTGTGTCCTGGATTGTCATCCAGCTTCCCGGCAAGATGTTCACAGTAAGTAACTTCACTCTTCGAATGATGAAACTCTATACACAACTTGCAATTACCGTGACGAACACAATCCGCCGGGCACGGGCAGTTCTTTCCGTCATACATCTTGATGGCCATAAACCGCTTTCGCTTCTCAGTTACCCATTATGTAGAGTTTCTGAAAGTCTTCTGTATAGATATCGCACGCCAGAACACCGTATGGACTTATATCCGTGTCGATGTAATATGCAGAATCCGGAAGAGAAACTGCCACCTCTTTCACCAGATAACCTTCAGGAGACACGACATCCCAGATGTTTCCTGGAAGCCCGCCTCTGCAGCACCAGATGTTCCCTTCACCGTCAACACCCAGAGCACTTATGAACGGATGGAACTCCGGCATATTAACCATCGACTGTTCCGTATTACCCTCGCCATCAGAAACCATATATGAAACAGGCACTACTCCGGGAACCGGCGTAGAATCCGGAGCGACTTCCCTTTGTCTCTGCGGAAACACAGAGATAGTATCCAGCGGTTGAGCCTCTTCTCCGTACACCTCAACCATCCAGCTCTCAGATTGAACTCTGCTGAGGTACAGCGTTCCCTCGCCATCTGATGCTGTAACAAGGTAAGCAGGAGTAAAATCAGTTGACGAATTTGACTCACCAAACCAGTTGAAATACTCGGTTACCTCCTCGCCAGTAACTGCGTTGTACCTGTTGAGCGAGTAATTTATACCAAAGCCATCGTCGTTCATCTTCATTGTGAACCAGTAGGCGACTAATGTGGAGTCGTCGAATGGCGTAAGCTGCAGAGGAAGCCCGCCCAGCCCCTCCATGGTCCAGCTGCTTACATAATCACCATTTCCGTCAAACACCGTCATTTTTCCCATGAGTTCCGCGACGACCACAAGCCCTGAAGAAAGCCGTGTCATCGCAAAAGGATACTGAAACTCACCCGGCCCCTCGCCAAGTCTTCCAAAGCTGTTGAGAAACACTCCGTTACTGTCAAAAACGGATACTGTACCTTTAACACGATCCAGTATTGCAGGTTCACCATCCGGAAACATTGTAAAATCGGCTATGGACCCAAGCATGTAACTGCTGTCTCCCATGAGAACACCAATGGAATCGATGGGAATCAGGGAATCCACTTGAGTTGATGACTCCGTATCAATCTCACCATCTGAGGGAGCAGACTCGCAGCTTACAAATACCACAGTCAGAACAGTCAGCAAAAACAGTTTTAGAACAGACGCAGCCATTATTGTTTCTCCTCTGGTAATGTGTTTGAAATTCTACTTTCCAAGGTGAAGACGTTTGGCAAGGTTTTCAGGAAGCCCTGCCTCAAGAATTGCATTTGCTGCCGATTGAACATTGTACTCAACTCTGACATGACGGAAGGTTCTCTCCTCGGTATTGATAAGCAGATAGGCTGCTCTCGGGTCGCCGTCTCTGGGTTGCCCGACACTGCCGCAGTTAACCAGACTGTAATCGCTGAATGTTCCTGCTGGTTTGTCCGAGCAACTGCCCAGTCTGTCCCACTGCATTGGTACGTGAGTATGTCCGTATACAGAGAGATACTCTCCTGTCGCAAGAACAGCGTCAACCGCAGACTGCCGGTTAAGAATGTAGATCCAGGATTGGGGATCTTTCATAGAGGCATGGCTGAAGCTGATACCGTAATAGAAAGTGTGAAGCGGGAGAGCACTGATCCAGTCAACCTGCTCAAGGCTGATTTGAGTGCGGGTCCATTCTATGGCAGTCTGCCCGTCCCTGTTAAAATTTGAAACCCCTATAAGCCCTGCTGCTCCCTGGTCGTGATTTCCGGCAACAACCACATGGCATTCTTTTCTGATTACATTTATACACTCAACAGGGTGAGAACCGTAGCCGACAATATCTCCCAGACAAACTGTACTGTCAGCAAGTGCCCCGGCAGAGTCAGAGAGAACTGCCTTCAGGGCAGCCAGATTACCGTGTATATCGCTGAGCACCCTGATAATCATAGTCACTCCTGACGATCTGTTTTACAGAAAACCCGACGAACACATTATAAGAGATATCAGCAAAAAAGGCACGGCTGCCCTTTCGCAAACACTCATAATTGCCTTTATCCATGCACTTGCACTGAATATGCAAGGGAACAAAAACACCAGGGGAAGTGTAATACCTACTGATTGAGTCTGAATTAGCAGGCGGGAGTATACTGTGAGTCACAGCAGAAATGATCAGACAGGTGCAGCAGTCAGAATTCTGATTTCTCTTCCGTTTCTGGCAGCCGGTGTGGTTCTGATAAAACTTCATTCCTCACAATCTGTACTTGGAATTCTGTTTCTTCTTGTCGGTGCCCTGCTGCTGATGCCACCAGTACTCAGTGTTATCACCAGATCCACAGGATCGATCTTTTTCCCGGGAAAAGGCAGACATCAGGTTAACCTGATGTTCAGTATACCAGAGTCCAGAATCATGGAGGGGAAGTACAACGAGGCTCTCAGGCTGCTCCAGGATATGGTGTCTCAGGACCCGAAGCGGCTGGAAATCTATATACGGATAATGGATCTCGCCATAAACAAAATGCACCAGCCTGAAACAGCCATGGAAGCATTTCAAAAAGGGCTGAAGCGAATCAGCCACGATGACAAAAGAGTACTCAAAGAACACTACAGCAGGCTTATGGAAAGTCTTTAGCCTTTGATCAGTATCCTGTCCAGAACTCCGTTTACAAAGGATCCTGTTTTCGCTCCCTCAAATTCTACAGCCAGACGAACAGCCTCTTTTATAGCTACCGGTGCAGGAATTGAAAGGTAGTTTTTCTCGGCTGCTGCCTGCTCAAGAATCAGTTTTGTAATCGGCGTCAGCCGATCCAGAGACCAGTTCACGAGAGAATCAGCGATAAGCGCATCTAACTCTTCCCTGTTATCTCCAACCGCCACTGCCAGTTGTTTCACCCATACTCTGGTTTCTGCATCAGGTATTCTGGTGCTCATACTCATTAGTTCCATGTTCTCGGAAACCGTCTGTCCGTTTGCATCGGCTGCATACCTGCATTGCAGAAGAAACTTTCTGCCCCTGGTGCGAAGACCCAAACTACTCCTCCACACCTTCAGGTACATCTTCTGTAAAACCATTGATCTGCCCGTAAAGGCTGGCCAGTTCAAGGGCAGTCATTGCAGCATCAAAACCCTTGTTTCCATTCTTTGTACCGGCTCTGTCCACTGCCTGATCAACAGTATCAGCTGTAATCATGCCGTACACCACCGGAACCGGAGAATTCATTCCGGCAAGTGCTATGCCCTTTGCGTTCTCTGATGCAACGAAATCAAAGTGCGGAGTTTCCCCGCGGATTATTGCACCCAGGCAGATAACTGCATCAAAGGACCTGCTTGAAGCCAGTTTTGCCGCAACTGCTGGAATTTCCCAGGAACCGGGCACCCAGAAAACATCAACATCCTCTTCCTCCACTCCGTGACGAATAAGGCAATCCTGCGCTCCGTCGAGAAGCCTGCCGGTAATAAAACTGTTGAACCGGGACACAACGATAGCGGCTTTCAGCCCATTACCTTCAAGTTGTCCTTCATGAATCCAGGCCATCTTCATCAACTCCCTTCAGCAGGTGTCCCATTCTGTCTCTCTTGGTTCTGAGATAGAAACGGTTTTCTTCGGTGGGACTAACTTCAATTCCCACACGCTCCGTAACACGGAGACCGTAACCGGACAGCCCTATTATTTTCTTCGGATTGTTTGTCATAAGTCTGATTGAGGTCAGGCCCATATCACTGAGAATCTGGGCTCCAATACCGTAATCCCTGAGATCAGGAGGAAACCCCAGCTTTATGTTTGCGTCAACAGTATCCAGACCGTTGTCCTGAAGATGATACGCCTTGATCTTATTAGCCAGCCCTATTCCTCTGCCCTCCTGTGCCATATACAGTATCACACCGCAGCCCTCGTCGTTTACTCTTCTCATGGCAGCGTGAAGCTGGCTTCCACAGTCGCATCTTCTGCTGCCGAATACATCACCTGTAAGGCACTGAGAATGCACCCTTACCAGAATACTCTCATCTTTTTTAGTGATATCACCTTTGTACAGAGCAACATGTGCCTCTCTGTCTATAAGGCTCTCGTATACTCTCACCTGAAACTCACCGAAATCAGTTGGTAAAGAAGCCTCAGCAACACACTCTACAAGTACTTCATTTTTGTGGCGATACTTAACCAGATTTTCCACCGATGTAAGCAGCAGTCCGTGCTGTTTCGCAAACTTCTTCAATTGAGGAAGCCTTGCCATAGTTCCGTCTGCATTCATTATCTCACAGATTACGCCAGACGGGTGGAGCCCGGCAAGTCTTGCCATATCAACTGCGGTTTCTGTATGCCCTGTTCTTCTCAGCACACCGCCATCCCTGGCTGCAAGCGGGAATATGTGCCCGGGTCTTCCAAGATCTTCCGGTACCGTGCGGGGGTCAATGGCAACGGAAATAGTTTTTGCCCTGTCTGCAGCACTGATACCTGTGGTTACACCGTCAATAGCGTCTATACTCACGGTAAAGGCTGTTTTATGCAGCGACGTATTCCTGGGAACCATCTCGTGCAGGTCAAGCCTGGCCAGATGCTCTCTCTTCATTGCAAGGCAGATCAGCCCTCTGGCGTGTGTAGCCATAAAATTTATACGCTCTGCATCACAGAACTCTGCTGCTACAAGAAGATCGCCTTCATTCTCCCTGTTCTCATCATCAACAACAACAATCATCTCGCCGCGTTTTATGGCGGCAATAGCTTCTTCAGCCCCTGCGAGATTGCTCAAGATACTCCCTCAGTGATTCACTGGACCTGGCTGCCTGTGCAGCCTGCGTAACATACTTGCCTATTATATCGAACTCGAGATTAACTCTGTAACCTGGTTTCCACTCTCCTGCGGTTGTTGCCTGCAGTGTTTCGGGAATAACAGTAACCACAAATTCCCTCCGGGTTATTGAAACCACTGTAAGACTTATCCCGGCGACAGCCACCGACCCCTTCTCAACCAGCAGCAGTGAACTCTTCTGCTGGAAAGAAATTGAAAACTCACTGAAACCTGCTGTTCTTCTTACCTTTGTTACAACCCCTGCTTCATCAACATGCCCGGTAACAATGTGACCGTGAAACCTGCCCTCTGCCGGCATCGACCTCTCCAGATTAACTCTGGTACCAGGTACAGGAACAACAATTCTCCTAAATGTTTCAGGGGAGATATCGAAAAACAGGTTGTTTTTCTGTACTCCTGTGACGGTGAGACAAGATCCGTTAACCGCAAGACTGTCACCGCGCACAAGGCCTAGATCCGTATCGGATTCAACCTGAAATCTGCTGCCTGTGCTTCTGACCGTTCCCATGGTTTCAATCAACCCTGTAAACAACTCGCCCCTCCGTAAGAATATCATTCCCGGTTTTTGTTACTGTAACATCTTCCATTCTTAGAATTTGTTCAATTCCTTCAATGCCAAGATCCCCCACAAGGGGAATTCCCGTACTGCCCAGCAGCGCCGGCGCTGTGAATATGCTTAGCCTGTCAACCAGATGATCCCTCAGCAACAGGGCGGCTAGAGATCCTCCACCCTCGCAGAGAATCAATCCCAGCCCCTGTTCTGCTGTTTTAACAAAAAGCTGCCCTGGAGTTTGTATATCCTTCCACACTTCAGCTGCGTTGGAGAAATTCTCCTGGCCGTCTGTTGCCACCACCGTTCTACCCGGCAGGCTGAAAAGCTTCAGTTTTTCGGGCAGAGCACTGCCCGAGAACACGATCCTCACCGGCTGGTTTTCGTCTGAACACTGCACATCCCTTACTGTAAGCTCCGGATCGTCGGCAACTGCCGTACCTCCTCCCACAAGAACGGCATGTGAATTCCGTCTGTATTCATGAACCCTCTTTCGTGCCTCCGGACCGGTTATCCATCTGCTTGAGCCATCTGCCGCAGCACTTTTTCCGTCAAGAGTTCCAGCCATTTTCAGGTGAACAAAACTTCTTCCTGTGGCGATATAGTGAAGGTACACCTCATTCAGTTTTCTTGCCTCTTCTTCGAAAAGACCAACTTCAACATCTATACCGCTGTTTCTAAGAAGCTCAATTCCCTTCCCTGATACAAGGGGATTTGGATCTTTCATACCAATCACAACCCTTGCCACACCAGAACTGGTTATGGCATCTGCACACGGCGGCGTTTTCCCGTGATGGCTGCAGGGTTCAAGGGTAACAACCATGGTACAGCCGGTTACATCACCGGCCTTCTCCAGTGCGTTTCGCTCTGCGTGTACCCCACCGTAGAATTCGTGAAACCCTTCTGAAACTGTTTCTCCTTCCGGAGACAGAATAACCGCCCCGACCAGCGGGTTGGGAAAAACCTTCTTCCCTCCTCCAAGGGCAATTATCATTGCCCTTCTCATGGCAGAACGTTCAGATTTGCTGTACAAGCTGTTATTGTTCTTCTATTGAAAGGCGACCCAGCACACCGTTCACCACATACTGTGCGTCAAGACTTCCCTGAGCCAGTACTATGTGTGTACAGTCCGCCACCTGCTGCCCGAAAGTAGGATCTATCGCGACCCATTCCCCGACCCATACTGCAGGCCATGCGTGGTAACCGAAAATGCCGTTGTCCACGTAAACAAGACCGGCACAGGTAACAGCCGGTATTCCAACAGCTCTGCAAAGAGCAACTGTAAGTATTGTGTGTTCGTTGCAGTCTCCGCGCATGTTGTCCAGAACATCCACTGCAGAGGGAAGAGATACTGTTGGTACATTTTCCACCCCGCGGTCTACAAACCTGGATATCCGTGTAGCAGCATCCCAGGCATCCACAGCACCTTCAGTTAGACTGTCAGCTACTGCAATCATCACTGAATCTTCACACTGTATCATGGCATCTGCCTCCAGATACGATGCGAACTCCTCCCCCGGGCCTTCCATGGGAAAGGGAAGAGGATTCAGTGGTACACTGGATGTAACTGTTACAACAGGGCCATCGGACAGTACCTGTATTCCAGGGTAATCCAGTTTAAATTCATTCCAGTCCACATCACCCAGAAGCAGCCATGACCTCTCACCGGTTTCTCTGGGGTTGTGTACTATGCTGGAAGTAACCGCGTATGCTTCGTATAGATCACTGGATGCAACAACATTGTCTTCCGTATCAGGGGCAACCCTGGTAAGAACCATTCCCATACCGCTTTCTTCCTCGCGCACGATCTGCCCCTGGTGAACCCAGACCGTGTTCCTCATACCCTGCTGAACAATTAGAAGACGGGCCGCGGAAACGGTGTCTCCCATGAGAGACATATCTTCAAAAGCCTCACAGGTCACTGTAGCCTGGAATATTATGCCCGTAGAAGGGTCAAAGGTTGGAAAGATCTTTTCGTCCCCCACCTCCCACTCCATTGTGGCAGCAGCAAGGTCAACAAAAGAGGGAAGGTAATCACCTTCAAAGTCACTGCTGTTTACAATATCCCTGCCTGATGTTGTAACTGTTGTTTCAACTGTGTTTCCACTGCGT
This sequence comes from Candidatus Fermentibacterota bacterium, assembly GCA_003646025.1. Classification (GTDB taxonomy): domain Bacteria; phylum Fermentibacterota; class Fermentibacteria; order Fermentibacterales; family JCC-6; genus Sabulitectum. The sequence continues at coordinate 11,292 of QNDR01000052.1, forward strand.
CTGGCTGTTGTTTCTATGGCTGATGTGCCGTCAGACATGGTCATGGTCAGATAGCCCAGATCCAGGTCTGTACCTGTTCTGGCTTCAATATCCATGGAAACGGTTCTTGTGGTTCCCATAAGCAGCAGATGCCACTCCATGTTCTGGGTTATGAAAAGAGAATCACCGATTGCCTCTGTCTGTATGGTCATGTAGCCTACATCTTCACCCTGAAGTGAAACCGCGAATTTCTGATGGTCGGCAGTGGCGAAAGACTCGTGTATCTCCTGCTCTGCGGAACCGGTGCTGCAACCGGCTACAGCTAGAACAACAGTAAGTGCCGGCAGATATCCTCTCAGTATTTTCATTTCAGTATCCTCTCTATTTCCAAAGCTATCCTTGCCCCCGCCTTACCATCCCACATGGGAATAACAGGTGGAGTATCCGGTCTTTTTTGTATCTGTATTCTTACTGCTTCCGGTATTTCCAGAGGATCAGGACAAAGAACATTTGTTCCCGCGGTACAGGTTACCGGCCGCTCTGTGTTTGGCCGCACTGTTACGCATGGAACTCCCATTACAGATGTCTCCTCCTGCACTCCCCCGGAATCGGTTATCACCACTTCAGCCTCCTGCTGATGCCTGATGAAACTGAGATATTCCATGGGTTTTACCATCTCAAGATTCGATGGTACCCTGTTCTGAAGATCCCAGTTCCTGATGTTCTTGAGCGTACGGGGATGAGCAGGAAATACCAGCTTCAGCGGGGCAAGCGCGCCAAAAGAATCTAGAATGCTTCCGAGAAGCTCTCTGTTGTCTACATTGCCCGGTCGGTGAAGTGTTACAAGACCGAACTTCTCCCCCGGAACCTGTATTCCTTCAGCTTCCGGAAGAAGGCGAAACAGAGTATCTATCATGGGATTGCCCACCATAACTATGGCATCATCCGGCCTTCCTTCCCGGAGCAGATTCTCTCTCGCTTCACTGCTGGTGATAAGAAGAAGGTCGCTTATCTGGTCTGTGAGCAGCCTGTTTATCTCCTCAGGCATTGTTCTGTCAAAACTTCTGAGACCAGCTTCAACATGAACTGTAGGGGTTCCATACCTTACCGCAGTAAGCACACACGCAAGGGTGGAGTTTACATCCCCAACAACAACAACAGCATCCGGTTTTCCCTGAACAAACACCGGCTCGTAAGCCTTCATAATATCTGCAGTCTGAACGGTTATTGTAGAACTGCCTGCACCTAGATTGATGTCTGGTTTAGGCAGGCCCAGCTGGTCAAAAAAACTTCCGGACATCGCGTAGTCGTAGTGCTGCCCGGTATGAACAAGTCTGACCTCTTCAGACAAACTCCTGATGATGGGATCAACCTTCATAAAGTTCGGTCTGGCTCCACAGATAAGATCGATCATCAGTTCACTGCCGCAGAGTCGAATTTGTCAGTTCTTCTCTTGTGCCTTCCGCCTTCAAATTCTTCAGAAAGAAATACATCCACTATCTCGGAAGCAGTAAAGAATCCGGTGGTTCCACCCCCCATGGCAAGAACATTCGCGTTGTTGTGCCGTCTGGCATAGTATGCCATTCTGGGGAAAAGACACAGAGCAGCTCTTATTCCTATGAATCTGTTGGCTGCTATACTCATACCAACCCCTGAATTACAGATGAGGATGCCTCTCTCGGCTTTTCCCTCAAGAACAGCCCGGCACAGAGCCTGGGCGTAGTCTGTGTAATCAACCGACTCTGTGGAAAAGGCACCCAGATCAAGAACCTGATGCCCCTCCGATTCCAGTCGGCTGACCAGTTGTTCCTTAAGACGAAACCCGGCGTGATCACTGGCCAGCACTAGTTTCATTTTGCGTTACCTTCCCTGGTAAGCCGCCACAACACCACTGAGAACAAGACTGCAGAGTTTGCTTTCTGCACTGTCTGCGCGGCTTGTGAGAACTATTGGATTTTTGGCTCCCATTACCACCGCACCCAGTTCAGAGCCGGCAAGGAAGATAAGCCCCTTGTACAGAACATTTGCAGCTTCAATATCGGGAAGAAGAACAACATCCGCATCTCCCGCAACCTTGCTCTCAATTTTCTTTATTTTGACTGCAACAGGAGAAACCGCAAGGTCAAGAGCGAGGGGACCGTCAAACAGGATATTACCGAATTCGCCTGCGTCAGCCATTTTCTGCATCTCAGCAGCTTCCATGGTGCAGGGCATTTTCTCGTAGGGCACTTCCTTTGCACAGACAAAAGTGCACTTTGGAACCTCGATACCCAGTGCCCTTGAAACGATAATGGCGTTTTCAAGCATTTCCTTCTTCTGCTCAGTTGTCGGCGCGATGTTCATCGCTGCGTCGGTGATCACAAGAAGCTTGGGATAGGAAGGAACATCAAAAGCAGCAACATGGCTGAGAAGACCCTTTCCCCGAAGGCCGTGTTCTTTGTTTAAAACAGCCTTCAAGAAAGTGCTGGTGGCGACCAGACCTTTCATCAGAACATGAGCCTCACCGGAACGGACGAGTTCAACTCCAATAGCAGCACTATCCTTGTCGTCTGCGGCATTCACTATTCTGATGTTGCTGATGTCAAAGTCAGCCTCCCGGGCAGCTTTACGGATTCCATCTTCAGGACCTATGAGGATACATTCGATCATGCCGCCCTCTACCGCTTCTTTGACAGCGGTGAGGGTTTCCACCTCGTCGGCCCGAACAACGGACACTACACTTGAAGGGAGATCTTTTGCGTGCTTTTTCAGCTGTTCAAGACTACGAATCGGCTCCATTTTTCTCCTTCATTCTATTGTTAATGTACGAACTATAAACAATGCAATCCCGTTGTATACCGCCGGTGTGCATACCGTGCAGAAATATAGGTAAAGGCTATTTCTGATGCCACATTACCTGTGAGTTGACAAACGCCTCAATCCCTTTCAGATTTGAGCCATCAATCTCAAACAGAGATGCATTCACTCCTAACCCACACGGAGGCCCCATATGAGGCACATACCAGCTACAGAAATCAAATCGACCATCGGAAAGCACATGCTTGCCGACGGCTACGACATTGCACTTGACCTGCGCAAAAGCCAGGGTCGAACTATTCACGATGCTGCAACAGGTAAAGACTACCTCGATCTTTTCAGCTTCTTTGCAAGTGCTCCTCTGGGATTCAACCATCCTTCAATGACCACCCCGGAGTGGAAGAATTACATCGCCGAAGTTGCCATCAACAAACCGTCAAACAGCGACTTCTACACTGAAGAAATGGCTGTTTTTGTAGATACCTTCGCCAACACTGTTGTTCCAGACAGCCATCCCTACCTGTTTTTCGTTTCCGGTGGAGCTCTCGCAGTTGAGAACGCTCTCAAAACAGCTTTCGACTGGAAAGTAAGAAAGAACATTGCCGCAGGCCGCGGAGACGAACTGGGCAAAAAAGTCATTCACTTCAAAAAAGCATTTCACGGAAGAACCGGATACACTCTCAGCCTTACCAACACTGCCGACCCCAGAAAATACATGTACTTCCCTCTGTTTGACTGGCCCAGGGTAGACCCGCCAGCCATGATCTTCCCTGCTGAAGAGAATATTGATGCCATCAAGGCCGCCGAGGAAGCCAGCCTGAAGCAGATTGACGACGCCATAAAAGAGCACGGTCATGACATAGCCTGTCTCATTATTGAGCCTATTCAGGGTGAAGGCGGCGACAACCACTTCCGTCCCGAATACCTCCAGGCACTTAGAGAAAGAGCCGACAAGCACGAATTCCTTCTTATCTTCGATGAGGTTCAAAGCGGTATGGGAATGACCGGTGAATGGTGGGCCTGGCAGACTCTTGGAGTAGCTCCTGATATCTTCTGTTTTGGTAAAAAAGCACAGGTCTGCGGTATCGCCTGCAGCACAAGAGTTGATGAAGTTGAAAACAATGTGTTCCACGAATCAAGCCGTATCAATTCAACATGGGGCGGTAATCTTGTAGATATGGTGAGATGCACCAAATATCTCGAAATCATGGTCGAGGAAAACATCCTTGAAAATGTCCGTGCCCGTCATGACCAGGTTATTGAGGGTCTGAATGCCCTCGCGGCAAAGTATCCAGGCAAGGTAACGAACATCCGAGGTCGTGGTCTGATGATCGCGTTCGATGTGGAAAGCACGGAGATTAGAACAACTCTGCTTTCCAAAATCTTCGAGAACGGTGCAATTATCCTTCCCTGCGGTTATGTAACCGTAAGATTCCGTCCTCCCATGAACATCACGGAACAAGAGGTTGAAAAAGCTATGGGTATCCTTGATAAATCCATGGCTGAGGTATTCTGAAACAGCAAAGCAAACAGGCCGCAGGGTAATTCCTGCGGCCTGTTCCATCTAACGATGCAGCTTCCGAAGGATCAGTCACCTGCAAGTAATTTCAGTATTTCCTTGATTTCTTCCATCTCCACGCAGTAGCAGATCTTTTTACCCACTCTGCGATTCCTGAGTATCCCCAGATTCTTGAGTACCATGAGATGGTGGGAGATGGTGGGCTGGGGAATACCAAGCTTCTTTTGAATTGCGGTAACACTGCAGCCGTCTTTCTTAAGACCCAGTATTATTTCCATCCTGTACGGATGACCAATCGCCTTAAGTATTCTACACTGTTCCTCTACGCTTCTCATTGTGTACCATCCACAGCTGAACCTCTTCTAAAACCCTGCTGTAAGTATGCAGATACAGGGGTTGTCCGTCAATTCATCTGAAGATCACAACAGCCGCTGCATCAACACAGCGGCTGCATTAATTACCGTTCTACTCAAATGATCCTATGGACTTCTTAATGATTCCAACACACTCCATGAGCTGTTCCTCTGTAATCACAAGGGGAGGAGCAAAACGGATTATGTCCCCGTGGGTCGGCTTTGCCAGAAGACCGTTCTCCGCCATCTTCAGGCACACATCCCAGGCCTCAATATCGCCTTTGGGTTTGATTATTATCGCGTTGAGAAGACCTCTTCCCCGGACCAGGGTTATCATGTCTGAATCGATAGATTCAAGTTCTCTTCTAAGAATCTCACCCAGGTGGTGTGCCTTCTCTGCAAGTTTTTCGTCCCGGATCACTTCCAGAGCCGCTACTGCAACTTTTGCTCCCACAGGGTTTCCTCCGAAAGTGGAACCGTGCTGACCAGGTTTGATCAGAAGCATGATTTCATCGTTTGCGAAGACTGCGGAAACAGGGTACATGCCTCCACTGATGGCTTTGCCAAGAATAAGTATGTCGGGTTTTACATCTTCGTAATCACATGCAAGGAGTTTTCCGGTTCTTGCTATTCCCGTCTGCACCTCGTCGGCGATAAACAGAACATTGTTCTTTCTGCAGAGTTCTTCGGCACCTTTAAGGTAACCGTCGGAAGGTACATAAACGCCGGCCTCACCCTGTATGGGCTCAACAAGAAAACCGGCAACATCCGGGTCTTTCAGAGCAGTCTCCAGTGCATCGAGATCGTTGTATGGAATCCTTACAAATCCCGGGGTAAAGGGACCGTACTCCGCGTAAGCTTCAGGATCACTTGAGAAAGAAACAATCGTTGTTGTTCTCCCGTGGAAATTATTCTCACACACAACTATCTTTGCCTTGTCCTCTTCTATGTTCTTAACGAGGTAGGCCCACTTACGGCAAAGTTTTATTGCAGTTTCCACTGCCTCTGCACCGGTGTTCATGGGAAGAACCTTGTCGTAACCGAAATACTCTGTGGCGAACTTCTCAAACTCTCCAAGAACATCGTTGTGGAAAGCCCTACTTGTAAGTGCCAGCTTGCCTGCCTGTTCAGTAAGAGCTTCAACAATCTTCGGATGGCAGTGTCCCTGGTTAACTGCTGAGTACGCTGAAAGAAAGTCGTAGTACTTTTTTCCCTCAACATCCCACACAAACACACCCTCACCCCTGGCTAGAACCACCGGGAGCGGATGGTAGTTGTGGGCACCGTAATGGTACTCCAGATCGATGGCCTGTTTTGATGTGATCTTCTCTGTGCTCATGGTTTCGTCCTTCGTTTATCGGGTTCACCGTCAACACTGAGGAGGACCGCCAATACTCCAGCGTAAGCCTGACGGGAAGTATCTTCCGGTTTACAGAAAATGCCTGAGCGGTCTGATGTGAAACGATTGCAGAAATATATACTCTCTGCTCCGGAAAGCCAGCAAACTGCAAGCGCGGAAGCACACACTGCCGCAATTCCCTGAGGAATGCCTGGAGGAACAGTAAATTCAGAAGATCCCGGGTTCGTTTCTGCCCGGTGGAGTACCGGCGAAATACACAGAAAGGAAACCATGAAGGCGGTCATCTATGACAAATACGGATCACCGGATGTTTTGCAGCTCAAAGATCAGGCAGGACAGACTGCTGTGATAATGGAGTTACATGCAGAAGAAGCGATTGTTAAAGAGAACGCCGCTAATTTTCAGAAGAACATTGAACTTGTTGGAGGCTGGCTTTTTCTGACCAGCCGGCGTCTCGTGTCCGGACACACATCGTTATAAAAGATGACAAACCGGTATGGATGAGTATCTGCTGGCAGTGCTATGCCTGCATCCACAATTGCCCTCAGTCAGCTCTATCAGTTGACAAATGCAAAAAACAACAATTTCAGATACCGCAATCCGGAAGTCGCCCCGATGGATATTATGGCTCAGAAATAGTACTTCATAGCTGCCAAACACGGGTATTCGGCAAGTACGC
>QNDR01000053.1 GCA_003646025.1 Candidatus Fermentibacterota bacterium
AACCTCAGGAGTGTAGAACAGCATAGGGCTGTGTGTGGAGGCTCCGTACGACCAGTCTACAGCATCACCGTTTACATCGTAGAGAATTTCCCCGCACCTGCCGTACTCGTATCCATTCAGTTCAGTCATCTGTGCAGCCCAGCCCTGGAATGTGCTCTGGTGTGGCGTAGGAGAGTTGTTGTAGCCGTAGGGGTAAAGAAGCAATCCGCCGTATGTGTGGTAGTGGAAACCGCCAAGTGGCTGTATGGAATCTATCCACTGGGTCTCGGCGAGGGTTTCTGATTCACTGAGAGCAGACTCGCCCCTGTACGTTTCTGAGTACGGGTCGGGGCTCGAACCGCTGTCATCGTAGCCCCACATGAAACTGTAGTTACGGTTCAGGTCAATTCCACTGGAGGCAACCGGTACAGTGTAGTTCATGTTCTTACGCTGGTTACCGCCGTTTGGATTGTTGTACTCGTATCCGTCGGGGTTCACAATGGGGACAATATAGATCTGGGCGTTGTTCAGAATGAAGGTGGCCATTGTATCGCTGCCGTACTCTGTGGTGAGCCACTGAGCCCAGTCAATCAGAACCGAGTTACCGCCTGGTTCCCGGGCATGGGTCAGGGAAGTGAACAGAATGGCAGGAGCACCTGCAGGGGCGTTCGTAATTCTTACGAAATACAGGTCTCTGCCCTGGAAAGAAGTTCCGTAAGAAGTGGGAGTGTCCACCATATCGCTGCCTGCGGCGAGGGTGGCCCAGAAGGCTGCGTTCTCGTTGGGGCCGTAGTAGTAACCCATTTCATTTCTGCTGTCTGTCTCCGAAACCGGAAGCAGTTCAGACCATTCCAGAGGAAGAAGTTTTGCTTCAGGATACCTTGCAAGGGTTTCGTCTACAAACCTCTGGTTTACCATAACATCCACCCAGCCGTCTCTTCTGCTGCCGGCTGTTACCTCGTAACCCATGTCCCTGACAAGTGTGAAATCCGAGTCGGTATTCATGGGAATTCTAATCAACCTGCCGGCGTTAACCAGTGCAGGCAGAGTCAGAAGAAGTGCCGTCACAAGCATTTTTCTCATTACTTACTCCTAATCTATAGTTGACAATTGCGCGGGAATCCCTTAAGTTCGCCCGTCATAAGGTGATTAAGCCCTGACGGGTAATAGTTCAGGCCGTAAGGTCTATTCTGCGAAAGGAGAGAGCTCTTGGCAAGGAGCAAGCAATCGCTCAAGCGACTTAGAACAGATGCTGTAAAAAACGAGAGAAACCACAGAAAGCTTAAAAGACTTCGTACAGCCATTAAAAAAGTGAACTCAGCTGAAACTCCCGAGGAAAGAAAAGAGGCAGTCAAGCTGGCTCAGAGCCTTATCGATAAAGCCGGAAGAACAAGGCTTATGCACCCGAACAAGGCAAAAAGGCTGAAGAGCAGAGTTCTCTAAAAGCCTGGCGTTTAAAGCCCCCCACATCGTGGGGGGGTCTTTTTTTATTCTGTCAGGGCAAAGTTGTAACGGAGAGTGGTCCACACTCCGACCGGCATACCATTGTTTCTTGCACTGGTCCACCGTGTGTTGTATGCGGCGTTTACAGCAGCTTCATCCAGGGAAGCTACACCGCTTGTCTGAAAGAGCTGCACATCTTTGATCTCTCCATCGTTTCCTATGTACACCCACAGTGTAACGATACCTTCCACTCCGGCGAGCCGGGCGATCTCCGGGTAATCCGGCGGCGGCATGTACGTGCAGTTGGGTAAAACCTCTGCCGGGGTAAATCCCGGAGGACCTATTTCTTCTCCAAAACCGTTTTCGCCTGCAGCGAAATTTTCGATGGTTTCCACGGTTCTGAGCCCGACTGTATCCGTACTCATGGAAATTACAATAGGATCTCTTTCAATTTCCCGCTCCAGCTCCTGAAGCAGATGGTCCTGTTGGTCAGCTATCTCATCTTCCTTCTGTTCAACCGTTGCATCGTATGGAAGAAAAGCATCAACAGCATCCATAACTGTATCCATTGTTCTGGTGGAAAGCCTGCCCAGTTCCATTCCCGGCGCTAACTGAAAAGCCACATTTACGAACAGAAGACCGGCAAGAAGGCCGATCTCTATTCCCATTCCTTTTACGTGTGTCATTCTACGCCTCCTTTCTTAACTGTGATACAGCTGCTGAAAGGAAGTTATTCCCGGCTAAAGAACCGGTGTTACCTCGCTGTTGCCATCTGGAAGATCTCTAACGGAATATCCGGCATCTGCAAGGTCGTCTCTGAGCTTGTCCGCTTCCTGGAACAGTTTGTTTTTTCTGAGATATCCTCTGAGCTCTCCGAGAATGCGACAGAGGTCCTCGGTTGACCCGCCGGTGTTCTCTGAAACCAGTTCAACGCCCAGCACACCTGTAGCCAGACTGTCAATAAGGCCGGCCATTGCGGACTTGTCCGCCTCGGGGATCTCCCGTTCAAGAAGAATGTTTCCCGCCCTCACAAACTCAAACAGAACAGCAAGTGCAGAGGGGGTGTTTAAGTCGTCATCCATTGCCTTTCTGAATTCTGTTTCCGTCTTCTGTACAAGCTCTTTTACGGCCTTTGATGGAGTTCCAGACCCAGCGCTGCCGAGCCTGGATCTGAAAGTAACAAGCCTCTCAAGACCGCTCTTTGCGCCGGCAAGACCCTCGTCAGAAAAATCAAGCGGGCTTCTGTAGTGGCTTCTAAGTATGTACAGCCTTACCACCATTGGGTCCCACCGCTTGAACAAGTCACGGAGAAGGGTAAAGTTTCCAAGACTCTTGCCCATCTTTCTGCCGTCTACAGTAACCATGTTGTTGTGTACCCAGTAGTTTACAAACTGCTTGCCTGTTGCAGCAGTTGACTGGGCAATCTCGCACTCGTGGTGGGGAAAAACATTTTCAACACCACCGCCGTGTATGTCAAGAGTCTCTCCCAGATACCTCATGGACATCGCTGAACACTCAAGGTGCCAGCCGGGATACCCCCACCCCCAGGGGCTGTTCCACTTCAGTATGTGGTCTTCCCCTGCATCTTTCCAGAGGGCGAAGTCACGAGGATTCCGTTTATCGCTGGCAGTGGAGATACGGGTACCGGTTCTCTGATCGTCTGCTGTTCTTCCACTGAGTCTTCCGTATTCAGGAAAAGATGAAACATCAAAGTAGATGTTCCCGCCTGCCTGGTATGCGTGACCTTTCTCAAGCAGAGTTTTTACAAGCTCGATCTGTTCAGGGATATGTCCGCTTGCCCTTGGCGAGATATCCGGTCTGAGATTGCCGAGAAGATCCATGTCGTGAAAATAGCTGGCTGTGTATTTCTCTGCTATTTCCATGGGTTCAAGCTTTTCCAGCAGAGCCTGTTTCTGAAGCTTGTCTTCTCCTGCATCGGCGTCATCTGTAAGATGCCCGACATCGGTGATGTTCTGCACATACCTGACTTTGTAATCGAGGTACCTGAGATACCTGATAAGAATATCAAAACTGACATAGCTCTTACCGTGTCCCAGATGGCTGTGGCCGTACACAGTGGGGCCGCAGACATATATGCTCACAAACGGCGGTTGCTGTGGAACGAACTCCTGCTTTTTTCTGTTCAAAGTATTGTAAAGGGAAAGCATATCAACTAACTCTCTTTCCAGTAATCGGTGTGCATGGCCTCTCTCGCCATACCCATGGTTTCTTCTCCCGCTTTTATGGCCCTTTTCGTTCCCTCAAAAAGAATGTCTTCAACAACACCGGGTTTGTCAAACCGGGCTCTTCGTTCCCTTATGGGCGCGAGGGTTTCCTCAAGTCTGCCTATCAGGTTCTTCTTGCATGCCACACAACCGATGGTTCCCTTTCTGCAGGAACTCTCGATCTCCGGCACCTCTGATGAATTGAATGCCTTGTGATACGCAAAGATAGTACATATCTCCGGATGTCCGGGATCTGTTTTGTGAATGCGGGCAGGGTCTGTAACCGCACTCATAACCTTTTTCTTTATCTCTGCAGGATCATCTTTCAGGTAAATGGCATTGCCAAGAGACTTGCTCATCTTGGTGTTTCCGTCAAGACCGATAAGTCTGGATATTTCACTGACCATGGCTCTGGGTTCAGGAAATACTTCCCCGTAAAGTTCATTGAACCTTCTGGCAACAAACCTTGTAACCTCAACATGGGGGAGCTGATCTTCACCAACGGGAACAAGATTCGCCCGACAGAAAAGAATATCCGCAGCCTGGCTGACCGGGTATCCCAGAAAACCGTAGGTCATATCTGTAAACCCGTACTGTTTTGCTTCTGTCTTTATTGTGGGATTGTGTTTCAGACGGCTCACAGATGTGTAAAGCCCGAACAGAACAGTGAGTTCGGCGATCTGGGGAACCATACTCTGAACAAAAATGCTTACTTTCTCTGGGTCAAGCCCTGCTGCAATATTGTCCAGGGTAACTTCCCGCACATTTGTTCTGATGAGCTCCGGTGTCTCCCAGTGGGTGGTAAGTGCCTGTATGTCTGCCACAATAATGTATGTTTCGTACTGGTTCTGAAGTTTTACTCTGTTTCTTAACGAACCGACATAATGCCCCAGATGAAGGGGTCCCGTTGGCCGGTCACCGGTAAGGATTCTCTGCATTTCTCCTCTTTCAATTTTTTACAGGTTTATTCTCACAGGGGAATTTGAATCACGGAAATCCCTTAAATCAATTTCACCGGTGTACATCTCCACAAGATTGATAATTGTGTCTACTGTAGGTTTTACCGCAGGGCACACTTTCGAATAGTCTTCAATGTAACGCAGGGTCTGTGGAATGTACTTGAGATACTTGTCTTTACCCAGAGCTCTGTACTGATAGGCGAATGTACCCACAGCTTTCATATTCCTCTGGAGAGCGCTGAAGACGAACTCGAAGAGATTAGCTCCACTGATACCGAGAATGTAAGACGAGGCAAGCCCCTTCCAGGTATCACCGCAATCTCTGTAACTGTCGCGCAGAAGACTTGAAAGATCGTAGCATGGAGGCCCGTACCTTGCATCCTGCCAGTCAATTATGTGTACTTTTTCCTTGTGAATCATCAGGTTCGCAGAATGAAAATCTCTGTGTGTAAATGAGGTTATTCCCGATCCCATGGCCCTTTCAGACAATTCCCGGAAAAGCACCTGGAGCCCGGACAGTTCATCCACAGGAACCCTTAACAGTCTGAAGAAAAGGTGTTCGAGAGTCTGCTCCAGCTCGGCCATGAAAAAACTCGATGTAAAATACCTTCTGCCTGAAATACTGTTACTGGATATCTCGGGAGTTATCTCACGCTGGAGCCTGCGGAGCAGACTCAGCGATTCGTTGAGGTATTCGTGATAAATTCCCTGATCTTCAATATCGCAAAGCCTGGTGGTTCCAAGATCTTCCTGAATTACATAACCTAGCGATTCATCGCTCAGCAGAACCCCGGGAAGAGGGAAATCCATTCCCTTAAGAAGGTTGTAGATGTCAAGCCAGGGCCACAGAGGAGTACGGGAACTGTCCATAACTATCACGGACTCTCCGTTGCGCTCTACCCTGTAAAAGTCTCTGGCTGACGCATCACCTGCAATGGGAGCAATCGCATTGACAGACCCGTAGTGTTCGTTTACCCAGCGTGCAACATCTTCCATCCGTTCAGTCAAACATCAACCCCTTTTCACGAACCACGGTACAACATCGTCAACAAGACTCGCCCCGGGTAAAAGCACCGCCCCGTCAAGCATAACAGAATTTCTTATAACCGCACCACTGGAGATTATACAAGAACTGCCTATCCAGTAAAGGCCTTCAAGATTTGCATCTCTGTGCACATGAGCCGACGGGTGAATATAACTTCCATTCATAAGCAGGTGCTTTCTGATAAGGTGAAAGCTGCCCATGTCCAGCCAGTCTGCACTGGTGAAGTACTCATTGATGAAGATCCCCGCCTTTTCCGCAGCACTGCGGAGCAAAGTAAAAAAACCTGTTGAAAGCTGTTCTATTCTGGCAATGCGAACCACCTTCGGTGAAACAATGCTTACTCCCAGATAGTGTCTGGAATTCCCGTTTACAGGCAGCGAACCGTATTTACCGTAATCAGGAAAACTGCCAGTAAGAACCGTCCACTCTGAACCTGTTGAAAGGTGGAATTCAACCATTTCCCGCACAGGTATATCCAGAACCATATCGGTGTTCGAGATTACCCAGTGACCTTTGAACATCTCTGCGTTCGCAGAAAGAGTTCCAGGAAGCCCGAGCGGCTTCTCTTCAAACAGCATCCGTATCTTTCCCGGCCAGTACCGGCGGACCTCCCGGTAAACCAGTTCCGGACACTTTGTCGCGTTGCAGGCAATAACTTCAGGCTCAATAACCTTAAACTGATTTACAAGTTTACCCAGCAGTGTGGTCTCTCCCCATGGCAGCAGAGCTTTGGGGCGGTACAGAGAAAGGGGTTCTGCTCTTGTGCCGTAACCGGCAGTAAGGAACAGAACCCCCTGAATACTGTCGCCGGGTTGTTTAGCCGTAGATCTCTTTTCTGTTGCAGTCACAGATTTTGATCCTTCTGCGCTGAGGGCGCCAGGTGTTCTTAAGTCCGGTTCTGGCGGCAATGTACACCACAGGAACCTTTTCCTTACCGCAGACAGGACACAGCTCTTTGTGAGAAGTACGGGTCTCGTGGGCAAGTTTTGCTGCGAATGTTCTTTCTTTCTTAGGCATTATTTATCCTTTCGCGCCATGGCCGGTATCTGCCCGGCAAGCTCCATAACTCTGTCAAGGAGCACCCTTTCCGAAATTTCTTCCAGGGCGGCTTTTATTACCAGTAAAATGCCCCTTCGAACCTGTGAATAAGATTCACGGCCCGGTGAGGCCCACCACACAGGGCACGAGTATAACATCTTATCCACTGTACCCGCAACCCCTTCCGGGCTGGACTTTCTGCACTCTTCGAGAACAAAGTCAACAAGCCTCCAGTAGGCCTGATGATCGGCGTTTTTTGAGTGTTTCCACAGGGGAAACGGCTCTCCTGCATCGAGATCACCTGCAGTTGTTGACCAGCTGCCGGATGGGATATTGCTTTCTCTTGTGGGAAACTGTTGCAGTATTCTGTTCAACGACGAAATCCTGATTCCACTGAGCGATTCCATTCTTTGAATAAACGGCTTGAGAAAACTGTCAACAGCACCACCTCTGTGATGACCAAAGGTTTCCCCGTCCATTGCGAGTACCACGTACGAATCGTCGTCTCCAGTCCATGAATGCAGGTCTTCAGCCATTCTGTCCGCCATCTTTAAGCCGTTGTCGCCGTGGAAGGAAATCATGTTCGACCAGTAGTTGCTTCTAAGAAATACCGCCGTTCCATCGACAGACGGAATCCACGAGGAGGGAACCTCCTGCCCTGAGTACACCCATGGAACATCATCGGTTATTGTCCACCTGTACCCCATGGATCCCAGAAGTTTTATCGTGTCCATGTTTACAGCCATCTCCGGAGGAAACACACCTTCAGGATGAAAAGCTTTCCCAATCAGATCCGTATTACCTGCAGTGTTGAGGTCTACCTGCCTCCTGGCTTCATTCGCGGGAATCAGTGGCAGAATGGGATGGTACGCGCCACTGGTGGTAAATGTGCAGTTTGACAGTTTTGAGGCTGTCTTCAGGGTCTCCGGGCAGTACATGGCCAGCTGCTCTGTAAGAGAGTAGTTCATGTTGACGGTAAATTCCACACCTGTTTCAAGCAGCAGCTGGAACAGAGGCCTGTAGCACTCCCGGTCTATCCTTCTGACTATTTCGGGGCTCTGGGTAGGAGGCTGATAGAAGTGAAGCACAAAACCTATATGCTTCATAAAGATCAGTTTCCGTGGAGACTGACAGTGTCTCCAGGGTTAAGCCCCAGTTTCTCCGCGGCGGACGCACCTGGAACTGCTATTTCATAAAATCCCTGGCTGCCCCTGAGAAACACAGCACCATGGGAGCCTGCTCCCTGGCTGTAGTAATTAACCGGAACAACAGATGTGCTGCCCGAATCGGTTATTACCTCTGAAGGAACAAAACCATTGAGGTCATCTTCGGTTATGGATGTAACGCAGTTACCGAAGTTATCTACATGCAGAACAACTGTGGTGAGACTGCTTTCCCCTGGCACTGCCCGGGGTTCTTCCAGCAGAACCGGATGCTCAAGAGGGGTAAGAAAAGCTGTCCAGCCAGGATCCAGCGCAAGCCTGGCAGCTGCCGGAGCAAAGACATCTCTACCGTGGAAAGTAGGGGCGGAGCCGGGTTCTGGATCTGGAAGTTTCCATATTTTCATGGAACCGGACAGCATGGATATCAGTCCGTTGTCCGGAGCCACAACAAATCTGCCTCGCCAGAGGGCGGCCAGCCCGAACCTGCTGCTTCCCACACCGGGATCAACAACGGCAAGTGTTACAGAACCCTCAGGAAGCCTGGGAAGTGTTGAGCGAAGATGGTATGCACCGTGCAGAATATTCCCCGGCAGCACAGAGTGGGTAATGTCTATTACCGGAGTGTCATACCCGGAAAAAGAAAGAATCACAGCTTTCATCTGGGCAACATAGCCGTCGGAATAACCGAAGTCGGAAAGAAGAAACAAAGGTGTTTTCACTGCCTGCCTCCTGTTCACCTGTGCTTGACTACAACAAGAGTTCTGTCGTCGGCCTGTGTCAGCCCCTGACCATGGGCGTTCATAGCCTTCAGTATCCTGGACACTATCTGCTCCGCATTGAGATCTCTGTATTCCAGAACAGCTTCAGTAAGACCGGCAACATCAAATTCTACATCGTTTTCATCCATGGTTTCAGTTATTCCATCTGTGTACATAACGAGAACATCCCCAGGATGCATCTGTACCGTCCCGTGTTCGTAGTCTGCATGCTTCATAACACCCATAAGCAGACCGCCTTCTTCAAGAGACCGGACATCCCCGGTTCTGGAAACAAGAAGAGGTGGATTGTGTCCTGCGTTGCAATAGGTAAGAGTTCCATTCCTGGTATCGAGAACACTGTAAAAAAGCCCCACCAGACCGGTTACAGTTCCTTCCACGGTAAGCTCGGAGTTTACCCTTTTCATTATCTGACTTATGTCAAACAGACTTCTGACGCTGGCACCAAGAATACCCTTCATGCCAGCCATGGTAAGAGCCGCGGGAATGCCTTTGCCTGAAACATCAGCCACCGCCATACCTAGATTCCCATCTGGAAGGCTGAAAAAATCGTAGTAGTCCCCGCCAACCTCTTTAGCGGGACTGTAGTGTACGGCTATTGTGTAGTTTTCATACTTTGGAGCCTCAGCAGGAAGAAGGCCCATCTGTATCTTTCTGGCTGTACCCAGTTCTTCCGCCAGCGATTCTCCCCTTGCGTACCTGCCAAGATAGAGATCGGGAAGCTTTTCCCGGAGTTCTCTGGAAGTCGTAATAGACGGATGGCTTGTAACCAGCCGGACAACTGCACTTCTTACACTCTCCGACCTGTCATTCAACAGCATGGTTATCTTCTCCACCAGGCCGGTAATAGTTCCAAGCCTGTCCAGTTTCTCTATGGCATCTACCGTTTGAAGTCTTACAGACGGGTCAGAGTCATCAAGTGCTTTCAGGTAGAACTCAACCCTGTTGTCTGCTTTAAGGAATGGAGAATTGCTTATTCCGCGGAGTACTGCAGTTCGAACGAAAGGATCCCCGTCTGCTGCCAGTATTCTGACCTTCTCAGGTATTTCTCCAGGTTTTGAAAACTCTGCCAGCGCTTCTCCTGCAGCAGCTCTCACAGATCTCTTTCTGTCAGAGGCAAGATCACTGAGCAGAGCAATATCCCACCTGCCGGTCATTCCCAGACGATGGATCCCCATTGCTACAGCTTTCCTTACGGCAGGATCGCTGTCTCTGGATAACCTTTTCAGCAGCTCGTCTGCGTATTCAGCAACAGATTCCCTGTTCCACAGAATAAACCAGGGCAGCCTCGACCGCTCTTCGACAGTTCCGGTTTCCAGAAGAACCCGGATAACATCAAGGGAAATCCCCGCGACATCACTTCTACCCCCGGCAAGCAGCTGAGAGAGAGCCTCTCTGGCTCCGTAACCCTCTGAAGACAGAACAATCCGGATCAGTTCATTCTGTTCTGAATCGTCGAGAATTCTGATGTATGGAAGAACCATGGCAGCCATCTCACTGCTCTGGGGCATATTCTCGGAAATCAGTTTCCATAGAGAAGCCTTTTCCTGCGGCGTAAGATCCTTGTAGTTCATCAGCATGCACTGAGCAACCGTTCGGATGTCATCTGGAGGAATATTGGAAAACAGTGTATCTCTGATGGTACTGCCGAAGAACCTGATGCGGGCTCCTATGTTGGAAGCGACAAGACTGCGGCCGCCCCGGGGAAGTCTCTGCATCAGAAGCCAGAGCAGATCACAGGATTCTTCTTCAAACTCTCCAAGCTGCCTGTTCATCAGACCAATAACAAGATTCATAAGCTCTGTGCTGTCACCTCTGTCCAGAACGGCATTAACAATTTTCATTTCTCTTTCCGATACATGCGGAAACTTTCTTCCAATATAGAACAGAACAACTCTGAACACCGCAGGAGCCGGGTCTTCAAGAAGGTTTGCAATAATACCGCCCGGGTCACCGGAATCACCCCACAGGTCTATGCTGAGGAGAAGACCGGCCCGAACCAGAGCATCTTCATCCCGGGAAGCGGTTTCAACAAGATCCATGAAGTATTGGTCTTTTCTAAGCCATGGAACGCCCATGGAGCTGGCCAGGGCTCTTCTGGTTTCAACAGATCCTGACTCAAGGATATAACGACACAGCCCTTCAGCTGCCCTGTCAAAGGCCTCCCTGTCAGCCAGAAGCATTGCCATAAAATCGTTCAGCCCCTCCACATGAGTTTCTCGAGAAACGGTAAACAAAAGCCTTGATTTTTCGGAAGAAGACAGGTGTCTGTACATGTGAGCTATGTTGTATCCGGCTCTTCTCTGCTCCAGATTTTCCCCATTCAGAAGGGTTTCCATAACAACTCTTACAAGGGGGCTGCCAGCTCCTGAAAGTTCGGTCATTCCCCTGTCCACTGCATCCAGAACAATGATATCTCCGCTGCAGAGGTGAATTTCTCCACTTATTTTCAGCCGTCTGAAAGGTGAATCCCCCCTGTATGCTCTGGAGCCAAGATACATTTCATTGAGCTTTTCAGAAGATGGAAAAGTTTCTCTCAGAAGAAAATGAAGCCTGGACCAGATTTCAAGCAGACTGCTTTTAAATACCGTTTCTGAAACAATTGGTTCAAACAGAGAAAGCAGTACCAGCTCGGCCTTGGCAAGAAGATCAAGCCCCCGGAAGGTCTCCAGGGCTTTCTGACCCTGTTCCACCCTCCACTGCCGGTTAGTCTCCGGTGAAGGCAGCTCAACATGCGCATCACCAAACAGGGAGAACAATCCGGATATTCTGGGATCCGAGGATGTAAGAACAACCCTCCGCCTTGAATCTGTTGATTTGAGAATAATGGTGAAAGCGGCGTGAAACAGATGGAGCGGATGTATTAGGGTCATACGGCGGATCGAGTCTATATCAAAAAGAATAGCACAGTCTTCCGGACCTCTCAGTTTCATTTCAACAAGACTGGAGTCTATGTCTTTGTCTATCAGTTCTATTGGAACAAGACCTTCATCAGAGGCCTCCATCAGAAGCAGACGGGCAAGGGTTGTTTTCCCGGCTCCAGGCGGTCCTGAGAGGCACACAAAACCTCTGTTGCGGATTATCGATGAAGCTGCAATAAGGCTGTCACCGTCGACGGATTCACCTGCCACACCGTTCCAGGATCGAATCAGTTCCTCCCCGGAAGGATACAGAGTCATAGCCCTGTTTATCCCCGATATCCAGTCCTGAACCGAATTGTGAACAATGGAAACAAGATGGCTCTGGTTTTGAAAAGACCAGCACCGACCCCATTCCTTCAGCTTGGCAAAAACAGGCTCGGAAAAAGTCGGCTCACCGGCAACCAGTGCGCCAAGTGGAACGCCCAGTCTGAGAAGGGAAAAAAACCTTGACCGGGCAAGGGCGGAGGGTTCGGTTTCCAGAAGCATAAGCGCAGCATCGGGCTTCGAAACCTGCGCCCCGACTGTCAGCTTCATCCTGTCGGCCCACGCCGGAACTCGAAGTTTGCCGGCCTCAGAAACAACAATAGCACCCTCACCGCCTGAAACAACACTGCTGTCTGTCCAGACGAGAAGTTCAAAACTATGGGACATCAGTACTCCGTCAGCTGAGAGGCCAGATCAGAGTGGCTCTGGTCTTTCCTTCCGGATTCAACCCGTAATCCAGCCAGCGGGCAAGATTTCTTGCAATAAGAACACCCCTCCCGCGACTGCTGATCAACGCTTCACCCTCGCCAGGTTCATGGCCAAGATCAGCGTCAGGCTGCCAGGTTCCGCAATCATCTATTAGAAACTGCAGCCTGCCGGGAAAAGCGTCTATATAGATGGTAACAGCTTTCTTTGGATCGCCTCCGTTGCCGTGTTCCATTGCATTTTTAACAACTTCCATAACGGCAATTGAAAGACCGGTTGCGTCTTCCTCGCTCACGCCGGAAGTAATACCGACCTTCTCCACAAAAATCTGAACCGACTCTACAACAGAACCGTCACTGGGGATTTTCAGAACTATTCCCTTGAGCAAAACTATTCCTTAAGACTTGCGAGAGCCTCATTTTCATCGGTAAAGGTCTCGAAAATTGTTATGAGTTTAGTGATGATAAAGAGTTCATTGATCTTCTTTGTCGCGTTCAGAATAGCCATTCTGCCGCCTTCTCTTGCCAGTGAGGTGTGTCCGCTTACAAGTACTCCAAGACCGGAACTGTCCATCCAGGCCACACGACTCAGATCAAGCAGGACATTACCCATATTGTTGTTGATAGATGTCTGGAAAACTGTTTTCAGATCCATCAGGTCAGGTCCGCTTATCACCTTGCCACTGAGCCGTATAACCTTGATTCCGTCTTTGATCTCTTCTTTAATTTTCACTCTCTACCTCCGGTAAAAGATTAGACAAACACTCCCGTACTTGTCTAGAATAGATAATTCAGAAACCAATGTCACGAGCACAGCACAAAATTCTTCCAGTTCACAAGCCCCCGGCTCTCAAGATAACCTTGTACAGCCTGTGCGGCGCCGGGAATTCTTGTGGCGACTACAATGGGCAGTTTCTGTGTGTTCTTCCATCTGGAAATATCGACAACTGGACACCCTCGGAGGAGCTGACCTTCACGAACAGGCACAGGAGAAAGAAACGCCTCAATTACAAACCCCTCTCTCTGAATGTGTTTACCCAGCCTTCTGGCAGTCTGCCCTGCACCGGCCACAAAGACTCTCTTCCCCTGCAGACACGGAACCAGCCCCAGATACTTTGCCTTGGTTCTGTAAAATGACGTAAGTGAATACGCTGAACTGATTCTGCTGAACCTGTCAGGTCTCTCCCGCCAGGCAAGAAGTGTTTTCGGGACCCTGATGAATCTGAAGCCCCGACTCCACAATCTCAGCCAGAGCTCGTAGTCTTCAGGAAGACCACAGTCGCTGTAACCTCCGGCCTCAATCACAGCTTCTCTGCCGTAGAACGCAGATGGATGTGGAACAGGGCTTTCAACAAACAGATTGTGCTGTATGTCTTCAGAAGATTCCAGATCGTTTATCCACGATTCGTATTGTCTGTAGCCGGAACTGACTGCAGAATCTGGAAAGCTTCTTACCCTGCATGAAACAACTGTTTTCTCACCGTTTTCCTCTGCGGCCTCAAGCTGGAGCAGCAGCCTGTCCGGGTGACACAGGTCATCGCTGTCAAACCTGGCCACCCACCTGCCCTGCGCATGATCCAGCCCTGAGTTAAGAACCCTTACAAGCCCTCCACCACTCTGATACAGTTTGAATCTGGAATCGTTTTCGCAGAAACCCAGTGCTATCTTTCTGGAGCTGTCTGAAGAACCGTTATCAACCATTATCACTTCAAAATCGGTGAGTGTCTGTGAAACCAGAGAACCCAGTGCAGGCTCAAGAAATCTCTCTGAATCTTTGAAAGGCAGCACAACTGAAACGGCAGGAGAGCCCAACTATCTCATGCTCTCGAAGGCAGCTCTCAGTTCTTCTGGAGTGCCTACCGGCCGGTTGCATGCACCGCCTATGCAAAGCTGGGCGTAGGGCCACCCGGATGTTGGCAGGTAAGCCTCGGCCATGGCTACTGAATCTTCATAGACAGAAGGGTCAAGAAAATCAAAGCCCTCATCACCTGCAATAGAAACCGCTTCCGCAAGAAGAGCGATTACCGCTTCGTCATCTGCGAGACCAACTACATAGATGTGAATATCAATAGCCTCTTCCACCTGTTCAACTTCTTCACCGGAAGCACCGCTGACGGCTGCGGCAAACCACTGGGCACTACGGGCTCCGATGGCTCTGGCAGTTTCTTCTCCCTGTCCGTCGAGAATCAAAGTCATTGGAAGCGCGTCTGCAAGATCGTAACGCTGGGCAACAAGACCGGCCTCCTGTGTCGAGAGCCACACCACAGTTATACCGACAGGATTGTTCTCTCTGAACAACTCCAGTGTCTCCAGGTCAGGGTCTCCCAGATCAACGGCGATAAAAACAGCATCATCACCTGTTTCAACAGCGAGCTGTTCCAGAAGCGGCATCTCACGAACACAGGGACCGCACCAGGTGGCCCAGAAATTCATCAGCACCGGTTTTCCCGAAGCCGCGATCAGAATACTGTCGAGCGACTGGATTCCTGTAACAAGAACGCCGTTTGCCTGAGAGCCGGCCACAGTGTGGTGTGAAAGGTTAACTACGAAAACCGGGATCATCAACACAAGAACCAGTGGTATCCACAGGTATCTGCTCATGTCTTCGCTCTGATGGAATGTGATATGGCATCAACAGGGCACACCTTTTCGCATCTTCCGCACCTGATACATTCGGCACTTCCAGGATTCTTGTAGATTTCTATCCCCATGGGGCACACTTCTCCGCACTTGCCGCAGCTGATACATGCATCTGAAACATGCATCTGGAAAACAGATACCTTTCCCAGAACCCCCCAGGCCGCTCCAAGCGGGCACAGGGCCTTACAGAACGGCCGCTCCACTGTAACTGCCCACAGAAGGATTACAAAAGCAACTGCAGACTTCCACCAGAACAGAAATCCGATCTGAAAAGCCCCGTCAGAAGTGGAAACAAGCGGCCAGCCTGCGAGAGATGTTCCTGCGGGGCACACGACCTTGCAGAACCACGGGTCTCCAGCACCTCCTGCGACAGGCCGGAGAAACGCAGGAAGACCAAAAACAAACAAAAGAAGCATCACATACTTTGCCGGCCGAAGGGAATCGTTAAACGACATCCTGGGAAACGGTATCTTGTAAAGCAGGTCCTGCAGCAGACCAAACGGACACAACCACCCGCAGGCAAATCTTCCTGCCACAAGCCCGACAGTTGCGATAAAACCGACAACGGCGAATACGATCAAAGCATCTGCTCTTCCGGAAGCCAGTATTCCCCAGAAACCCGGAGCAGCAAGTATGGACTGAAGGGAACCAACAGGACAGGCCAGAACACTTGAAGGACAACTGTAGCAGTGGAGCCCCGGAATCATGGCGACCTTTGAAGCTCCTGTAAAAATATTTCCTGTGACCCACCCTGAAAGGTGCAGGTTCGTCGCCAGCAAAGAGGCAAACTGAACGGTTTTCCTCAACACGGAATGCCGTGTCAGCCTATTCCTATGCATTCCAGACAGATGTTTATTGCTTTGGACAGTATTGCTGCCGGGTTACCGAACACATAACCGGCGACAAGCATCAGAACTGCCGCAACAAGAAGGAATATCCTGAAAGGTATGGAGGCGGCGACCAGATTCGAACTGGTGAATGGTGGATTTGCAGTCCACTGCCTTCCCACTTGGCTACGCCGCCTTTCTTTTTGTTTCATAGGGACGCAATCATACAAAAACGGTGGTTTTTAATCAAGTGTTTAATCGGACTTTCAGGAACCGTCAACCCAGTCCAGCCCGACCCAGAAGCCTTCCTGCCATGTCATGTCACCAAGAGGTGTTTCAATTGTTGGGACCAGAAACATCTGCAGCCTGCCCAGATGGTCTTCATCTCTGATGTCTCCATCAATACCACCAATAGCCAGTGCAAGATCAATTACACCGTCCACACCCAGCAGCCCCAGTATCTGGAAAGCATCAAATCCTATCCCCAGCCCGAGAACTGCAATCTCGCCATCATCTCCGATACCGAATTTACCTGTAAACAGCCCATCAGCAACCTGTACCGTATCCTCTTCAGGACCTTCAATGGTGTCCATAAATACATCGTAGTCAAGTCTGGTAAGAGTAATTTCAATTTTGGGGAGACCTGAGTTACCGGTGTTGGGATTCTTTATGCCCAGACCCAGGTTAAAATCCATGGGACACTGCCCCTGAACCCAGTACCCGCCGATGGTAAGTGCCTGCTGAGCAGACAAACTGCCCAGTTCGGAAACATCTACACCGCAGATAGTAAACCCCGTCGTGTTCTCTACCCGAAAACTGGCATTCGCGAATGTAAGAATATCCGTTAAGCTGCAACCGGTCAGCACAAGAAACAATGCTGGAATTATCAGCAGTTTACCGTTCATAACAATCCCGCCTATCCGGCCGGTCAACCAGCCCGTTTTCTTTAGCTATTCAACAAGCAGCTACGATGTTCCCAATACCTGTCAGTAAGGAGAGACCCAGTCCAGTCCGACGAGAACAGACTGTGCGCTGATGCTTCCATGGGGAGTATCCTCTTGAATGTCCCCCTCTATCTGAACTCTTCCAAGATGCTGATCGTCCCGTACTGACCCGTTGCTGTTAAACCCCAGATCCATACAGAGAGCGAATATCTCAGCGTCTGTAAAATCATCGCCCCAGACTTCAACAGCGTCAAATGACAGAAGAATACAGACAATACCAGTCTGCGAGGCATCAACACCAACCCGCCACCCGATTCCTCCGGAGTCTACCAGGTATTTCTTGCCATTTACAGAAATTCTGACCAGACAATCGAACTGTTCTATATACACTGTTCCATGGGTTTCCATGTTCTGCACAGATGTATTCAGCACAAATTCAACAGGGCAGCTGCCGGACTCAAGTGCAGCAAATATTGTATCCTGATCACTTGTCCACAGGCTGTCCATTCCATAGTCATTCAACCGAACTCCTGCAACACTGAAAGGGGCCACACTTTCCAGCTGAAAACGACACCCCACAGGAGAAGGATCGTAGTTGCACCCGCTGGCGAACACAACAAGAAGAACCGGAACAAGTACGAATAAAGCCTTTCTCATAACTCTCCCCTCACCACAAACAATACCATTGAACTACTCGCCAATATACGAATTTCCGCTGGATATGGAGAGCATCAGTTGCTGAGGCTTCCACGGGTATAGACCTCAGCTTACAGAATTGGGCCAGTCGCATTTTACTCCCTTTGACACACTCCACCCCATGCTCTGCCATGTTCGTTAGTAAATCCGATATTACATTCAATAGAGTGCAGAAAGCAGGGAACAATGAAGAAGTTTTACTTTTCACCCTGAATGCTTGTTGCCACCTCTGTGTTATCACCGGCAGCTATTTCTATTTCAGACAGCCCGCTTCATCTCTTTACTGTATTTCTTGTTATGCATAACTGGGACGGGTAATAGCGCGTCAGCACTGTCCCCGCTTCATTTTTTTTGCAAAGTTTCTTGCTATACACAACTCGGACGGGTAATAGCGCGTCAGCACTATCCCCGCTTCATTTTTTTTGCAAAGTTTCTTGTTACGCACAGCCGGGACGGGTAATAGCGCGTCAGCACTATCCCCGCTTCATTTTTTTGCAAAGTTTCTTGTTACGCACAGCCGGGACGGGT
>QNDR01000054.1 GCA_003646025.1 Candidatus Fermentibacterota bacterium
ATTTTCCCGCCATACCCCGTTGTTGTAAAACTCATTCGAGAGGAGTCCGTCATGGCTTTTAACCTGCGAGGAAGAAGTCTTCTTACACTTCTTGATCTCAGCCCTGCTGAGCTTCGTTACCTGTTGGATCTTTCCCATAATCTGAAGCAGGAGAGACTTGGATACCAGGTGTTTCAGAGATTCCAGGGCAAAACCCTTGCAATGCTGTTTGAAAAGCGTTCTACCCGTACCCGCTGCGCTTTTGAAACCGCCTTTGGTGAAGAGGGTGGCCACCCTGTGTTCCTCAGCTCTGCCGATATTCAGCTTGGTGTGAAGGAATCTGTTGAAGATACCGCAAGGGTTCTGGGCAGAATGTTTGACGCCATTATGTTCCGCGGTTTCAAACAGGAAACAGTGGAAGCACTGCATCAGTACTCAGGCGTTCCCGTGTTCAACGGTCTTACCGATCAGTTTCACCCGACGCAGATACTTGCCGATCTTATGACAATTGAAGAGAACATCGGTGAGCTCAAAGGTGTTAACTTCGTGTATACAGGTGACGGCAGAAACAACATGGCCAACAGTCTTATGATCGGCATGGCCATGATGGGTGTTAACTGCACTATTCTTGCACCTGAAAGTCTTCAACCCGAGGCAGAACTTGTTGATACAGTAACTGCTCTCGCAGAGGTCAGCGGTTCTGAAATAGCCATAACCAACAAAGTCGAAGAGGCTGTTGAGGGTGCTGATGTTATCTACACCGATGTATGGGCTTCCATGGGTGAAGAAGACAAGGCCGCAGAGCGTATCAAGCTGCTGCAGCCTTATCAGGTGAACCAGGAAATGATGGATGCTACCGGTAACCCTGAATGCCTGTTTATGCACTGCCTGCCTGCTGTGAAAGGAAAAGAGGTAACCTTTGACGTTATCGAAGGTCCAAACTCTGTTGTGTGGGACGAGGCGGAAAACCGCAAGCACACAATCAAGGCAATGATGATCGCGTCTGTCTGCTAACGGCAATAATTGGTTATTAGAGAGCTGCCTGTATTACAGCAGGTGGCTCTCCTGTGTTAAAAAGTGTTGTCTTCGTGTAGCAGCTTGAGGTATGAGAGGTGTCTTTCTTTGTCGATTGTACCGTTTTCAACCGCTTCCAGAACAGCACAGCCAGGCTCTGTTTCATGAAGGCAGTTTCTGAACCTGCAGCGGCCGGCACCTTCAAATTCAGTGAAACAATACCCCAGTTCCTCTTTGGGAATATGGTCAACGGAGAATGCCCGGAGACCGGGAGTATCCATAAGAAATGTTTCGTTTTCCAGAGGAATCAGCCTGGCTGAAACTGTGGTGTGTTTTCCTTTTGTGGTTTTCGCGTTGACAGAACCAATGCGAAGGTTAAGGTCCGGGTGGATGGCCTGAATAAGTGATGTTTTCCCGGCTGCGGATATTCCCGCAAGGGCCACGGTTTTCCCATCAATCAGGTTTTTGAAGCTGTTAATCCCTTCTCCGGTCACTGTACTTGTTTGCACTACTGTGTAGCCGGCCTGTTTCCCGTAAACCTTTTCAAGAACTGTCAGGTCCGCGGCTTCTGTGGTTTCCCTGAGGTCGATCTTGTTAAAAACAAGTGCGGCAGGAAGACGATTCCATTCTGCAGAAGCCAGAGCCCTGTCTACAAAACCTCTTCGGAGGGGAGGGCTTGCTATAGATGCCACTATTACAACGAGATCAATGTTTGCCGCCAGTACCTGTCGTTTTCCCACAGGTGAAGTTCTTTCAAGAATGCCCTTTCTTGTCTCAATCTTTTCAACATACCATGCACCCTGTCGGTTTACCACGGTGGCAACATCACCGCACACAGGGTTTTTGTATTCACGGAAAACATTGCTTGATACCCTCGCTTTTACCGTTTCCCCGCCGGGGAGAAGCAGAGTTACCCCTCTTTTTCCTGAAGATGCGATTCTTGCGGTTGTGTTATCTGAAATAGTCCACCTCGATATTCTTTACGGTTTCAAGCCACCGGGCTGTGTGCTCCGGGAAATACACGCCCTCGTCTAAGATAACTATTCTGGTAACACCCAGTTCGGCAAGAGATGATTCGCTCGCATTGCTGTATGCGGCTTTGTCCACGGAGACAAACAGTCCTGACGGGTCATCTATTCCCAGATTGAGGCAGAAACCTGGGATAAGAAGTTCATTGGCTGCGGTCAGCCCATGTTCCGGCAGTTCAAAAGAATTGTAGGCCTCTCTCAGTTCCATGTACTGTTTGATTTCCGGTACGGTGGAGATCCACTGGACAGAGGGAAACAGGATAACTGCAACAGCAGCAGCAGTTCTTACCCTGCCGTTAAACAGTTTGTGTATTTCAACAAAAACGAAGGGAACGGCAAGTAGAAACAACTGATCTATGTATCTGGGCAGTACCAGAGAACCCATTGCCAGTGAGACAGCAAGCAGAACAAAGTTTGCGGTAAAAGGCCAGTGAAGCTGCCACTTCCTGAAAAAGAGAAACAATATCGCAGCCACAGGTGCTCCGAGAACAAGTACAGACCGTAACGCAGCCCACGGAAAGAATGTAACAGGGTTTGCCGTGGGGTATGCCATGGCTGCCACAGAGTATTTAACCTCATCGGCAGCCCATGTAAAAGAGCCGCAGGATGTTCTGTGAAAAACCAGCCAGCCGGCTGCGATAAAAGCAAGAACGGAAACAAGTTTCCATTTTCTGTTCTTAAGGCTGTGGTATCCGCTGTAGATAAAACCCTCCGGTCTGGCCAGTGAAGCCAGCACGGCACCGATGCCTGATCTGTTCTTCGACTGAAGCAGAAACATTGAGCCAAGAAACAGCACAGCCGAACTGCTTGTTACAGCCAGAAGCAAAAAAACTGGATTGAACCCCAGAAACAGCGCTGCTTCCAGGCCAGCCTGTCCACGGCCTGCAGAATTCCAGACTGCGGCAACAACCATAAAAGCGGTGAGGAAAACCACTATGGAACGGTAAAATATTCCCCCGGGCATTCTGATGAATCCCATTATCAGTTCAAGAGGTTTGGGAACTGTGTTGGGGTAGTAGATCTGCCAGTCATCGACGACACCGTTGTGAGAAATCACAAGTCTGCCTGTGTGTACAAGCTGATTTGCCCATACATCGTGGGCATTCCTGTCCGGGTCGGGAATCTCTCCGTCCAGAACAATTAAAAGTGTCAGAACCGGGAGAACTGACACGGCAAACAGAACAACAGTCTTATTCAGTGTCTGGCTCCATGAATCTCACCACCATTTCACCCTCACGGCCCCAGCCCAGTATTTCTCTTACCCTCTTCTCCATGTAAAGGGAGTCATTCTCCAGCAGATCTATTACGGTGTTCAAAGAGTCTATCTCGGCTTCAAGCCGCCTGTTTTCAGCAGTCACGTTGTTTACGTCACTCTGAATTTCAGTTATTGCCATAATCCCGTTTCTGCTTAGAAGAAGTATGGTGCCTGTTGCCAGGAAAACCCCCGTTAGAAGCAACGCAGTCAACAGCCTTGTTTTTCTGCCTTGCGAAGGTGGTAGTTTTCCGTACATAAACTACCCTTTGATAACACTCATTCCCGCATATTCAGCACTGCCCTCCAGAGCCTCTTCTATTCGCAGCAGCTGATTGTACTTTGCAGTACGGTCTGTACGGCAGGCAGAGCCGGTTTTTATAAATCCAGTATTTCTTGCTACAGTCAGGTCAGAGATGAATGTATCTTCCGTTTCTCCGCTTCTGTGGCTTACTACAGCTTTCATCCCGTTTCTGTGGGCCATATCGATGGTCTCAAGAGTTTCAGAAACTGTTCCAATCTGGTTAAGCTTGATGAGTATAGCGTTCGCGGCATTCAGCTCTATGCCTTTCCTGAGCCTTTCCACATTTGTAACAAACACATCATCTCCAACTATATGTATGGTTTTACCCAGTTTCTGCATCATCAGCTGCCAGCCTTCCCAGTCGTCTTCAGCGTGACCGTCTTCAATGCTTACTATGGGAAACTGGTCTACAAGTTTTGCCCAGTAGTTAACCATCTGAGCCGAAGTAAGCCCGTCTGGGCTTTCGCCGTGCATGAAGTAGCGGCCGTCTCTGTAGAATTCACTGGCAGCGGGATCGAGGGCTATGAAAATATCCTGTCCAGGTGTGTATCCCGCGTCTCTGACAGCCTTAACGATGAATTCAAGTGCGGCAGTGTTGTCGGGAAGATCTGGTGCAAGTCCTCCTTCGTCTCCAACGCTGGTGGACATCCCGGCGGCAGCTGCGTTCTTTTTAAGAGTATGGAAGGTCTCCACGCCAGCCTGAAGTGCTCTGCTGAAGCTGTTGAACCCGGCAGGTACAATCATGAATTCCTGGAGATCGATTGGGTTTGACGCATGTCTTCCACCGTTGATAATATTCATCATGGGAACCGGAAGTACCCGGGCTGCCGGTCCTCCCAGATAACTGTATAAAGGTACCCTCAGACTGTCGGCAGAAGCTCTTGAACAGGCCATGGAGACAGCGAGAATAGCATTGGCTCCAAGTTCAGCCTTGTTGGCTGTTCCGTCAATCTCTTTCATCACCGCATCTATTTCAAGCTGACAGGATGCATCTCTACCAAGCAGTTCCGGTGCTATCCTGGCGTGTATGTTGTTTACAGCATTCAGAACGGATTTGCCCATGAAAGCATTGCCATTGTCGCGGAGTTCGACTGCTTCGTGTTCTCCTGTAGATGCCCCGCTCGGAACGGCAGCTCTTCCGAAACTGCCGTCTTCCAGATACACATCGGCTTCTACAGTGGGGTTTCCCCGAGAATCAATTATCTGACGCGCCCTGATTCCAGTAATCTCTGCCATTGTAATCTCCCTTTGTATTGAACCTGCAGGAAGGAATATAAACCAGCGCGGTCAGTAGGGCAGACCCTGTTGATTCTCAAAAAGTACAGAGCCGTAGGTAAGCAGTATTTCTTTGTATGAACGGGCCTTGATAATCTCAATGAAAGCCAGAGCAAGTTCCCTGTCGAACTGTGTTCCGGAATTCTCCTTTAGTTGTTTCAAAGCAAATTCAACTCCAGGTGATTTACGGTAAACCCTGTTGCTGGTCATGGCGTCAAAAGAGTCTGCCACAGTCAGTATCCTGGCGAACAGGGGAATATCCGTTCCGGAAAGTTTGTCCGGGTAACCGTTACCATCGTACCTCTCGTGGTGAGATCTTATGGCTGGCAGCAGGTTTTTAAAAGCCTTTATAGGTTTGAGAATACTGCAGCCTTTTGCCGGATGTGTTTTGATTATTACGTATTCTTCTTCTGTGAGCATTCCCGGTTTGTTAAGAATCACTTCGGGAACACCTATTTTCCCTATATCGTGAAGTAGTGCCGCATTCCAAAGATCTTTTCTGGCCTGATTGGTTATACCGATCTTGTCTGCAAGGGCAAGAGTGTATGCTGTAACATTCCGGGAGTGATCGCTGGTGTATTTGTCCTTTGCATCAACGGCCTGAGCCATTGCAGTGATGGTCTCCAGATAGTTTCTGTGATTTTCCCTGTATTGAAGCGAGTTGCAGATTGCTGATGCCGCATGACGAAGCAGTAGGGGGATAAATTTGGAAGACGGGAAAAGACGGCTTCTGCCAGCCCATGAGCCCATAACCAGCCATCCGTGTATTTTTCCAAAGTCACTTAGTTCCGTGAATGTAAATTCAGGGCTATTTTCGAATGAGCGGATGTCTTTGCCAATAAATACTTCAGAGTGAACATCCGCCAATAGTTGTGAAGCCAGTGCTTTGCCGATTTTTCGGCTCATCTGTTTTTTCAGGGAAGCAAAGACTTTCTCCCTGGTTATAGCCTCATTCATTAGAACGAAGTTGTAGGGCGTTCCGTTTTCCAGAGAGACGAAGAAACCTGCTACATCAAATGGAATAAAAGTTCTAAGACCGTCAGCAACAGTGGAAATCACCGTCGGAATATCGAGAGACAGAGAGAATCTGCTGGTTACAAGATTAACCTTTTCCAGCTCTTTGTTGTTTACGAGAAGATCGTTGGTCATCTTCAGGTTCTGCAACTGATTTCCGAGTTCTGCCGCATACAGCGCCAGCAGTTTCAAGTCGCGGGTTTTAAACCTGTCTCTCCGCTGGCTTCTTCCAGCAAGAATAACTCCAAGACTCTTTTCCCCGGCGGGGATAATGGTACCCATGAACGATGCTCTGGTTCCAGCCATGTCGGTGTTGCCGACACTGCTGGGATCAAGCAGTATTTCACCACCAGACTGCATGGTTCTGCTGGAAAGAAAGTACCATGTAACCTCATCGGCGAATGAGCCATGACCGATGTCTACTGTTTTTTCCAGCATGGTTTCCGTTTTGTTAAGAAGATAAATACGCAGGGAGTCTGCGCTGAAGCTCTCGGCAGTTTTTTTGCCGAAATAGGAGAGCGAAGCCTTTTTTGAGAATTTCGTCATTTTACGGGAAACGGTGAGTTCATGAAGAATCCTGAGCTCCGAAGATGTAATGGTTGAAAAATGTACCCGCTGTTCGCGTTCTGCTTTCTGTACTGCTTCCAGTATTTCGTCATTGGTGAACGGTTTGGTTATGAAGTCGTATGCACCCTGTCTTATTGCTTCTTTGGCGAGATCTACAGAAGCATGCCCTGTAAAGAGGATAACAAAAGTGTCCGGGTTCAGCTCCCGGATCTCAGACATGAGTTCCAGACCGTTTGTGTCTGGTAGAAGAATGTCACACAGAACAATGGGATAGGTTTTACTGGAAAGAAACTGGGATACTTCCTTCCCGGAGTGCGCCACATCAACACTGTAACCCGTATGCCTCAGCGTTTCGGTGACCACGCTACACACAACAGGATCATCATCTACAACAAGTATACGCGGAAGATCGCTCACAGTGAGCTATCCTTTCCACCCCTCAACAATCCCAAGCTTCTTCATTCTGGCCAGAAGAGTCGTTCTCTTCAGGCCGAGCATTCTGGCTGCCTTCGATCTTATACCCCCTGAAGAGGTCAGCGCCTTTTGAATATAGTGTCTTTCAAGAGAGTCAACAATTACATCGAGATGAACCATTCCACTGACATTGGTCTCTGGAATACTGTTACCGGGGAACTCCGAGATCCAGTCGGGAAGATGCTCAAGTTTGATTGCTTCTTCACCAGCAAGAATCAGAGCTCTTTCAATTACATTTTCCAGTTCCCGCACATTACCCGGCCATGAATAGGTCAGCAGAGCCGTGATCGCTTCATCTGATAGCTTTTCTCCTCCAAAAGGTCCGCGCATACCGGTTAGAAAGTGTTCAACCAGGGGAATTATGTCTGCTGGTCTCTCCCGCAGTGCCGGAATCCTTATTTCGAAAACGTTCAGTCTGTAGTACAGATCTCGTCTGAAGGACCCGTTTTCTACTTCCATTCTGATGTTGCTGTTGGTCGCTGATATAAGCCGTGTGCTTATGGGTACGGATGTTGTTGACCCAACCGGTGTTATTTCCCGTTCCTGAAGGGCACGCAGCAGTTTGACCTGCATTGGCTGACTCATGTTACCTATTTCGTCCATGAACAGGGTTCCGCCCTCAGCCGCCTGGAAGTGACCTATTGTTGTGGAGTATGCTCCTGTATACGCTCCTTTTACATGGCCAAACAGTTCGCTTTCCAGCAGTCCTTCGGGAATGCCGCCTGAGTTAACAGAAACGAACGGTCCCGCGGACCTTCTGCTCATCCTGTGCAACGCTCGGGCAATCATCTCCTTGCCTGTCCCACTTTCCCCTGAGAGAAGAACTGTGCTGTCTGTGATGCTTACCTTTTCAACCAGATCCATTACTTTTTTCATTTCCGGGCTGTTGACAATCAGGGCTTTCCCGGAAGAGTGCTTGCGAAGCCTCTGTTTCTTGACCACACCCTCCACGGCCAGAAGAAGTTCATCTATGGAGAAAGGTTTGGGGATGTAGTCCATGGCTCCCAGGTCCATTGCCTCTTTTATACCTTCTATTGAGGCGAATCCGGTTATAACCATTGCTGCCATGTACGGGTGTTTTTCTCTTGCTATTCTGATGATATCAATACCCGAACCATCGGGCAGTCTGACATCTGTGATCAGCAGATGATACGACCGAACCCGCAGTCTGCTGAGAGCCTGTCTGCTGTCTGATGCACTGTCGCAGAGAAAGCCTTTCGAGGTCAGAACCTCTTTAACAAACTCAAGAGTCTCCGCCTCATCATCTACTATCAGTACTCTGTATCCCCTCCTTGAACCATTCATGCGTATAGTATTGGTACTGTTCCAGTGATTGTCAATATACTGACGGGGGTCAAATGAAGTACTGGCAATATCTTGCCGTGGGGCTCCTTGCAGCCGGGTGTTCAAGGGAGCCTGTTCCCGGTGACAGCTACTTTATTACCGGTGATGACTACAGAGCGCCGGCTGACACCACAGTTGTTGTGGCAGTGGCTGATACGGCGGTTGCGGTGGGTCTTTCCGATACAGTGGATGTACAGGCAGAAACAGACTCCATGCATGTTTCTGCAGAAGACAGCCTGTATTCTGCAACAGATTCACTTGAAATGAATCCCGATTCACTGCTGGCTGCGGATACCACTTCCACCAGGTACTGGAGATTTGCCGCAGTGGAAATACAGGGATCTCTGTATCAGAGTCTTGAGAGTGTTTCCGATGTGGAATCTGATATTCTCGGGGCTCACTGTGTACGGAATCTTGTGTGGGAAATGAACCCATGGCGGGGATTTATAGCCGGTGATTCTGTGAAAATTCTTTACACCACTGAAGAGAGCCCAAGAGAGAACATGGTTGTAGCTTTCGAGTACATTCCAGTCAGTGGATCGGCAAACCACAGCTTCTCCGGTTACCTGTTCACAAAAACCGGTGACAACTGGCCGTCTGTCTGGAAACCTGATGGCTCTGAGCTGGTAAAACTTCTTGACAGAATGCCGGTAGGAACTTTTGAAGAGATCACCAGTGTTTTTGGAGAGCCCCGGGGCAATCACATACATCAGGGTGTGGATTACAAAGCTCCGGAGGGAACACCGGTTTATTCCGTTACCGGTGGCAGTGTAGTCAGGACAAACTGGAACACACCTTACAACGGAAACTGCGTAGAAATAGGGTTTGGCGGGTACTCAGAGATTTTTCTTCATCTGAATTCTATTGCAGCAGCAGTTGTTCCAGGTGCGGTTATAGACCCGGGAGAACAGATTGGAACCATCGGTAATTCTGGTATCTCAACTGCTCCTCACCTCCACTACCAGATCAACGGACCGGATGGCTACGCAATTGATCCATACCTCTACTTCAGCAGTCATCGCAGAACTCTGGACGCTGAAGATATGGTTCTTTTTCAGCAGAGGGTAGATCTCTGCCGCGAAATGATGGGAGAGTAAACTGAACAGTTTTGCCGTGATAACTCTTAACTGGAATGGTCTGGAAGTCCTTTCCGCCATGGTGGAGTCTGTGGCGGAATCTGTGGCGAAACTGCATGGCAGGCTGATAGTTTTTGACAATGGTTCTACAGACGGGTCGGAAAGAGTTGTCGCAGACAGGTGGAAGGACACAAGCTGGTTCTCACTTATCAAGTCACCTGACAACCTTGGTTTTGCAGCAGGGGCCAACAGAGCCATACAGAGCGTAGACGCTGAAGTTATCGTTCTTGCTAATTCAGACACGGTTTTTCTTCCGGGAAGTCTTCAGATTCTGCTGGAAGCTGTAGAGAATTATCCTTCTGCCGGAATTATTGGTCCGAAACTCCTGTGGCCGGATAGAACTTTGCAGCCTTCTCTCAGGGATTTTCCGTTTCCCGGAAACCTTTTTGCAGAGCACTTTCCTGTGCCTGGCAGGAAACCGGCAGTGAAAAATCCTCACACGGATGAGCAGGAGGTTGACTGGCTTGTTGGGGCTGTCATGGTTTTCAGAAGAGATGTTTTCCTGGCCGCCGGCGGTTTTGATGAAGAATTTTTCTTCTACCATGAGGAAACAGAACTACAGTACCGGCTGTTTCTGCAGGGATACAGATCCGTGTTTGTTCCACAGGCAGAGGTTGTTCATGTAGAAGGAGCATCAGCAAGAAAAAAATTTGGTAGAGAAACCTACCTGCAGTATATTCAGGCGAAGCTTAAGTTTCTCCGGAAGCACGGATATACAGGCTCTTCGGCGTTGTTCAGATTGTTCATGGGGTTGCTGCAGGGGTATAGGCTTGCAGCGGGAATTGTTCGCCCTGCTTTACCCCGGAATGATATCAGGTACACGGCGCCGTACTGCCGAAAGGCTTTCCGCGAGCTTTTCCGGCGCAACAGACGGGATTATTGATGACTGCTATTCTTGGCGTTAACTGTTTTAAACACGATGCTGCTGCTGCTCTTCTTGTTGATGGTGTGCTTGTTGGAGCAAGCGAAGAGGAAAGATTTTCAAGGTTGAAGCATGATGCCGGTTATCCGAAAAATGCCATTAATTTTCTGCTTGATCAGGCTGGTTGTGAACCATCAGACATCGATTATGTCGCTTACTACATGAAACCCTCCCGAATAAGAAAAGAGACATTCCGGGCACTTCCCGGCTACCTGAGCAGGAAGGGTTCTTTCAAGTTTTTTCTGGGACAGCTTGGCGGTGCAATGAAGATGGCTTCAATTCCTTCAATAATGAAAGGCCATCTGGGCGATTCGTTTTCACCGGATTTTCATTTTATAGACCACCACAGAGCCCATGCATGGTCGGCCTGGTTCGGAGCAGGGTGTCGGAACGGTGCGGTGATTACCATGGATGGTGCAGGAGAAATGCATTCAAGTCTTGTGGGTGAGATCACAGACGGAGTTCTCACCGAATACACAAGAACACACCTGCCCAGTTCTCCAGGGCTGTTTTACTCTGCGGTTACTCGATACCTTGGCTTCACTCCCGACAACGACG
This sequence comes from Candidatus Fermentibacterota bacterium, assembly GCA_003646025.1. GTDB lineage: Bacteria > Fermentibacterota > Fermentibacteria > Fermentibacterales > JCC-6 > Sabulitectum. Next base: position 10,868 of record QNDR01000054.1, read on the forward strand.
AGTACAAGGTTATGGGGCTTTCCAGCTATGGAGAACCAGTTTATATCGATCTGTTCAGAAAGATCATCAGTGCTGATGGCGGAAGGTTCAGAGTTAATTCAAAGCTGCTTGATGTTTCCATGGGGGTGCACCATGCTGTATTCAGTCCTGAAGTTCTGTCAATTCTGGGGGAGCCCAGGGACCCTGGAGCCGGTGAGCCGGAGCAGAAGCATCAGAACATTGCTGCCAGTGCCCAGAGAGCTCTGGAGGAAGCAGGGCTGGCAGTTGTCCGGTATCTCAGAAAACAGACAGACCACGACCTTCTGATGATATCCGGAGGAGTAGCTCTTAACTGTGTGATGAACGGTCTGTTCGAGCGCGAAAGCGGATTCCGGGAAATCTATCCTTTCCCGGCACCAAACGATGCCGGAACTTCGATTGGCGCTGCCGTGGCGCTGCACCGGACTGTTTCACCGGATGTGCCGCTTGGAAAACTCAACACCATGTACATAGGCAGCGGATATTCCATGGAAGAAATTTCCGGCGACATACAGATGGCTAAACTGTCTCCTGAGAAACCGGATAATCTTTCGGCTGAAGTTGCACAGATGATAGCCGGCGGAATGGTTGTCGCCATCTATCAGGGAAGGACGGAATTCGGCCCCCGCGCTCTGGGTAACAGGTCTATTCTAGCAGACCCGAGAAAAGCTGAAATGAAAGATATAGTCAACAGTGTGGTAAAACACCGTGAGGGTTTTAGACCATTTGCTCCGGCCTGTATTCAGGAGGAGGCTGGAAAGTATTTTTCCGGTTGTGTGAAATCTTCTCACATGATAAAGACCTACGATGTGGTTAAAGGTATGGCTGATGTTATTCCTGCTGTAACCCATGTGGATAACACTGCGAGGGTGCAGACAGTTACCCGGGAGGAGAACCCGTTTTACTACGATATAATCAAAGAGTTTGGTAAAATTACAGGTGTATCTGTTGTGCTGAATACCTCGTTCAACATCAGGGGAGAGCCGATTGTAAACACACCTGTGGATGCTGTACGATGCTACTATGGAACGGGTATAGATGCCCTCGCAATGCCGCCGTATCTCTTTGTTAAAAAATCGGCAGCAGGAGAAAAGAGCTGAATGGCTACAATTCTTGGACGGGGAACAGTTCTGTTTGTGGATGCAGACAATTCCAGGGCATCCGCCATGCGGGCTGCTGTTTCCTCCACAGGTTACAACTGCACCATTGAGAACAGTGCGCGGTCTGCGCTTAGAAGGGTAAAGTCCCGGTCAGTAAATGTTATTGTTGCAAGCTCTGAGCTTACTGATCTGTACATGAATACATTTCTTGAATCGCTTTCAAGAGCAAATGTAAATTCCAGTGTTGTTATCTATGGGAAGAATATTACTGCGTATGAAGCTATAACCTGGATGAGAGCGGGGGTTGTAGATATTCTTCTTGATCCCTCTGATTCAGCTGCGCTTAAGAACGCTCTGCAGAGTGCATTTACCCGGTCCTCAACCAGGCGCGGCAGAAAAACCGCCCAGCTGAAAGATGGTTCCGATACACCGGAACACGGCAGTCGAATGCTGTATCGAAGCAGACTCATGTCTGATCTTATGAAGAAAGCGTCAAGGGTTGCCCCGGTAAAGGTTACAGTTCTTCTTTCAGGCGAAAGCGGGACAGGGAAGGATGTGCTCGCCAGGGAGATCCATATAATGAGCCACAGAAGGGGCAGTTATATTGCCATTAACTGTGCAGCAATTCCCGAATCTCTTCTTGAAAGCGAACTTTTTGGAAATGAAAGGGGAGCTTTTACAGGTGCTGACGCCAGAAGAGAGGGCAAATTTGAAGCAGCAGACGGCGGTACTCTGCTTCTGGATGAAATTGGCGATATGCCTCTTTCTATACAGGCAAAACTTCTCAGAGTACTGGAGGAGGAAAAGATAACAAGGCTTGGCGGGAACACGGAAGTTCCAGTTGATGTAAGGTTGATTGCTGCAACAAACAGAGATCTGGCTAAAATGGTGGAACAGGGTACATTCAGGGAGGATCTGTACTATCGTATCAAAGTAATAGAGCTTGATATTCCCCCTCTAAGGTCCCGGAAAAGCGATATACCGCTTCTTGCCATGTCTCTGCTCAGACAGGCGGCGGAAAAATTCGGGCTTTCCATGCCGGAGGTTGAGCCGGAGGTTATAGAGAGGCTCAAAACCTACCGGTGGCCGGGTAATGTACGCCAGTTGAAGAACATGATGGAGAGCCTGCTGGTTACCACCGAAGACAGCATCACACTGGACCATCTCCCCACAGAATTTGAAAGGGTGCAGGAGGAAACCTGCAGTACTCTTGAGCTCTGTCTTCCACTTGCTCTTTCGGTTGTTGAAGCCCGGGTTATAAAGAAAACACTTGATTTGACAGGCGGGAACAGAACAAAAACCGCCTCTCTTCTGGGTATAGGAAGAAGAACACTTCAGAGAAAGCTGGAATCATCCAGCAGTTAACTTAAATCGAAGGGAGGGGAGTATGAGGGTCGTGAATGTTCAATCGTTCGGTCCCAGACAGATTCTCCTGGCAGTGCTTTCCGTGGTCATACTTGTGTGGCTGATAAACGGGGGGCCGTTTTACATTGTAGGTCCAGAGGAACAGGCGGTTATTCTCACTTTTGGAAGACAGACTTCTGTAACCGGGCCGGGATTTCATTTCAAGATACCATGGCCGATCCAGACTGTTACAAAGGCTCCGGTAAATGTGGTTCAGAGAATAGAGATCGGGTTCCGTTCGTACGGTTCCGGAAGCAGCACCGAGTATGTAGGCTTCAATGACCCTGATATGCTCAGGGAAGCTCAGATGCTTACCGGTGATGAGAATATCATCAACTGTTCGGTTATTGTTCAGTATAGAATCAGCGATGTAGGAGCCTTCCTGTTTAATGTGCGGGAACCGGAGGGAACGCTGATCGACATTTCAGAGGCCTGCATAAGGCAGGTAATAGGAGACAATGCTGTTGATGCAGTTCTTACAACAGGCAAGCTGGATATGCAGAACCGCATCATGGAACAGGTTCAGTCTGTGACCGACAGTTACGCCATGGGGCTGGACATTGTAGCTGTTCAGCTAAAGGATGTTCAACCACCGGCACAGGTTTCTGATGCCTTCAAGGATGTTGCAACTGCGAGGGAAGATATGCAGGCGTACATCAACGAGGCGGAAGGCTACAGAAACCAGGTAATTCCTGAAGCCAGGGCAGATTCGGTCACCGTTGTTAACGAAGCAATGGGTTATGCTACTGTTAGAATTAACAGAGCCATGGGTGCAGCTGAAAGGTTTACAGCTGTGGCGTACGAATACGGTAAAAGTCCGCAGGTAACTTCTGCCAGGCTGCATCTCGAAATGCTGGAGAGCGTTCTCAGCGACATGCAGATCACTGTTGTTGATTCGGATGCAGGTGCACTTACCCACTACAACCTTGACGGGAGCATGTAATGAAAACTCCAGTAAAAATCAAAGGTTGTTTCACAGGTATTGTGGTTGTCTTTGCCCTTCTGATCTTTTTTGGTGCCTTTTTTACCATAGATGAAACAGAGCAGGCTGTTATTCTGCAGCTGGGCAAACCTGTAAGAGTAATAGTTGGTGACAGAACACCGGAGGAAATGGCTTCACTGGAACTCTGGATGCAGGAAAATGCCCCCGGGGTATCTCTCAGTAAAGGTGCAGGGTTGTACTTCAAGATTCCTTTCCTTCAGCAGGTTCATGTTTTTGATGACCGTATTCTTGAGTACGATGATGATCCCTCGGATGTTGTTACCCGGGACAAGAAGCACCTTCAGGTAGACTGTTATGCCAGATGGCGCATTGAAAATCCGCTTCTTTTCCTGCAGAGTGTTCAGTCTGTTTATGCTGCAAGTTCCAGACTTGATGATGTGATCTACTCGGTTCTCAGGCAGGAAATAGGAAGAAGTGACCTGATTCAGATCGTGCGTAACGCGAATAACCCTGTGGGAATCGGGGAGTATGTCCGGCTTGTTGACAATATAACCTACTCGGATACTTCAGCTGGAAACATTGTGATGACCGAAGCCGGTGAGGTTATCGAGGTGATACGGATGATGCGTGTACCGCCTGGGCAGGGCAGGGAAGCTCTGCTTACAAGGGTAACCGAAGCCACCAGGGTGATGACATCGGAATACGGTATTTACATACTCGATGTCAGGATCAAGCGGGCCGACCTTCCAATGGCCAATCAGCAGGCAGTTTTTACCAGAATGCAGGCAGAGAGAAACAGGATATCTACCAGGTACAGAGCTGAAGGGCACAGAATGGCCCAGACGATCCTTGCTGAAACTGACCTGAGAGTGGACAGTATCAGTTCTCTCGCCGACAGAAGAGCACTTCAGATCCGTGGAATGGCAGACAGTACCGCTGCTGCTATATACGCATCGGCCTACGAATCCTACCCTGATTTCTACCGGTTCATGCAGTCTCTTGAAACACTGGATAAGATCATGGACGCCAACGATGAAGTGGTGTTAAGCACTTCGGGAATATTCCAGTACTTTGTTACCACGCCTGGAACCATGCGGTGAGAGAGCTTTTCCTCACAGGTGCAACTGGCCGCCTGGGCAGAACAGTTCAAAGGAATCTGAACAACTCGTGGATTATTCACCCCTGCTCATTGAGCGGGGGTGATGATCTGACAAAAACGGAACCTCGGGATATTGTTCCTGGAAAAGCAGATTTTGTTCTGAACTGTGCTGCAATGTCTTCAAGAGCCGGTTGCATGGATAATCCTTATTTCGCATACAGACTTAATTCACTGTGGCCGCAGAAACTTGCGGTTTTCTGCGCAGAAACACACACAAGGATGGTTCATATTTCCACCGATCTGGTCTATTCAGGTGGCATTCCACCCTACACAGAAAGGTCCCCTGCTGTACCACGCTCACTTTACGGCTGGACAAAACTGCTTGGTGATATTGCCGTTCTGAACAGAAATCCACGGGCATGTGTTGTCCGCACATCTGTTCTCACAGGAAAAGCAGGGGCGAAGATGACCACATTCAGCGAGGACATCCTTTCAGGCCGTGCATCCAGTTTCCATGTGGACTGTTTCAGAAATCACACAGACATAAATGCTCTCGCCCGTTTCCTCTCAAAGTGTCTGTTTTCTTCTATGAACGGTCTTGTTCTGGCTGCGGCACCCTACTCCATGTCCCGGGCTTCCTACGCCTACACTCTTCTAAAAAAAGATATCAACCTGATAAACGGACCCTCTCATATACCGCATGATTTGACTCTGAAGCCATCTGTCAGCATTGCGGAGGAATAAGTTTGATTAAGCATTTTGTATGCTGTGCTGTTCTTGTTCTGGCAGGCAGCGGCTGTGTTACCGATGATGATACGGTTTCCGAGGTGAGAAATGATGATGCGTGGCGGCTGACTTTTTCATCAGGCGGGGAAAGTGCCCAGAATCCCACTTTTTCTCCAGACGGCAATTTCGTGCTGTTCACCCGTTTCATGGATGGGTACAACAACCCTCCGTCTGAGCTTGTGAAGATAAATATTGGAACAGGGGAAGAAACCGTGGTGATCGCTGCTTCTGGTGATGTGGAAAACATAAATTCTCCCGGTTCATCCTGGATAAACGGCCGGATATGCTGGTCATCCGACATGGCCGGTGGAACCAATGAAATCTATACCGCCGATGATAACGGTACCGGTGTTGTTCAGGTAACAGATCATCCAGAGTCCGAAGGCTACTACATCGAGCCTGTATTCAATCCCGTGAATACGGACAAAATAGTTTTTGAGTACGGCGCATCCGATCAGCCTCCTCATCATATTGCCATTGTGGAAGTTGACGAAAACAGCAGGGTAACACTTTTAACCAGTGATCCTGACTGCGATGACAGGCTCCTAGTCTTCAGACGGGCGGAAAATACTGTTTCAGCGGGCGGATACCGGAAGTGAGAACTGGCAGATTTACACAGCTGAAA
>QNDR01000055.1 GCA_003646025.1 Candidatus Fermentibacterota bacterium
CTGTTCGCGGTTCAGGCGGCACGGCCAGACTGGTGCTGCTGCCCTTCGAAGATCACAGTTACAGGGCCGGGGAAAGTCTGGAACATGTACTCTGGGAACAGCTCAGGTGGTTCAACATGTACGTGAAGGGAGATGGTACAGCAACACCGTAAAACTAACCTTCTAAAAAACAGTTGCACTACCTTCCTGCTGCAGTATCGTGTCTCAGCAAAAAAGATTGCGCTGCCTGGATATTTCACTTCCAGACAGCGCAATCACGTGAATTCTGGCTTAACTCAAAATACGCAGAGGGCTGTTGTTCCGTCCCAGCTGGATCCGAGACTTTCATATTCACCTGTTCGTGCATTTGTCTTCCACAGAGAACCGTTCCACTCACAGTAAACATAGTTACCAGAGGCAGCCATTTCTGTTGCCCCGTCGTAGCCGCCACCGAGATTCTCGTAGTCTCCGGTGCGAGGATTTACCTTGTAAAGAACATCTCCCTGAATGGCAAAGAAAGCGTTTGATGTTGCCGCTACAGCTGTAGTTCCGGTGTAGGACGATGGTAATTCAATGTAATCACCTGTTACCGGATCTGTGCGGTACAGAGAACCGTTCTGAAGAACCATAAGCTCGCCGTCACACCATGCAATATGGGTTGTTCCTGCGTAGTCTCCAGGTACACCTTCCCAGCTGCCATCATCAGGGTCTACCCTGTAGATCATGTTATTCTGAACCACGTAAAGCCAGTGGTCTCCGGCGGTCAGTGCAATGGCACCTTCCCAGCTTTCTGAAAGCTCTGTCCAGGAGCCGTCACGGTCTATTCTGTACAGAACATCACCCTGAATGGCGAACATGCTGCCTGAAAATGCTGTAAGCAGTTCTGTACCCTCCCAGCTTTCAGATAGTTCACTCCATTCACCGGAATTGATGTCCGCGCGGTAGAGTACATCACCCTGGATCGCATAGATTGATTCTCCGCTGGCCACAGAAAAAACGCCGGAAAGCACCAACAGCACAATTAAACTGAATACCCTCATAACTTCTCCTTTCAATTTGAAGCTATATGATTATATCAAAACGGGAAGCTCTATCAATACGCCTGCTGAGATGCTGCCGGATTACTTCTGCAATCTCCGTATGTCTCTAACTTCAACCACCTGTTGTGCATCGCAGGCAAAGCCGGCAACAACGGAACCAGGTGCCTGACCGGAAAAAGCCAAAGCGATAAATGCTACTGCTGCAGTTCTCATTTTCCTATCTTTCAGGACCAGTCAACAGGAGCTTAATGCACCTGTAACACTGATACTTCATCTGTACAGAGACTATTCCTGCGGGCACGGACAGTTTGTTCCCTGTATTGAAAATTCGTTGACATACACAGCACAATCTTCAATACTCAACGCCTTGGCACATTTTTAGATACACACAACCAGGAGGCACCCATGAATACTGTACTGATACTGGTTCTGCTGATTTCAGCAGCTGTTTCCGCAACAGAGATAACCGCACAATTTCCTTCAGAACTTGTGGCGGACTATACACTGCAAACGATTTCTACAGGAACTGTTCCCCATCTTCAGGGTGCCTATCCTGGAACAGAGCAGGGGGTTCCATCTCTTCCGCAACTACCATGGACTCTGCCTCTGCCATCAGGAGAGAGAGCTGTTTCTCTAAAATCCACTGCCATATGGGAAACAGTTGCCGGCGGTGTTTCCATTTCTCCTCTGCCAGCTCCACTACCATTGATACTTGCGGCTGAAGCCTCTGCGGTTACAGGTCGTGATGAAATCTACACGGCAGACAGTTTCTGGCCCTCGGAACCTGTCCTCCTGTCCGGAACAGGCTTTATTGGCGGTCTGCCTCAGGCTGAATTGCTGGTAACCCCTATGCGCTGGAACCCGGCAACAGGGGAGCTGCAGAAACTGGTTTCTCTTGAAATTCACATTGAAACTGCTCCCCTCGGAGAACATCCTTTCTGCAGAGCAGGGAGGGATAATGATTCCCGCAGAATGCTGATAGTTACAGAATCCTCTCTGGAGACAACCTTTGAAGCTCTTGCCGACAGAAGAACAGATCAGGGCATTCTTACTGAAGTTGTAACCCTGGAAACGGTTTATTCCAGTTCCTCAGGAAGGGACAATGCTGAGAAACTCCGCAACTATGTAAAGGATTACTACACTCAGAACGGTCTTGATTACCTGCTTCTTGGAGGAGACACAGACCTGGTTCCATTCAGATACACCTACGCCATGACCTGTGAAGCGAACTACCATCCCCGGGAAGACAGCCTTCCCTGCGATCTGTACTTTTCTGACCTGGACGGAACCTGGGATGCAAACGGCAACGATATCTTCGGTGAAGTAGCAGATAATGTAGACCTTCACCCGGACATCTTCGTTGGAAGAGCTGCAGTGGAAAATGTGTCTGAAGCTCAGATATTCGTAAACAACATCGCTTCCTATGAAGACTGCCTGCACGACGATTTCTACGAGAGGGTACTTTTCCTCGCTGATGTGCTTTGGACAAGCCCCTACACAAACTCCGGAGACAGCAAAGACTACATCGATGAACACTTCCTGCCTGATTATCTCTTTGTAACAAAACTCTACAAAGCTCTGGGAAACGAAAACCTCTACACTGCAATGGCCGCCTTCAATCAGGGACAGAACCTTGTAAACCACGATGGTCATGCATGGTATTCCACCCTAGGCGTAGGTGACGATTACATGTATGCCAGCGATGTAGACGCCATAGATTCAGACGGTAAGTTCGCCGCTGTAATGTATTCCATCGGCTGCTGGAGCGCGGCATTTGACTTCGATGCTATTGCTGAACACTTCGTTACAAATCAATATGGCGGCTGCATTGCGTACATAGGCAACTCCAGTTACGGCTGGGGCTCTCCCGGCAACCCTCTTTACGGATATTCCGATGCACTGGACCATCTGTTCTTCAACTACCTCTACAGCGACTGGTCACTGACTCTGGGAGAACTGCTGGCGCAGACAAAAGAATACTTTATTCCATACAGCCAGTGGGAAAATGTTTACAGGTGGCACCAGTACGAAGTAAATCTCCTTGGCGACCCTTCATTCAGACCCTACAGAAAAACACCTGTTGAGATTGAAATTATCTGTCCGGATATTGTGACATCCAACACTTCTATCTTCCCGGTTCAGGTTTCGGGAGCAGATCCGGAAGGGCTGACTGTGTGTGTTCACGACGAAGGGAGCAACTACGAAGCCGTTGAACTGGATGCAACCGGCCAGTACTCATTCGCTCTGACTCAACCTGTTACGGGAAGCGTTAGCGTCACCGTTACAGGCCCGGCTGTTAGAAGAACAACTGAAGTTGTTGCGCAGTCCACCGGCCCAGACCCTGTTATCTCCCAGCTTACAGTAAACGATTCACAGAACCTGGGACATCTTTCTCCAGGGTGCACAGCTGGTATTGCTGTTACCCTGCTGAATCAGGGCAATGAAGATCTTACCGGTGTGGATATCACAGTCACCTCCATCAGCGGCCCTGGAACCCTGACGCAAAACTCAAGTTCTTTCGGTGATATTGCTGCCGGAAACCAGGTAGCAGGTTCACCGGAGCTGGCGCTTAGTGTAAACAGTTCAGCCGGTACTGGCTCAGTTGTAGCCCTCAGCGGTCAGATAACGTCAGATCAGGGAACCTGGGAGCTTTCTATCCCCATGCTGGTGTACGCACCGGGACTGTTTTTTACCACGTACTCCGTTGATGACGAAACAGGGGGAAACAACAACGGGATACCAGAACCGGGTGAAACATTCCAGCTTGACCTGAACATCGCCAACCTGGGTCTTCTTGCAGCGGAAGGTGTAAGTCTGGTAATGTACGATTTCCCTGCATGGGTTACATGGCCGCAGGATTCCGCCTGGGTTGCTTCAATTCCCGAAGACAGTACCGGTACATTTTCTCTTACATGCACACTTTCCTCAGGTGCGCCATCACCGTCATTCCCGTGGTTCTACTTTGATCTTGCCTCTGCGACCGCTGGCTATACCTCAGAAGATACACTGAGGCTTACAGTGGGAGAAACAGGTATTTCAAACGATGTGGAATCAGGAGCGTCAGGCTGGACTCACTCCGGCACCAGCGATATGTGGAACATCACAGATACGAACAGTCATTCCTCCAGCCACTCCTGGTTCTGTGGCGGCAGCGGCGGTTACGTGAACAACATGAACTGCGGGCTTGTGTCGCCTGAGCTTATTCTTGCTCCTGATGCTTCAATCGAATTCTGGACATCCTTCGATGTAGCCATCTACGGCAGCGACGGTATATACCTGATAATCCACGATCTTACCTCTGGAACAGCTGACACCCTTTCCTTCATAGGGTCTGGAGGAGCTCTCGGACCGGATGGGAAGGGCATTGGCACCGGCTGGGTACCTTTCTCCTTCGATCTCTCAGGTTTTGATGCCGGAACCTCAGTTCAGATTGAATTCCTGTTCATGTCAGACAACGACGGTGACACCGGTAATGGTTTTTACATCGACGACATTTCCATAGAAGGTGCCTATGAGGGTTGTACCGGAATGTCAGGCGGATCGCCTGTTGCGGTGTCTCCAATGGGAACCCCATATCCAAATCCGTCACAGGAATCGGTAACAGTCCGTCTGTTCTCTGAAAATCAGGGAAACTGGAACCTGAATCTGTTCGACATGTCCGGCAGGATGGTGGCGGAAACAACAGGAATCTCCCCTGTCAACACCACAGTTAACCTTGATGTATCCGATCTCACACCAGGCGTGTATTTCCTTCGGTTCTCGGCAGAAACACAGACTTCCAGAAAGCTGGTGATTCTGAGATAACAAAAACGCCGGGAGAGCATCTGTGGTGATTGCGGCACTTATAAATACAGTTTTTGTGCCAATCTGAATACAGTTCCTTCACACGAATTGGAGGGTAACTGCTTTCGCGGAAGAGCTGTATCCCGTTAATAATTTCGGAAATGTGCTCAGTGAAGATTTCCAGGCCATCTGGAATGGGGATCGCTACGTTCAGAGCCGGAAGCTCATCAAAAACCCCGATCTCTTCAAACCTTCCTGCAAAACGATCTGCTCTACCTGTCCTGTACCTGGCTTCAAGCCAACGATACCGCAATGGGAACAAAATTCACAGCAAAACACATAACCTTGAAGCAGGTTTGCCATGGTGCTATTATGCAATGGGTAACAGTGGGTTCGCTGGCTCTGTTACTCTGAGTTTACCAGACTTGCCCGTGGGTTAATGTTATAGATTCTCAAAGGGAATGTGTGCGGAATAAATGGATAGAAGAGTGGTTAGTATTGGAAACTTCAGAGAGTTGGCAAGGGAAATGTGCAGATTCTCAAGCGAACCGGTGCATCTAAAAGATTCGCGACAGTCACCTGTCTAAGAGAATGTTTTTATGGACCTGAAGCAACTACCGGCAGACTTCAAAAAGTTTATAAAATCTTTAAACGATAGTGATGTTCACTACCTGCTTCTGGGAGGGTGGGCTATTGGTCTTTACGGAAATCCGCAGGTAATACAGGGATCTGATTGATATTGAATTCATTGAGGGATCATGATAACGGTTGTCACCTAAAGGATCTCCTTCTTTATTTTCTTCTCAAGCTGCACTTTTGTATAGGTGGGGTTCCCTCTGATCTTTCTTATGCTGTACCAGGGCTCACTCATCTGAAACCACAGCAGGGCTCTTATTCTTGCAGTTACGAAGGGGTGGGTGGAAAGCAGGAAAGAAGGTGAAGGTCCTGCCTTTTCCAGGTCTTTTACCTGATCCAGAAAAGCGGTAACATCAAAGCGGATGAACTTATCGGAAAGACCGCTGGCAACCTTCATCATGGCGCGGAAGGCAGCACCTGTGTCTCCTGTTGCAGCGAGCCCTGCTCTGTCTGCTGTTATCTCCCTTGCCCGCCACAAAGCGAGTGTCTTCAGTTTTTCCAGAGGATCTTCAGCATCATCCGGATCGGGATATGAATTGTGGCTGAAAAGGGCGTGGCCAAGTTCATGGCCAAGCACAAAAGCCATCTCCTGGGGACCAAACCTCTCTATCAGACCTGAACTCACAAGAACAGTGGGATCCTCCGCAGAATTTCCAAGACAGTAGGCTTTGGGTGAGGCATCGCTGAATACGAACAACTCAAAGGGTCTTCCGGTAACAGCCCTGCTTACAGAAACCATTACAGGGCTCAGTGCCGGAAAAAGTTCAGGTATTACCTTTACAGCAGTTGAGAGGAGTTTTCTTTTCATCTCACTGCCGTCGCGGCCCTCACCAGCAGACAGCCCGTACAGAGAAGGATCATCCCCTGCGAAGCGGACATCTTCCTTAAAACTCATTCAGCTCTCCGCATCAATTTCTGCCCTTTTCAGCGCTATCAGTCGAAGCATTTCATCAGCCTGGTCTCTGACTTTTGCATCGGAATGGGTTACCCTTGCAGACCATTCTCTGTACTGCTCCCTCAGATGCTTTTTCGTCTGTCTGGAACTCCACTCCGGGTCAAGCCCCAGAATTCTGTTGATATCTTTGTCCGAGTGCATGTTCACAGGAAGAATCTTGTCAGACAACTGCGTTACCCTTTCAGGGTCAACTCCCAGCAGAAGTGCGATCCTGTTCACAAGGTTCAGCTCTTCAGGGCCGGCAATACCGTCGGCTGCTGCCACTTTCATGCAGAGCTCCACTATATCGTACAAGTCTCCTTTGGGAAATGATCCTATGGGATACTCGTTTGCTATATCCTCACACAGCATCTCAATCTCGTCGGGCTTTATCGAAGTACCAAGCCTTTCGGCAATCATAAGAGCGCGGCTCAGGGATCTTGTGGTGTCTACTCTGAGGTTTTCAGGAAGGCTTTCTATCCTGGTATCCATCCAGTTTCGAACCAGAGTTTTCTCCACATCGTCCAGTGAACCATCCACTGCTCCAACGGCGGCGGCGTACTTTAGACCCAGTTCCTCGGCTTTGATTCTCATCCTTATTCCATCCACATAACCCAGTGAACTGTTTGTGTGTTCGTATACGAAAGTAGCTGCAGCAACCGGGTTTTGTATCATACCCAGCGGGGCGATTGATAACGCAAACTGAAGCTTTCTTTCCCCTCGGGCGGGAAATGTTAGGAGATCAACGGGAACAGACAGTATTTCTGTCCATGAGTTCATAACACTGTTCGCATAGGGCATCTGCATCATGTGGGTCCACATGAATATCTGGGAACCTGTCATCTGCAGTTCCGGGATAGAGCACAGAACAGGCTTCCTCTTGTCTTCCTCTTCTCCGAGAGTTACGTCCCACAGATACAGGTTGAATACCGCCGTCAGCATATTCGGGGGCAGGTTAATCACTCCTGTAATCAACACGGTGAGACACTGCATTTCCCCTGCTCCCATGTCTTTCAATCTTGGAAGTACTGTCATATAGAAGCCCGAACGGTAACCCTGAGGTACAGGGGGAGTGTATTGCGGAAGCGGCTCAGATGAGTCGGCTGGAGGATCATTCTGCCCGTCAGCCGGGTCCATCTGATTATTGATCCGCCCGCCATTTTTGAGGATAGCCTCTTTTATCGCAATCGCAATAAAGATGAAGATAACCGTTCCGCAGCACAACGCCCCGGCTTCACTGTCTCCGTTGCCTGCATATACAGCAGGCGAAACGACAAGCAGTAGAAACAGTGGGAAAATCCTATTCAAGAGAATACCCTTCAAGCTCTCTTGCTTTCTTTTCCACATCACTGCCGGACATTGAACCGGCCTGTGTATCTATGTCCAGAACCAGTTTTTTCCCTGTTCCTTCGTCTTCAAACACACAGTGCATTCTCTGATCGGCATCGTAACTGTAGGTGACTTTAACAGGCTGACCTGCCGGTCTTCCCGGAGGAAGCTGGAGGCTGCCGAAAGCAACAACATTAACAATGTCTGCATCGGTGCTTGCTGTGGAGTGCTGTGTTACCCGGGCATCCACAGAGGTCTGTCCCTGTGCTGCAGTGTAAAATGTTCTGGAAACTTTGCATGGGATAGGTGTATTCTTTTTAATAAGAACGTCGTTCACCAGTATGTCTCGCTCGGTCTTGTCATCTCTCGACATTGCAAGTGTTCCGTAACAATGGCTGCATACCTCCTGAAGACCGATATCTTTCAGTCCGGAGGCAACACCTGCATCAACTTTGGAAGGGCTCTCATCCATAAGGCGAAGACCTGCATGGATGGCTGCGCCCAGGGCAACACACTCGTCTACATTCACAGCACTGGCTGGCGGAGAGCCGAATATCTTCTCCAGCCGTTTCTGTACGATGGGCAGTCTGGTACTTCCTCCCACAAGCAGAACACTGGAAACTTCCTCCGGCTCTGTTTCTGCCTCATCGAGAACATCCTCAACGAGCATCCCTATTCTGGCCATAAGCGGAGATATGGATTCCTCAAATCTGTCTCTTGTTACCTTGAACTTGCACTGTCCGCTGTCTCCGTACAGAAGAGCTGAAGCCGATGGTCTTTTACTCAGCGTCTTTTTGATGGCTTCAGCTTCCACCATAAGCCTTGCCCGGCTCTCATCGTCTGTGACCAGGTTTCCGCCGGTCTCATCTTTGTAAACTTTTTCCATGGTTTTGAGAATTGCGCCATCAAAGTCTACTCCACCAAGCTGATGGTCTCCTCTGGAACACAAAATATCCACCTGCCGTCCGTTAACATCCATTAAAGTAACATCGAATGTTCCACCGCCAAGGTCGAAAACAAGTATTCTGCCGCCAACTGAATACTGGGTTGCATAGTAAAGTGCGGCAGCTGTAGGCTCGTTAATTATTCCAACGACATTCAGCCCGGCAAGTCTGCCGGCATCCATTGTCGCTTTTCTTCTAACCTCGTCAAAGTAAGCCGGAACTGTGATGACCACATCGGTGATCTCACCCACCTGGGCACTGCAATCCTCTTTGAGTTTTCGGAGTACGAAGGAAGAAAGCTCGGCAGGCGACCACTTTTTACCGTTTACCTCCTCCGGAAAACTGTCAAGACCCATAAATCGCTTGACCCATCTGGCTCCCTTTTCTGGTTCACTTGAAGCGGCATTAACAGCTTCTTCGCCAACAAGAACAACACCGTCTTCGGCAAAAAATACAGTAGAAGGAGTTATTCTTTCTCCGTCGGAGTTAGGAACAGTTTCCGGACGGCCCATCTCGTTTAGTACTGCAAGTGCGGAAAATGTTGTTCCAAGGTCTATTCCAGCGATTCTCCCCATTTCACCCTCCCACAGACAGAATTGTTTGTAAGTAACCGTTTTGCTTTTCTGAGTTATAAGTATATATCATAATTGGTAGTTCGGTAAATACAACGATACTGGCAGCCTCAAGTTCGGTACTGTACCGGTAACACAACAGAATTGGAGAAAAAATGAAGTATTTTATTGTTCTTTCTGCACTGGTTCTCTTTGCAGCGTGTTCCGACTCACCGGATGCCCCCGGTGGAACACTGCCTGTGGTACAGAACTGCAGAATCCTTGAGACTGAAAGCAGCGGTGACACCGTTGTAATCGCGTGGGATTCACTTACTGTGGAAGTAGATGGGTACAAAGTCTGGTTCTCAGACACCGATCCTGGTAACTGGAGCGTAATAGCACAGGTTGAGGGAACAACCGTTCAGGACATTGCAACAAGCACAGGGTACTACTGTGTTGATGCTATAAAGGGAATTGATGTGTCTGAAGAACAGTCAAACAAGGCCAACAACATCACTGTTGTATTTGAGCTTTCAGATACGCTTACAGTAGACGGAGTGAACGGAATCAGATTTGAAGAAGCTCAGACAACCACAGGCGACGCAACAAGCGCTGATTTTGCACAGGACCTCTACATAGCCAAGTCAGGAGACACTATTCTCATGTACCGCGGCAACACAGAACCGGGAACTTACCCCGGCGGTACTAATTCTCTGCTGGCAGATGCTTCCGGTCGCGTTGCTCCTGCTCCGGGAGATGCAGCCTGGAAGGGCTCGGCTGCGGTCAATGGAGGATCCGGCTACTTCGTGGAACTTGAGAGTGGTTATTTCTCTTACTTCCTAGTGGATACTGTTGCTACAGACTATGTTACGATAATCTATTCGCAATATCAACCCATCGAAAGCCTTCGGCTTTTCAATTGGCTAACTCTCTGATAGAACTTATTGCCCCCCTCCCAGGGGGGCATTTGCCCGGGAAATACAATGACTAGAGATTTCGAAGCCGAAAGAATCAACAAAGAGCACTGGGACGAAGTTGCCCCTGTTCATGGTAACTCCTACGGCAAAGAGGCACTTATCAATGGGAATCACCTTCTGGACGCAACTCAGGTAGCGGAGCTGGGGGATATTACTGGCAAAAAGATACTTCATCTGCAGTGCCATATCGGAACAGATACACTTTCTCTGGCAAGGCTGGGAGCAGAGGTAACCGGGGTAGACATCTCCGGTGAATCTCTGAAAGTAGCAAGAGATCTGGCAGTTAGAACGGGTCTTGATGCCAGATTTATAGAAACTCCTTTGTTTGACCTGCCAGGAGTGCTGGATGAAACCTTTGACATGGTGTACACATCAACAGGCGTTCTTTGCTGGATATCTGACCTTGATCAGTGGGCAGCTATTGTTAAGAAATTTCTTAAACCTGGTGGTACATTCTACCTGATGGATTCTCACCCGTTCATGCATGTATTCGATGATGAAGTTGACGGGCTTACCGTTCGATATCCCTACTTTTCAAAGGGAAAACCCATTGACTGGCCGGGAAACTGGCCCGACTACAGCGACGAGAACTACATTGTTGAAATCGCATAAGCCCCAAGCCAAACCGAACGGCAAATTCCACGACGCTTATCATCAGCAAAATCGCCGACTCCAAATTTTGATGATAATCTTCTACAAGGTTTAATCTCAGGAATAGCAGTATTCATATGCTTGCTGATTCAGAAAAAGGATCAGTATTTATCTCCGATATGCGTCTTTTCTAGCATCTATTGTGAGCATATAAATTATTTGCTCATCACTATCTACAACATAAAAAAGTCGATATGATCCAATTCGATATCGCCAGGTTTCAGGAGAGTAACCCTTCAACTTCTTTATGTTTTTCCCGTAGAACGGTTCTGAACGAATCTGAGGATAGGCATAAATATCAAGCTTTCTCCTGAGAAAACCAGATTCGTTCTTGGGTAACTTTTCTAATTTCTTCGTAAATTCGTCGGTTTCAAATATTCTAAACTCAGACAAATTTGCCTTGTCTCAATTTTGCATCCCTTAATCCGTTTGCTATGCTCAGATTCAGTTCCTTGTTCTCGCTGATTTCTGCCATTTCATACTCATCTACAAAACCATGCTCTTCTATATATCTCAAAGCAGCAGTCTCAATGAAGTTTGAGAGAGGACGATTATCTTCCTTAGCCAATTTACGGAATTGTGCGTAGTTATTATCATCTAATCTAAGTGTGACAGTTTTTGACATTGTATACCTCCAGAATCATCTTCACCTGTCTACTAATAGTATACAAAAGAACACATAAGAAGGCAATACCCTTCCCTGCTTTCCATAAGAACAAAGAACAACTGATCAACAAAATTGCCAAATTGAAGATACAAAGAGATCCTAACAAGGAAACAAAAATTGCTTTCTCTTGTGATTCATACTCAAATTGGATATCATCTGCCTGAGAAAATTGTAATTTATGGCAAATAAAGATTTCAACAATGGGCTGTAGCTGAATTTTGCCAGTGAGTGAGTAGTTTCTTTTACAATCAGCTAAGCCCAAGCGTTAAAAGCCCGACACGAGAGTACTCATGGGCTCTGGGAGAAATCTATAATTCCCTGGTGGATCAGGGGCTGAAGGTAGAATTTATACATGAGTTCGAATTTCTTCACTGGAAGGGGCTTGAAAGCATGGAGAAGTGCAGCGACGGTTTCTGGAGACTGCCTGAGCCCCTGAACAGGATTCCGCTTCTTTTCAGCATAAAGGCACTGAATGGTACTGCCTGACCGTATACTGGATTCAGTGATCAGAACCTCAGCAGCAGCCTTTGTAATGACTTCTGTAGTGGCAGGGCTTTTTGCAGGCATTGCTGATACCGTTCAGTACTTCAGGTACAGCAGAGGGTTCCCGGAAACAGACTTTACAATGAACCTTGTTGCCGGGATTACCGCTTTCCTGATGCTGGCTTTTTCCATCAGAACAGCAGTGGGACTGCACCGTCACAACACAAGAATCGTGCTGCACTCCATGACCGCTGCAACTGCTGCTGCTTTTCTTATAGCATTCCTGCCCAGACCACCTGTCGGGTCTGCTGTGCGACTGGATCTGTTTATCTACCTCGGCGGTCTTGGTGCTCTGGCAACCATCCTTATCAGCCTGTCAGCTCCTTCTCCAGACACCCCAGACAACACACCATGACACAAGTGGCAGCTCATCAGGTATGCTGTTCACATGCATCTCTATGAAAGTCCGGTCGGGCTTCTGCATTCCTGTTGTAACTTCACCGCCGGCCAGTTTTGTAAAACCTGCTTTTTTGAAGAAGTAATCAAGCCTGCTGCCGCTGGTTGTGTTAAGGCCTTCTCTCTTTAGCCCTTCTCTAACCATATCGGCCAGACCGATTTCGGGAGATTCCTGTATTCTGGTGTAGTCATACTCTGCAAAAACGGCGAACAGTCCTTTCGGGGAGAGTTTCTTTCTTACCTTCTTCAGCCATTTTACCGGGTTATTCACGCTTGAGAAAAAGAAAGAAGAGATGTAAAGGTCGGCGGGACAGGGATTTCCTACAGCATCGCCGTGAACAAAGTTTGTGTCGTTTGGAAGCAGTTCCCGATTGATGTCCATCCCGGTGTATACTGCATCCGTGAGGGTTTTCAGCTCCCGGCCCAGCAACCCTGTTCCACAGCCCGGTTCGAACACCGTACTGATCTGCCGCAGAGGAAGAACAGAATAGATATACCTCCGCAGCAGAGAAAGTTCTGTAAACTGTCTTTCGTAGATTTCCTTCAGCTGGTTGCTGCTACATGGAATCCCGGCAGACGACTGCGTTCTTTTTCTCAAGAGGGCATCCTCCTCCGCACATGCTGAAATCAACACATCCCCGGCAGACATCGTCTACCCAGTCTCTGTTGCGAGCTCCTTTGAACAGATCACTGTTCCAGATAGAATCCCAGGGCGCACTGAGGATGTTTCCAGCGGATTCGTACCAGCTCTGGCATGGAAGAACCTCTCCGTCTGGCTCTATGCACAGGTTGTATTCCCCGGCTGTGCACCTCTTCTCTCCCAGATCAAATTCCAGCGGGTTAAAGCTGCAGTACCTTGTGGGGGAGTACCATATAAATTTCATTCCAAGCTCTTCGACCTTGCTGTTCATTGCCAGAATGGTGCTTTCAAGCTGATCTGTACTTACGGCAAACTCGCCCTCAAGAGCCTTCCCGCTGTAGATAATGGCATTAGCCGCCACAGACGAAAGACCCAGTTCGTGTACAAATTGAACTGTATCGGCCATTCCTGTGTAATTCTCCAGAGTAATTGTGGTGTTTGTTATTGTGTGTATCCCGGCTTTTGCGCAGTTCCTTATACCCTGAACAGTACTGTCGAAACTGTCTGCTCTGGTCATCTTGTTGTGTATTTCTCTCTGTGCGGATTCAATTGTAATCTGGATATGGTCAAGCCCAGCATCTATCAGAGTCTGAAGATAGGCTTCATCTGCAAGCTTTACTCCGTTGGTTAAAAGACCTGTAACAAGACCCAGAGACTCGGCGTACTTTATAAGTTCTTCCAGATCATCACGAAGAGTACATTCCCCTCCGGTAAAAATCACATGAGGGATACCCAGATCCCAAATTTTCTTCATTACGGTTTTCCACTGATCTGTAGACAGCTCATCCTTCTGCCTTGTCTGGTTGTAACAGTGGGCACAGTTGATGTTGCACCTGTAGGTTAGTGCAAGATCCATTCTGTACGGAACCTCCACTTCAGTCTGAAACGGTTCCCTTACATCCATATTAACGAACGAAACAGGTTCGTAAGCACCTGTTTCCAGAATATGTTGCAAGGTTTCTCCATACTCCTTCAGATCCAGTGCCGCCTGTTTTTTCTTTACCGCGTACCTTGTTGTGAGAGACTTCACCATTTCGTTCTGTGTGTATTTTGACAGGAACATCCAGGTAATATCTGCGGCAACGGGGTTCATATGAATAACCCTTGATGCATCAACGGTGAGCAGACCCTTCCCGTCGCCATTGATTCTGAGGTGAAATCTATGATCTTCTCTGCGGAAGTGATACATTCCCGGCTCTGTAATTCTCTTCCCGGCATCTCTCAGTAATTTAAACATGATTACCTCCCCCCCCCTGCACAGGCGCACGCACACCCTGCGCATGCACACGCACACGAAGATCCACCGCCGGAGCTTCTGTATGTAGAAACCGGAACCGGGTTTGTCTTTGAAGTTACAGCAGAGGAGAGCCCGGTTAAACTGCTTACAGTATTCTGCGCCGTTCTTGTCAGCGCCCCGGCCACCTGAGAGCATGCCTGAGAAAGACTCATCCCGCCTGAACTGCCTCCTGATATTTTTCCAGCAGGAAACATGTTGTACATGTATGCGGGCATGATGATACTGTCGCCGGAGGGTATTTTTTGTAATCGCGAATCGAACTCCTCATCTGCAAGAAGCCAGTGGAACCAGCTCCCGAATACCTCTTCTGCTCTTTCCGATGACTTGTCATCTGCCACCAGCTTCCACGCACTCTCTATGACCCTGCGGTAGTATTCCTGAGATTCCTTAAGTGAAAAGCCATCCATCTTTTTCTCCAGAACCTCAATCATGTTCACGAAGATCTGTTTCAGCTTTTTACCTGGAACAGGTTTGCCTGCCGGATCATCGGGAAGAACAGCCAGCAGTTCTTCTTCATACGAACGAAGCCCTGCCTGCGTCCCCGTTTTTATCAATCTGCCTTCTTCATTCAGCTTCAGAATACCCTTTTTCAGCAGGCCGAAGATGATAAGAACAAAAACCCTGTCGAGTTTCTGTTCAAGCAGCAGGGCAGCAAGTGGAGCTGTAAGCCCCCGTTTTATTCCGCTTCCCTCAAGCCCCAGCTTCGGCGGGAGGTACTCGCTTCTTCTGCGCTTAGCCTTGATAACTGCCCTCGCAACGGCGAACACCAGGGAACCGACGAACAGGAAAAACAAACCGAAACCTGCCAGAACAAACAAGGTGTCCTCGGAGATCAGCGGTTCTTTCGGTCTTTCTGAAAGCGGCCCGTCTACAAGGTCATCTGGAAATGAGATGCCAACCATGTACGGCGAATCCACCCTTCTGGTCTCTTCCCAGATGTATGAAACCCGCCCGTCTTTCTCTACGCTGAAATCTGTGAAAGGTCTGTCATGATACCTTACATTATCAGTGGTTGATCCCTCTGGGAACACCATAACAAGAGTAAAATCACTGTATCCGCTCAGCAGGTCCGAGTCAAACCAGGTGGGTGTAAACTCAACAGAGGCGTAGTCATCATCTTCGGTGTCCAGAAACACCATGTTTTCGTTGGTACCTGTAAGCCAGAAGTGGCCCTGTTCTCCTGAATATATGGAGCTGCCGCCGAGGTGAACTTCCACCCCCTTGTCTATGTATGTTGAATACCGGATGTCTGTAGCAACTGCACCGTCTACTCCGGCCTCAATGGAGCTCAGTTGATAGTTATCCGATGGAAATCCGATATCGACAATATCAATACTGCTGTACCCGGGTGTACACTGAAAAAGTATTTCGTAGCTGATATCCAGGCTTCTGTCTGTGTTGACTTCAACAACACACCTGAACTCCGGAATTGAAAAGTTGTAGCTCTGTCCCAGAGCCACAGATACAAGAAGAACACCTGCAAAAAGAGCTTTCACCATTTTGGAGCCTCCTCAATCTGGTATTCACTGTGACAGAAAGGGCATGTAACAAATATTGTACCGGCTTTAAACGACAGGTTTTCTGATGAAAGCGTGCCTCCGCACTGAGTACACTTCATCCCTTCCAGTTTTACATCACCCGAAAGCTCAAGTTCACGCTTTATCACAACATCACGGGTCCTGGGGTTTTTCACTCCATACACAACGAGAAAAACACCCAGACCAATCATGACGCCACCTGGTAATGGACGACCGCCTACAAGGAACACAAGACCGAAAAACAGAACAACAACACCTACCAGGGCAAGAATTATCTTTACAGCTTTCATTTTTCCCCTTCCAAAACCCCAATAGTGTAAATAATACCTGCGCATCTGTATAGCAAGCTCATGGAATAGCAGTGCCATCAAATCCTAACAACAGATTCAGGTAGCCAAGCAGTTAAACAGTTATGATATATTTGTTGACTGTGTAAAATGGCTTGAATATTAACTGCAGCAAAGTTGTGTAATCGCGCATCTCACAGCAGTGTATCAGTTACACCCAGCTGCAGGCTACCGGGATTATGGGTAGTGTGGAGTTTTGTATGCCAAAAACTGAACCGTTTGAGAAACACAGCGAGGCGTATGACGAATGGTTTGATAAAAACCATCGC
>QNDR01000056.1 GCA_003646025.1 Candidatus Fermentibacterota bacterium
CTGGCAAAGTTCGTGGAAGCCGACGCAATACCAGAATAGCATATCTGAACCGGCGGGGTATCTCCCCGCCGGTGTATCCATCTTTGTTTCCATCCCTGTGTTTTGTATCATTCCTTTAACAGGAACAGGGAGGAAACATGAAAATCACCCGTGAACTTATTGAAAAGCTGCCTAAAACCGACCTCCATCTGCACCTCGACGGTTCTGTAAGGATAGAAACTCTTATTGAACTGGCGAAAGAGGGTGGGGTGAAGCTACCTTCATACACTGTTGATGGTTTAAAAGAAACGGTTTTCAAAGAAAACTACAAAGACCTTGACGATTATCTGAAGGGTTTCGGCTACACCTGTTCGGTTATGCGAAAAAAAGAGAACATACAGAGAATCGCCTACGAACTCGCTGTTGACAACCAGATGGAAGGGGTTCGTTACATCGAGGTCAGGTTTGCCCCTCAGCTCCATGCCGGTGGAGAGATGACACTTTCCGATACCATTGTTGCAGTTAACAATGGTCTGGACAGAGCCAGACGGGAGTTCAACAGTTCTGAAGCGGTTGTTTCCGGTGTGGAACCTCCATTCGAGTATGGTATAATTACATGTGCAATGCGATATTTCAACAGGCATTTTTCAGATTATTTCAGTGATATTGTTTCTGTACATTCCTATTCGCCGGAGGACAAAATCTTCGGTCTGGCCTCTCTTGAAGTTGTAGGGGCAGCGGTTCAGGCTAAGAGAGAGATGGGGCTCCCCGTTGTAGGAGTTGACCTGGCCGGACCCGAGAAGGGAAATCCACCTGTTCATCACAGGGAAGCATACATGCTGGCTCAGCGGAATTTCCTGAACAAAACGGTGCATGCGGGAGAAGCCTACGGCCCGGAAAGCATCTTTCAGGCAATAACAGAACTCGGTGCTGACCGTATCGGTCATGGAACATCCCTTTTCAAACCTGAGACGATTACAGACACATCTATTCACAACACAGACAGGTATGTAAACGACCTGGTGCAGTTCATTGCCAACCGGAGGATAACTGTAGAGGTCTGCCTTACATCCAACATGCAGACCGACCCGGAACTGACAAAACTTGAAGACCATCCGTTCAGGAAAATGATGGACAGCAAACTGTCGTGTTCAATATGCACAGACAACAGAACAGTTTCTCACACCACTGTTACCGATGAAGTGTACAAGGCAGTCAATGCCTTCAACCTTTCACTGAATGAGGTAAAAACTTTGATGGTTTACGGTTTCAAACGAAGCTTCTTTCCCAGAGATTACAGGGAGAAGAGAGCATACGTCAGGAAGTGTATGGACTATTTTGAAAGGGTTGTTGCAGATCAGGACAGCCTGTGAAGATCACCCGTGAATTGATCGAAAGGCTGCCCAAGACCGATCTGCATGTGCACCTTGGCGGGAGTATCCGTCCGTCTACCCTTATTGATCTGGCGCGCAGGGATGGTGTCGAGCTGCCGTCTTACACCGTTCAGGGTTTGAAGGAAAAGGTGTTCAA
Organism: Candidatus Fermentibacterota bacterium; assembly: GCA_003646025.1. Classification (GTDB taxonomy): domain Bacteria; phylum Fermentibacterota; class Fermentibacteria; order Fermentibacterales; family JCC-6; genus Sabulitectum. Next base: position 1,510 of record QNDR01000056.1, read on the forward strand.
GAGAGAGTACGGCAGTCTGGAAGAATACCTGGATTGTTTCAAGTATTCCGGTGCTGTCATGCAGAAACCTGAAAACCTTACTCGCATTGCCAGGGAACTTGCCGAGGACAACATGGCAGAGGGTGTTCGGTACATAGAGGTAAGATTTGCACCTCAGAGGTATGCCGGCGGTGAGATGAACCTTTCTCAGGTGCTTGAAGCGGTAAACATTGGTTTGAGCAGGGCAAAGCAGGAGTTCAACAGTAGAGAAGCGGTTGTTTCAGGGAAGGAGCCGCCTTTTGATTTCGGGATAATTGCATGTGCCATGCGGTATTTTACGGAAAACTCCTCTCTCTACTTCAGGAATATCTTTTCTGCCCACGCTCATTCCAGGGCGGACAGGGTTTTCGGTCTTGCTTCAGTTGAGCTTGTCGGGGCGATTGTTAAAGCCAGACGGGAAAAGGGGATTCCGGTTGTGGCAATAGATCTGGCAGGCCGGGAAAAGGGATTTCCTCCACTGCATCACAGGGAGGCTTACATGCTTGCCCGGCGGAATTTCCTGAACAAAACTGTGCATGCCGGAGAGGCCTACGGACCGGAGAGTATCTTTCAGGCAATAACGGAGCTTGGAGCAGACAGGATAGGTCACGGAACATCCATGTTCAATGCTGAGGCAATCAGCGATCCAGCGGTGAAAGACAGGCAGAGGTATGTTGAAGATCTGGTCAGATTTATTGCAGACAGAAGGGTAACTGTAGAGGTCTGTCTTTCATCCAACATGCAGACCGACACCGGGCTGAAACGACTGGAGGATCACCCGTTCAGGATGATGATGGAGAACAGGCTTTCGTGTACAATCTGCACTGACAATAGAACTGTTTCCAGAACCACGGTTACAGATGAGGTATTCAAAGCGGTGGATACTTTCCACCTCTCTCTGTCTCAGCTGAAGAACCTCACAGCTTATGGATTCAAGCGCAGTTTTTACCCCCACAGCTACAGCAGAAAGAGGGAGTATATCAAGATGTGCATGGACTACTTCGAGAAGGTTATCAGTGATTCAGTCTGATAGCCCCCAGAAACAGTCTTTCGTACTGTATTTCCCGATGGTCTGAGGTTTCCAGACTTATTCTGCTTATTCCGTTGGTGTATTCTTCGGGTACGGGAAAAACAAGCCAGTAGGAATCTTCTTCAGTAAAAGCAGGTTTCCAGGTATCCCACAGAGTGGCTATTTCCAGTGGAGTCAGCCCCTGGTCTGCCCACCTGATGAAAGTGTTCAGAATCAGCTCAGTATTGATCTTCTGTGTCGGTGAAAAGTCTCTGAGAACGAGCTCTTCCCCTGTTACTGCAACAGTTGCATATCCGTACGGTGTAAAGAGAAGTGCCTCCTGAACAAGCTCTCCCGTGAAAACAGGATTTCCGTTCGAGCTCCACTGAAACAGTTCTTGTATGAAATCTCTGTCAACAGTACACTCGTAGTAAAGAAAATTTACCGTTGATCCTGAGTAGCTGTTGTAAAGCAGGAGAGAAGGCACAGTTTCCCAGTATTCCATTGCCCATGAATAGGGACCAGTGTACGGCAGGGATTCCTCAACACCGGTCGTTGTGACCACTTCCCATTGCGCGGAATTTCCATCAAATAAGTCCGGTGCAGGGTAGACAGATGTAATGGTTTCAGAGTCTCCCAGAGTAACGGAAAAAGTACCCTGGAACGGATCTCCGTAGATCCATACCACAGGAGCTTCAGCTTCTGCTTCGTATTCAGTGTATTCCACAGAATTATCCCATGGCCCTCCACAGATGGAAGGCACCTTGTTTTCTTCAAACACAACAACACCCCACTCATGAACAGAATTAACCGCTGTAACAGCAATCAGTGCAATTACTGAAATCATATTTCCTCCCTTTTGACAGTCGCAAATATTATACCGACTCCGCACAGCACAAACTTTTTAACGCGGGAATCTGTATTGGTTATCTGTAATGAATACAGAACAGCCTTCAGTACTATTCCACTGTTTCTCTAACCGGGTAGGTATAGCCCTGCGAGATACCTGCCTCTGAATTGATGTGCGCTTTGAGATATTGCCCGCAGTTGCTTCCTATCCGATTCTCTTCCTGCTCTCCTATACTTAGTATAACCTGATAGCCTGCGTTTCTTACTCTGGCTACAATCTCGTTTTCTGTGCCGGTGGAAGACGGATCAATCTGAGAAGTAAGGTTGTTTTCCATTGCCCTGTAGGTGGGGTTGAGAGGTGTTATCTTTACAAGGAAGTGTTCCGGGTCAAAGTGTCGCAGAAGTATTTCCGGTTCAAGGGGTGAACCTTTTGCAAGGGCAAAATTAAGAGTAACTTTGCGGTCACCCTGTTCATGGAATTCGTTGCCGTATGCCGCAATTTTAGACATGGTCCACGTGTTTGCCGGAACTATCTGTCTTCGAAGAACCGTGTCTGTTGTGTGAAGAGAGAATTGAAGCTGGAAATTCCCTCTGGAATACAGAGTTCTTTTCACACTCAGGAGATCTTTAAAGAATTCGTCGGTTCCCTCCGGCGCTACAGTGGAAACAGACGGCATAAATCCCGGAGCATCAATTCTGCGGGGAAGATCTCTCAATACATCTATCACCGAAGGGTTAAGTGCAGGTTCACCCATACGGGCAAACTGAACTTTGAACTGTTTTGACGGTACTCTGCCTGATGGAAAGCGTCTGTGAACCATCATCTCTATCTGGTCTGTTATCTGAGAAGCCGAAAGCTTACCATGGTATTCCGAACCGGCGTCGCACATTGTGCATCTCACCGGGCATCCGAAAAGGGTTGAAACCAGCATGACCCACTTGCTTTCAAGCGGTAACGGAGGCTGCAGAGACTCAGCACATTCAACTTGAAGCCCGTTTTCAAATTCAACGATGTACACTCTGGCAAGATCATCTCTGCCGCTGGAGGCAATAACCTTCATAACTGAGTTTTCACTTTCTTTAGGTATGCTGCAGTTATCATGGCAGCTTCAATTCCATTACCTACCGCAATCGCAGTCTGACGGTAAATGCCGTTTCTACAGTCACCGCACAGATGAAACGAGCCGTCTGCAGGTGGCGAAGATAACAGCTTTTCGGAGATGAAATCCAGTCTGGGGGTTCTTCCTGTGGCAGCAACGATTGTATTTTCAGTAAAAGGCATTTCTGCGGTGCTTTCAGGGCGGAGTAAAATGTTCTCAGTGTGCTGCACTTTTTCCAGGAGATGGGGAACAGCTCTTGAAAAATTACCCCTTGCATAAACTGTTACTTTATACCTTGAGCTGAGACTTAGCGCGTAGTCAAGGGCAGCATCACCTCCACCAACCACCGCAACTTCTGTTCCGGTAGCCTGCCTGACAGTTCTGATATCATAGTGAATCCGCTTCTCATCGATTCCAGGAAGAACGATTTTTCGTGGCAAGGTTCCCGAAGCAACGATTACGGCAGTTGCGAATGTATCTGTATTTGTTTCTGTTCCTGCACGGTACAATAGGCCTTCCCTTTTCACGAAGGTGATTTCCTTGAAATGAATTCGCTTTGGAACAGAGAAGAGTTGTACCAGTTTTTCCCCTGATATTCCTTTTGGCACTCCCGGATAATTGACCACAGCCTGCGCGTTCAAAAGCAGCCCACCGGGTTCATTACACTCGAATACCAGAGGGGTGATACCGTATAGTTCCAGCTGCTCCGCCGCGGCCAGCCCGGCCGGGCCTGCACCAATTATTACCACCTGCTCAGTGTTCATCAGATTCTTTCAAACCTGCAAATATTGAGGAGACACGCATCTGTTTGGAAAAGCCGTGTGACAGGTTTGCCGTTGTTGCTTTGTGTAACTCCATGTTCATCGTTACCGTTCCGTCCACAGGCATGATAACACGGTATCCCCGTACAAATGCTGATCTGGCAGTGGTTTCACAGCACAGGTTTGTCATCACTCCTGTGATTACGACAGTTGTTGTTTCCAGCTGTTCAAGAAGGTTGTTCAGTTCTGTTCCGTAAAAAGCGTCGTACTGTGTTTTTTCAATAACAGAAGAGTCGGAAGTGTTGAAGCCTGTGTGTATTCTGCTTAGTGGATTATCTGCTGTCAAAACATCTCTCCACCACCGCCCCATCATCTGTGCGTTGCTGTGCGTATTCAGGTGCCTCGTGTAGATCACAGGCAGGCCGCGGTGTTTGAATTCTTTAACAAGAAGCTGAATTACAGGTACAAGTTCGGGGGCAGACGGAACAAAAGCGTGGGAATCAGGCGAAACAAAGAAATCCTGCATATCCAGCACGAGCAGAACTGTACCGGGCACTTCAAGTTTCACATCCGCTTCATCGCAAAGCCCGGTCAGGTCCATTCTGCTGCGGTAATTCTCTTTTAACACATTGCATCCTTGAGAGAGTGTTTCAAACAGTGGCCGAATATACCAAGCATTTCCTCCATATCGGATTTTCCGGTTACCAGAGGAGGCCAGAGGTAGACAACAGGGCCCAGCGGCCGGATAAACAACCCCATTTTCAGGGCGTTTGCAGCAACTGCGGCTGCTGTGTCCGCACTTCCTGCCTGCTCTGAAATCTCCAGAGCACTCATGCATCCAAGGGCAGTGGACCGGTGTACGCCGGGAATACCGCCGAATTCCACAAAAGCATCTTTCATGAGTTCGGCGGGAACCCTGCTGTGTTCAAGAATATCTTCAGTTTCAAACACTTCCAGAGTCGCGATTGCCGCAGCGGCAGCAACAGGATTCCCCGAAAAAGTGTGACCATGGTAGAAGGTACGGTCTCTGCCGTTGTCGCGGCGGAATGAATCGTACACTTCATCGGTTGCAAGTACAGCACTCATAGGCAGGTATCCGCCGGTAAGCGATTTCCCCACAACCATCAGATCCGGCTGTGTTTTCGCCAGATTGGACGCAAACATTGCTCCTGCTCTGCCAAAGCCGACTGCTATTTCATCCGCAACTAGAAGGATGTTCAGTTCCGTGCACAGTCTCCGAAGCTTTGCAACATACTCCGGCGGGTATATACGGATACCGGCGGCTCCCTGGCACACAGGTTCTACAATCACAGCTGCAGTGGTGTCTGCGTTTTCCCTCAGCAGTTCTTCCATTCCGCTGAAACACTGGAGAGAACAGTTGTCTGCATAGGGGCAGTGAAAGCAGTGGGGGGAGGGAGCCTGAACTGATCTGTTTACCACATGCTGTATTGGTTTGTGAAATTTCGGCAGGAAACCAAGACCAACGGCGCCCAGTGTATCTCCGTGGTATGCCCCTTCAAGTGAGATGATGTTGTTTTTTTCGGGAAGCCCCAGGTTCCACCAGTACTGAACTGCCATCCGTACAGCGGCTTCAACAGCGCTTGAACCATCGGAAGCGTAGTACACGCGGTTCAATCCGGCAGGCGCGATATCTGAAAGCATTTTCGAAAGCCGGATAACTCCTGTGTGTGACATGCCTCCGGTGATACTGTGTTGCAGTCTGTGTGTCTGCTGAACAATAGATTTCACTATATGCGGATGGTTGTGACCGAGGTTTACACACCACCACGAGCTGATACCGTCCAGGTATTCTTTCCCGTCTGTATCACGCAGCCGGATACCCTCCGCAGTTTGTATTACAGGGAAGTTCTGCCGTTCGAAAGCAAGTATATCGGTGTAGGGGTGCCACAGATGTTCAAGGTCGGTTTTCCTGTAATCCATCACGAAAGAATTCCTTTCAATTCTGTACAGACGCCGAGGAAGAACTGTGCCGGGAAAGAATCAGTGGAGTATGGAATTTCCGCAAGAATCTCTGTTCTGCCGTATTTTCTTATGGTTTCCGTGTTGCTCGTACTGATAAGAGGGCATGGCGGCACAGTATGGTTAACAACCACACCGGCAACATCAACCCCCGCCTGATGCAGGGCTTCCAGAGAGAGCAGGGTGTGGTTGATTGTTCCAAGTTTGTCTGATGACACAAGAACAACCGGCCAGTCCAGCAGAACCATGAGGTCAAGCATGGTTTTTCCGTCTCCCAGGGGAACAAGAATTCCCCCGGCACCTTCTGCCACCACGCACTGATAACTGCTTTGAAGGTCTTTCAGGTTGGAAGCCATGGCAGCTGTACTGAGTGAAGTGCCGGCCAGTTCCGCTGCAAGGTGCGGTGAGCATGCAGGGGTAAAACGACTGGGGCACAGCCTGTTTTTTACTTCCTCCGAAAATCTGAGCCCCGCAGTTTTCAGTGAGAACTCAAGATCATCTGAAACTCCGTTTTTGCATCCCGTCTGCACCGGTTTAGCCGGAACGGCATTGATTCCCATGGAGACAAAACCATTCAGTATTCCAGCGGTTACAAATGTTTTTCCGCAGTCAGTGTCTGTGCCGGTAATGAACACTGATTTCACAGCAGGACCTTCTTCGCCACAACGAAGTGTATTCTGTAAGTGGCTGGAACCGTCCCGTGTTCTGTGCTGTACGATCTGCTGTAGCGGTAAAGAGCTTTTCTCAGTTCAACCGGCGTAACACAGAACGCTCCCGGGTGCCCGGTGAGGGACGCTCCTATACCCCTGACGGCATGCAGTACATCGGAGGGTCTGCGGTAGTGAACTGTGAAATCCTTTGAGAAAGACCCGCAGTCTGCAAAACCCGCATCGGCAAAAAGTCTGTTCCACCGATCGCCGGACAGGTAATTCAGCCGGTTCCATCTGATACCTTCAGTGCGAAAACTGTTTTCCAGCTCATGCAGCATACCGCGTGCGGGAATGGCATGAACGGTATAGCCTCCGGCAGTTACAGTTGAAGACAGGTTCCTCACTGCGGAAACGGGATCAGCTGCCCACTGCAGAGCACAGCTGGAAACAACAAGGTCAAAACTGTTAGAACACTGCTGTTTTTCAAAGTTCCATAATCTGTGGTTAATGAGCCGGGATTCAGGAAGCCTTTTTCTGCAGGTTCTGACCATGCCGGGAGCGATATCTGTGAATGTTTTTACAGTACGGGGGAAACACTTGTTCAGTCTTTCCGACAGTATTCCCGTACCGCTTCCAGCCTCAAGAAGAGACCCAGGATCCATGTTTACTACGATCCGTTCAACCTCTTCCGCAATCAGTCTGTGGTGTTCCGCATAGCTGTCGTATACCGATGACGCGACAGAGAACCTTGCCTGGATCAGTTCCGTGTCAGGAGTCAATACGCTCTGCAAGCTTTTTTACCTCCTGTGTAATGATCTCCGGATGTGTCAGGGGAATCAGGTGGCCACCTTCAGTTACAGGCAGAAATGAAGCTTTTCCTCCAAAGAGTTCCTGCTTGATGTACTCAGCCGATGAAAACGGAATAATTCTGTCTGCAGTTCCGTGGATGACGGTCGCCGGAATGTCCGGAGCCGGAACTGCAACTTTGCTGAACATCACATCCAGGCCGTGGAGAAGGTCCCTGGTAGAAAAGGCAGAGGAATTCTTTACCAGATCAGGCAGTTTATCTCTGTCTGCGCCGCACTCTCTGAAGAAAGACCTCAGGTAGCCTTCTCTGCTTCGTTTCAGCATTGAAACAATTTCCCTGTGTGTAGAGGGGGCAATACCCGGTCTGTTCTTCGACCATGCCATACAGCTCATTGAGGAAACCAGAACCAGTCCCTTTACCTCCTGGCGGGAAGAGAGCTCCATCGCCAGTTGACCACCAAGTGACCAGCCCGCAAGAATGCAGGACTCCGGCAGCTTGTATCTACCGCTAAGAACTGTGTTCCAGTCGAGGTAATGTACAGGAAGCTCGAAGTCGCCTGATTCGCCCCAGATACCCTTCGAGGTTGCCCAGCCGCTGACGAACACTATTTCCATTTCAGTTTTTTCATCTCGCTGGCGGTGTTCTGCAGTGTTTTCCGCTGGTGGCACAGTGTAACAGAAAACCGCAGACGGGCAGAACCTTCAGGTACCGTCGGCGGCCGAATTGCAACGGCAAGAATACCTCTGTTTTCAAGTGAATGCGAAAGAGCAACAGCTGCTGAACTGTCACCGACAATTACAGGGACAATCTGTGAGTTTGAGTTCCCGGTGTTAAAACCAGCCTGTTTCAAACTCTCTCTGAAAAACATGGCACGGTCAACAAGTTCTGAACCTGATTCTTTCCGGGAATTTATCACCTGCAGCGCGCCGAGAGCAGCACCGGCAGAAGCCGGTGGCAGGCCTGTGCTGTAAACAAAACTTCTCGATTTGTTGACCAGGAATTCCCTTGTTTTTCTGGAGCATGAAGCAAACCCGCCATAGCTTCCAAGAGCTTTGCTGAGGGTTCCGGTTACAACATCGGGAACAACACCTTCTTCTCTGCAGATTCCACCGCCATGCCCGAAAACACCTGTCGCATGAGCCTCGTCTACAATCAGTATACAGCCTTCGCTGCGGGACAGTTCGAAGATCTCCCTCACCGGGGCAATGTCTCCGTCCATGCTGAACACAGATTCTGTAATGATAATCTTTCTGCCTGTTTCGGTGTGCTTTTTCAGAAGATCGGAAAGATGCTGCACGTCACAGTGTCTGTATCTTTGAACTCTGCTGCGGGATGTGATGGCTCCATCTACAATGCTTGCATGGTTCAGCCTGTCTGAGAAAATCGTATCGTTTCTTCCTGCCAGTGCTGTGAGCACACCTGTGTTTGCAAGGAAACCGCTTCCGTATATCAGTGCGGTTTCCATGCCTGTAAGCTGGGCCAGTCTGCGCTCCAGCTCTTCGTGGAGTGAAAGATTCCCAGACATAAGTCTTGAGCCGCCTGAGCCTGTTCCAAACAGCTTGACAGCTTCAACAGCCTTTTTCACAGCAATGGGATTGGTTGACATACACAGGTAATCATTTGTTGAGTAGTTTGTAAGCTCTCCTGAATGGATTCTCAGCGTTCTTTTAAGACCCAGCTCTTCAAGCTCTGTAAGAGTTGTTTTTACAAAATTCACAGCGTCAAACCCGCCTTTTGTATCAGATCGAGGTCAGAGCCGGGAAGGCTTCCATCAGTGGTGAGCAGCTCTCCGGTCATAAGCCCTGTAACTCCAAAGGAAAACATCCTGTCCACAGATTTACCCAGGTGTGAGCGGCCTGCGCAGACCCTCAACTCCGCCTTTGGGTTTACCATTCTGAACATTCCGATTATTCGAAGAAGTTTTTCTTCTGACAGATGTTCCGCAACGGCAGTTGCTCCCTCAACTGAAACATAGAAGTTAAGGGCTATGGAATCCACTTCCAGTTCTTTCAGTGAAAATGCAAGATCCAGTCTGTCTTCATCTGATTCACCCATACCAATTATTCCGCCTGAACACACGGACATACCTGCCAGTTTTGCTCTCCTGACGGTCATTGCCCTCTCATCAAAGCTGTGAGTCGTACACACCGAGGGAAAGAACGCCTGTGAGGTTTCAAGATTGTGGTGGTATCTGGTCACACCGGCATTTTTCAGTTTCTGCAGTTCGCTGAAACCCAGTATCCCCAGAGATGCACACAGCAAACCGTTGACCCTGCTCTGTGCCGCCGCTTCACATATCAGTTCAAATTCTTTTCCGGCCAGTCCTCTGCCGCTTGTAACCATGGAAAACCTGTGCACACCTGCTTCCAGGGCTGCCCGATGGGCTTCAACTATATCTCCGGCAGGGATTATGGGAGTTCCTGTGGTTCGTGACTGGGCACAGAATTTGCAGTCTTCAGGGCAGGCACCGTTTTTTGCGTTGATTATCGCACACAGCTCTGCCTTGTTTCCGAAAGCAGAAAGTCTTGCTTCAGTACACATTCTTTCTACTCTGTCCATGGGCAGATATGTAAGAATGCCGGCTGCCTCTTCTCTATTCATTGCACCGCCATTTCAGGTAGTTCTTTTCAAACTCTTCAAGAACTGCAACGGTAAGTTCAGCTCTTGACGGCATTTCCCCTGTGATCAGGAACAACGATGTTGACTGGGAATCAACTTTGCTGTGTGACACATTCAACCCGATACCAACGGCCATGTGGTGCACGATATCAATTTCTCCGCACGCTTCACAAAGAACGCCACCCAGTTTTTTCTCATGGAAAAACAGACCGCGGTCGCTGCGGGAGAAGCGGATGTCCGGGAAGAACCTGCCTGCTGCCAGGCCCAGAGCATTTACCGCAAGATCTGCAACCTCTTCAGTGCGGGCAAGAGAAACATCGGGGCGAACGACTATGGACAGGTAGAGGTTCTTCCCTGAGGGGCTTGCCCACACTCCGCCTCTTCGTGCCCTGCCTGCAGTTTGTCTGTCTGCTGTTACCACAGTTCCACAGGCTGCACCCTGCGCTCCCAGTTCCATTGCTCTGTCGTTGGTGGAAGCTATAACAGGATGGTATTCAATGGATCGGCCAAACACAGAAGTGTTAAGCAGAGACAACATCACTTCGGCAGAGGGGGTGTCGGGAACAGAAACAAGTCTGTACCCTCGGTTGGTTGAGGCAGACACGCTGAATCCTGCTTTTCGCAGGCTGTTGATACTCTTCCAGATGGAAGCTCTGCTTACACCAAGTTCTTCAGCCATTTTTTCACCCGAAACAAAGCCTTCAGAACTCTTTAGAATACGAACAACAGCTGAAGTTGATGACATTATCCCCCTTATTATATGCTCCGAAGGTGAGGAAAATAGTAGCATTTTAAATAATGTCAACCACTATAGCAAACAGGTTTACAATCTGCAGCACATTCACTAACCAGGGTTTCTCAATGGCATTGCAGAATTCCCGCCAAAGTAAAATCATACCCAGACACGGGTTGCCTGTTCAAAGGTCGTAATTCCTGGTTATTTACAAGGAACTGTTTTTCGAGTTTTCTTTTGAATCAATTTTCATATTCTTTAGAACACGAATGGTTGTATCAATCACTGCACATAAACGCTACGTTTATACATCCCATGATTTCTTTTACAAGCACCGTTCCAGCCCCTGACCCAGAAATACTGGTAATTTCTCCCACTGATTCGAAAACGATATGCAGCCATTGTTGAAGGACAGCGCATTTCAGTTTGAACATAGTCCGAAAAATAAGTCAGTTCCCGCCACTTGTGACCCTGAAAGGCTCCGGGATAGTTTCCGTTTTCTGCCGCATAGAATTCCAGTGCCCCGGCAATATTTCTTAGGTTTGACCGGCAGGCAGCGTACCTGGCGCTGTTGGTCACATCTTCAAATTTCGGGATAGCGATTGCCGCCAGAATACCAATGATAACGACAACAATCATCAGTTCTATAAGGGTAAAACCTTTTGCCTCAATACGATTCATATTTTCCCCGTTCTGAATTCATTGATATCCATGTCGGAGGAGTAAAAAAGACCGGATTCGGTCTCCAGAGTCCAGGCCATGTCGCCCTCATTTTCGTAGGTAATACCTGATGGAAGCTGGATATCGGTCTGAGCGGGGAGAGAATCATAGTTCTCCATGTATTGCTGTATTCTGCCGGCAACGGCAAAGATGGAATCTCTCTCCGCCTGTTCTTCAGGCGGAGGAGAGTCGATAAAACTGCCGTCTGCCGGATTTACAAAAAGAAGACCAGTTATCAGGACAATGCCTGTTGCTCCAGCAATGTATATCCAGGGCAGTTTTTTCTTTTTTTCAGCCCTGTTTTTCCCGGAGTTATTGTAGACGATGTCTTTGTCCAGCTCAACAGGCTTGTTGCCGGTCTCCATAAAACGCCTCCTTCGCGTCATGCCACAGGTTCTGGATTTCGCTTATAGAATTCTTACACAGGTAATCATATGAGAACAGTAATGGTTCGGAAAAGAGACTCAAGCACTGCGGGAATTACGGTGTTCTTACTCAAATGCTCTCTTCACTCTCGTCAGAAACATTTTCCTTCTTATAGGCTTTCTTATGTAATCCACCGCTCCCAGTTCGTAACCTTTCTCTTCTTTGTCCATACTGTCATTACCGGTTAAGAATACAAGGGGTGTGTCCAGATTTTTACTTTGCAGCGCATGGAGCATGGTGAATCCGTCCAGCCCGGGCATTTCAATATCGGACAATATCAGGTCGTAGCTGTTTGTCTGTAAATTAACGATGGCTTCAACTCCGTCGGAAACCTGTTCAACATTGTAACCAGCTGTTTCCAGAAGGATTGTTGCCAGTCTTCTGAAATCCTCATCGTCATCAACAAGAAGGATCTTTTTCTTTGTGTCGTTTTTTTCTGTTTTTTTCGGTTGCTGAAAATCCTGACGACCGCTGAGCCTGAGTTCTTCCAGAAGTACATGTCTGTTAACATCATCAAGAGAAAGCAGACCCTGCTTTACCTTCATAATGGCATGATCAGAAAGAAGAAAAATGTTTGCCTTTTCATGCAGCTCAATACGCATGGCTGGAACTGATTCCGCTGATTTGATAATTCCGGTTACCTCCGGATTGAACCTCATCAGTTCATAAACACCCTGTCTTCCTGCATAGCCGGTGAAATTACACTTTGGGCAGCCTTCCGGATGAGGCAGTTCGGTGGGCATGTCTTCTTCGTTTAAGAACGGAAGAAGAATTCTTCTTTCCTCCTGCGTAATGGGCTTCATTCTCCTGCAGTTCTGACACAAACTCTTAAGCAGCCTCTGTGCCAGCAGACAAAGCAGATTGTCGGCAGAATCTTCCCGGGATATTCCAAGTCTCGTGAGCCTGAAAAGGGCTGTGGTGGTGTTTGAACTGTGAAGAGTTGCCATGGTAAGATGCCCTGTGCTGGCCAGATCAAGACATGTTTTTGCACTGAAAGAATCGCGAACCTCGCCGAGATAAACTATGTCCGGGTCCTGTCTGACTGCAGATTTGAGAAGTGCTTCGAAAGTAACACCGGCTTTCTCATTTACCTGCTGCTGGTTTGCATAGGGAATTCTGTATTCAACCGGGTCTTCAATGGTCATGAGGCTTCTCGATTTAATGTCGAGGTGTGAGATCATACTGTAAAGTGTGGTGGATTTTCCGCTTCCTGTTGGACCTACTACAATGATTGCTCCGCTGCTCTGGCTGGAAACTTCATACAGATCCTTTGACTGCTGTTCGGTCATTCCAAGTTCAGTGAGATCTTTCGGTTTTGCATACAGATCCAGCATTCTGATAACCAGGCTTTCACCCTGCGGAGTAGAGGTTGTAGCAAAACGCATTTTGAATGGTTTCCCGGATATGCTGGCTTCTGCCTGACCATCCTGTGGTTTGCGGCGCTCGGCAATATCCATGCCGCCAAGAACCTTGAATCTGCTGATAAGTACAGCCCCGGTCTTCTTCTTAAGGGTAAACATGTCCTTCATATCGCCATCAACTCGAAACCTTACAAGAACTTTGTTCGGCTTCGGTTCTATGTGAATATCACTTGCACCCTCGGTTACTGCTGAAAAAAGAATACTGTCAGAGATATATCGAATGGGATACTTTCTGATGTCTTCTTCTGAAGGCTTTTCTGCAATCTCAATAGATCCTGAAAAGTTGGCAAGATCATCTTCTTCCTGACTTACCTCGTCCTTTTCTTCTTCTTCTTCGGTGTCGATATTCGCAAAAGCTGATTGATTCTCTGGAATTTCGTCCTTGCGCAGCAATGCATCAATACAATCAGGACAGGTGATTCCCAGAGCAGGTGTTTCGCCGGTGAGGGATTCAAGCATGTCTATAAGCTGGGGCTCATAAGGATTTGAAAGCACAAACCTGATTCCTTGTTTTTCCTTCAAAGCAAGAACTCTGTGTGATTTTGAGAATGCCGCCGGAAGCACATCTCCCTCAACAGCTTCCGGGTCAATATAGGGATAATTTGGCAGATGGAGGTAACTTGAAAGAAGCTTCGCTGTTTCAGCAGTATCCAGACCCATATCAGCGGTGGTCTTATACAAATCTCCAGGGTGTGAAAAAATATAAGGAGCCATATCTTCGCTGGACAGGCTGGAATTATTCCTGATGTAGTCAATGAATCCCTTGTAATCCTGCACTCTTGCAGAGGGTACCGGTCTGTCAAGTCTGCTCCAGTGATCTGATCGGTCTAAAACTTTCCCGACTTTTGCCAGAAGTGTTTTTCTATTCAATTCTGATTTTGACACAAAATCAGCAACACCGGCATTAATAGCGTTTCTTCTGGTTTCGTCATCTGACCGGCTTGTTATCATGATCACAGGAATTCTGGAAAGAACACGATCCGACTGAAGATTCATACAGAAATCAAGACCGTTGATTCCAGGCATCAGCAGGTCAAGAAGGATCACTTGAATGTCTTTGATCTGAAGAATTTTCATGGCAGCAGCCGCGCTCTCAGCCATTTCCGTATGGTATTCGGCTCTTTTCAGAATATGTGAAAGCAGCTTTCTTGTGTCTTCATCGTCATCAATTATCAGAATACTTTTAATCGTCATCGTCTATATATTCTATGCGCACAGTATCAAGGTATTTCTCGAGTTCATCTATTCCAGAAAGAATTCTGTTTCCGTCCAGTGATCCGGCTGCGATTTCCATGACAGCTCCCAGCTCCGATATTTTTTGAAACCCATACCCGCCGCCGGAGCCTTTCATACTGTGTGCAAGTCTCTGAGCTTCTTCAAACTCATCATCCTGAACAAGCTGTCTGATACTAATGATATCTGCCCGTCGGTTTTTAAGGTAGCCGGGAATCAGCGATTCAAGGAACTCCGGCACCAGGGCAACAGGCCTGTTTTTTTCATCAGATACTGTCCTGTCAGTTTCGGAACCCCCGTGTTTCGTTTCATTATCTTTGTAGACAGGGTTTGAAAGATTGTTTACAGGGTCGATACCGTCGTTGTATCCGCTCATTTTACAATGCCACCTTCCTGATTCGCCTGGGAAAAAGCAAGACAATCTGTATTCAGCTGTATTGTAATTTCATCACGCGATAATGTAATTATTTCCGGAGGCAACTCTACCTGAAGCTTACCATATTCTTAAAGGTATAATGGGTCAATGGAAGCAGGAAAGCAAAGATTGTTTAAGATCAGATTCGGCAGTTGCTGGTGTTTTCAATATCTGCAAAATTAAGGATGTTTCTCCGAATAC
>QNDR01000057.1 GCA_003646025.1 Candidatus Fermentibacterota bacterium
CCACATCCGGAAAACAGGACAGCAACTGCAGCGATAACACCGTAAGGAAAACTTCGCACAGATCAGTCCCTGCTTGAATAGAACAGATAAACAAGGGCAGTAACCACACCTGTAACCACAAGGGGTTCAAGGATGTTACCGCTCTCCTCGTCGGACAGTTCACCGTTAACCCATTTTTCAGTGGAACTCTCCAGAACAACAACTTCTGAAGGCGAGACTGTACTCTCTACAACAGCGCCTTCCCTTGTGGTGAGAATCACATTGCCGTCAGGGTCTACAAGAGCAGCGGCAATTTCGCAGCTGGCAATCCTTGGGACCTGACGGCCTCCAAGAACCCAGCTTCTTCTGGTCTGTGCATATCTCACGCCAAGTTCCATGGGTCTGATATTAAGAACCCACACATTTTCTTCCCTTGAATTGCTCACCGTAACACCAGCAGCGCCAAGGGCCGATGTAGCTATCTGCTCCAGAAGCCAGCCCCCTTCATGCTCTCCCTGTATACTGAGAGTAACAGACTCTATGCCCTGCGCCGAAACCTGCTCCGCCACAGGCCCCATCGCGTCTATTACGGCTGTTTCAACCATATCCATGTTTGTCATCGAACCGGTAAGCACCAGGCCAAGCACGAAAACTGTAATCATCTCTGTCCTACCCTTTTTTGTGTTGTTTTCTCAACCCTGATTATATCATCACCGAACAGGTTCCGCCACAATAACAGCCCCTGAAGACTCTACAACTCTTGCTTTAACCACAGATCCGCTTTCCACAGGTTCTGTAAACGAAACAACTGCATCAACCTCGGGAGCATCCCAGACAGTATGACCTGAATGTGCGTCATCAGCGAGGATGGAGAGCTCTCTGCCATCCAGTCTGTCGTCCCAGTCGGCATACAGCGAATCACCAACAGCAGAAAGAGCAGCAAGCCTTTCGGAGGCAGTGGAATCGTTTACTGCATCCCCCATGGCTATAGCACGTGAATACTCCCGGGTTCCCTCCTCCGGGTACCAGCTGAAGGCGGCAATATGCCTGCCTGATGGATACCTTCCCAGAAAGTCCCTCAGAAGCTTGAAATCGGAATCTGTCTCGCCAGGATATCCTGTTATAACTGTGTATCTTACAGCCACCTCTACTGCAGAACTCTCTATCTTCTCCATGATGGTTTCAAGAGTTTTCACGCCATGTTTACGTCCCATGCGATCGAGGATAGAACTACTGGCGTGCTGAATTGGTAAATCTATGTACGGCACTATATTACTGTACTTACTAATGGCATCAAGCATCCTGTATGGAAAATGAAGCGGATGCAGGTAGTACAGCCGCCACCATGTTTCAGGATGTCTTGCAGCCAGTGTTTCGACAAGGGATGTAATATCTGTTCCGTCCTCCTTCCAGCTGCCGCTGTCCTGAGCAACTACGCCTATTTCTCCCGCTCCCTGTTGAACCAGCAGATCAGAATCCCTGAGGATCGTATCCATTCTATCTGGAACAAACTTTCCCCGTATAGCAGGTATGGTGCAGAAAGCACACCCGTTACTGCAGCCTGTGGCAATTTTCAAATACCTGTAACTTCCGGATCCGACAATCTGTGCAGTAACATCTGACGCGACCCCCAGCCAGGAAGACAGCTTCCGCCAGTCTCCGGGACCAATTACAAGATCTATATCCTCCATGCCACCGCTGCCGTCATCACGGTATCTTCCCGGAAGACAACCTGCCAGTACAATCTTTCTGCCCGATCTGGCCTTTTTCCAGTAAATAATATCTGAAAGGTAATCCAGAGACTCCTCGGTTGCAGGAGCAATAAATGCACAGGTGTTAAGCAGAACCAGATCCGATTCTTCAGGCTCCCCACTGTATTTCCAGCCTGCGCTCTCCATAACCCAGGCGAAACGCTCGGAATCCACCTTGTTTTTAGGACAGCCAAGAGAAACTATGTGGTATTTCAAAGAATCCCCATACCGTTAAAGAGTTCCGGCATCTACAACACTGTATCCGGGAAGCGAAGGTATGGAAAAAACATCCGGACAAGAATCGCTTATCTCAATATCCGCAATTTTCCAGCTGGTGGAATTTCCGTTGGCATCGGTTGTGGAGAAAAAATACGGAAGAGAATCTGAGACAGTATACCCGGCAGTTATCTGTGTTACTCCACCATCAAACAGGCCTGCAGCCGTTACAGTAACACTGTCTCCACTGTAAACGGCGGAACACTCCTCCTCCGAAACCGAAGAAAGGATGTGAAGGAAACCCACGGGAGAGCCGGAGTAAACAAGAATTTCCTCAAACTCAGGGTCTACAGTGAACACTTCTGTACCGTTACAGCCCATTGCTCGACCCTGTGAGTCATCATACTGAAGCAGAAACAGATTGGGATGTGCCAGGTACATGGATCCTGAACTCACTTCGGAATCAAGTGTAAGCGCCCAGTAATCTGTCTGCTCGAATGAACCTGTAAGGAAAACAGCGTGCTCCAGCCGCGATGACAGCGGCTGCAGCACAGTCGCGGCGGAGATAAGAGCAAACACCAGAAAATTCATCATAAGCTGCCCTGCCCGGGTATTGATGCGAAAACCGCATCGCTTCCAACAATAACCAGCACATCATACCCTGCGGCAACCGTGCCTATCAGTTCATCTCCCTGCCTGCATCCGATTGATTCCGGATGTGAGAGCCATCTTCCCAGGGAATCTGCAACAATGGAAGCATCATCTTCAAACCCGGCAGTGTAAAAAACAACTGTAAGAGGTGGAGCCTGATCGTCTGTAATTTCAGTTACTGCCGCTCCAAGTGTACTTACAGCGTTGCCCACGGAAACAATACTGGTATTAACAGCTGATCTTCCCACAACAGCAATACGGGCGCCTATAACTGGCTCTGCGGCGGCACTGCTCTGCTGCTCTTCGCCTGAAAGATCGCTTTCCAGCCTTCTTACAGCCAGTCTGGCATCAGACGCAACAGGAGAATCAGGGTATCGATATATCACTCCGTTGAATTCATCCAAAGCCGCCGTAAGCCTGCCTCTGTAGTAAAGCTGGCTTGCTCTGGCAAACTGCTCCAGGGCGGTGTCTGATGATGCCAGCCCGTCTGAATCCAGCCTCCCGCTTCCACTGCATGCCGCAACAACGAGAACAGGCAACATCAATAGTTCAGCTTTCCAACTCATCAGTTCCTTCCTCCTGCTCGGGTTTAACCAGAACATTTCTCGGCTTGCTTCCAAGGTGCGGGCCCACAACTCCAAGCTGCTCCAGCATATCTATCAGTTTACCTGCCCTTGCGTAACCCACTCTGAACTTCCGCTGAATCATGGAAACCGAAGCCCTCTGCTGTGAGATAACAACCCTCTTCACCTCTTCGAGAATTGGATCATCAAAGTCTAATACACCAGGGTCGTATAAGTTCCCGTGTTCATCGTCCGGCGGCTCGTACTCGAAGGGCATTTCCGGCTGCTCCTTCCAGAAATCCACCAGAAGTTTTGTCTCCGCGGTTGAAATAAAGGAACCGTGAACCCGAACAGGTTCGGGAGAAGCAGCAGGGACAAAAAGCATATCTCCCTTGCCAAGAAGTTTTTCTGCTCCATTCATATCCAGAATAGTTCTACTGTCTGTTTTTGACCCTACATTAAAAGCAATTCTGGATGGAAAGTTAGCCTTGATCACACCGGTTATAACATCAACAGAAGGACGCTGTGTAGCTATAACAAGGTGTATTCCAACAGCCCGGGCCATCTGTGCCAGCCTGGCAATAGCCGGTTCCACCTCCCTTGCGGAAACCATCATCAGATCCGCAAGCTCGTCTATAACAACAACAATATACGGAAGATGTTCCTCCGGCTGCCCGGGACCGAATCGAAGGTTGTACTCACTGATAGATCGCACTCCGGTTCTGGCAAGCAGGGTGTACCTTTCCTCCATTTCCCTCACCAGAGCTTCCAGAAGGTATCTGGCCCTGGATGTCTGTACAACAACCGGCGCCCACAGATGCGGAATTCCCTTGTAGGCCGAAAGTTCCAGCATCTTGGGATCAATCATTGCCAGCTTGACCTGGTATGGAGTTCTGGTTAAAAGTATGGTGGAGACGATAGCGTGAATGCAGACACTCTTGCCGCTTCCAGTTGCCCCTGCGATAAGAAGATGAGGCATATCAGTGAGATCAACGATAAATGGCTGGCCTTCAAGCCGCTTGCCGAGAGCTACCGGTATTTTCTCGTCTTTGAACCTGGTAATAATTTCACGAAGGTAAACAATTTCAGGGTTCTTGTTCGGTACTTCAATACCCACAGCACCCTTGCCTGGAATGGGAGCCAGTATTCTTATTCTCTTTGCTGCAAGTGCAAGAGCAAGGTCATCAGACAGACTCAGTATTCTGTTTACCTTAACTCCAACACCTGGAGTCAGTTCGTATCTGGTAAGAACCGGTCCAGGACAGGAGTCTGCAATTGTACACTCCACACCAAAATCTGAAAGTCTGTTAACCAGAAGCTCGGCTCTCTCATTGATCTCGGCCTGTGTCTGTCCCCGCCGTTCCCCATCTGCAGGAAGAGAGAGAAAATCCGCAGCGGGAAGTGAATAGGGATCATTGCTGTCACCGGCTGCATCTACTTTAGCCGGTTTTGTTGTTTTTACCGCAGGTTTCTGGCGTCTGCCGGTTGTAGATTTCTTTTCTGTATGAGCCTTAACAGGGGAATCATCTGCCGGAACAACTTTTGGCGGTTCATTAACCTGCTGAGACCGGTCAGGGGGAATTTCCGTACCTGTCTGCAGAACCCACGGGTTCACAGCATCTTCAGGCTGGCCGGTGGAAACTGCAGCAGCCTCAGCCGGCACGGTTTTTGTCTTGTTTGCTTTGCCTTTAGTGCTTTTTCTACCCACAAGAGAATTGATGTCCCTCGAAATGTCCCACCCTGTGAACACAACGATGGAAATCATAAACAGAGAGAAAAGACCTACCCAGCTGATAACTCCGCCGGCAAGACCCTGAACAGCAAGAACGACCCTGCCTGCAAGCTGACCTCCGGGAACCCAGAGATACGCCGGATTAATCCGGCAGAGCAAAAGCGACAGCATGGCAGCGAAAAAGAAAGTGCTTACAAAAACAGACCCAGTAATCTTCAGCCACCGTCCGGCAAAGTTCAACCTCATGACAGAGGAGCCGGTGAGGAACAGAAAAACCGGAACAAACACAACCAGAAAACCCAGAGATTTCCACAGCTCAGAACCGGCAGCAGCCACGAATTCCGGTTTCGGTATAACGAGAGACACAACGGCGGAAACTGCAAGGAAGAGAAATACAAAGAAAACAACGGTTCGCAGTTTACCTGGAGGCTGCTTTTTCAGATGCTTTCTTCTGGCCAAACTAAACCTGCCTTTTAGAAACGCCAGTTGTACCTGAAGGGTACGCAGGATCCTGACGACGAACGCCATCAACCAAAAAACTGTAACTTATGGTCTGTCCGGAAGACATGACCAGCTCTGCAAACCAGCTGCCATCCGGCAGTTTCTGCATGGGAGAACCTGTGTCATCCCAGCTGTTGAAACTACCGGTTATCGATACAGACTTCGCGTCCGGGTAACCGACACAGAAGAAGGCAACCCGGGTTCTGGGAGCAAGACTGTTCTGAACAGCATCCCGCAGCAGAGGATATGGTCTGAACACAGGGCGAAATCTGGCTGGGATAACCATGATTCCATCGTTCCTTGGGTCTCTTACCCTTCTGGCACTGCCTTTTCTGGTGCCAAAACTTCCGAAACCACGAAGAAAAACCGACTCTCCCCGGCACAGGGTTTCTCTGATAACATCAAGAAATGTTACAAGAACACTCTGAACTTCCCTTATGGTTAATCCCGTTCTTCCAGCGGTTTCACGAGCCAGCTCTTCTCTGGTCATCTGTACCCTCCAGTGTCTCTTATCTTACCATCCCGTGTACCGTTGAATAGCAGGCAGTCTCCCCTCCGTCAAGGAGCAGTTGTATAATTGAGCCATGGCAAAAAACACAATAGCTCTGGCCGGTGCTCCGTGTTCCGGAAAAACTTCAGTCGGTAGAATTCTCTCCCTTTATCTCAATGCGAAATTCATCGATACTGATCTCCTGATTGAAAGAAAAACCGGCCACACAGTACCGTGGATTTTTCGTCATCAGGGAGAAATAGCTTTCAGGAAAATTGAAACCGAAATTCTTTCCGATATATTCGGAAAGACATCAGTTACAACAGTTGTTGCTCTGGGAGGCGGTACCCTCCTGAATATGGATAATCTGATACTTGTGAAGGAAAATGCATTGCTGTTCACACTTGCTGCTTCTGTAAACACTCTTGTAGCCAGAGATTGCGGCAACAGACCCCTTGCATCAGATTCCCATGCGTTCAGACAGCTGATGAGACAGAGAAAACAACACTACCTGTCGCTGGGTAACCCCATCGACACAGACAACAGAAGCGCCGAACAGGTGGCTTCAGCCATCATGACAGCAGTTCTCCCTCTGTTGTCTCGGTAAGACCGGCCTTTACGATGGTTTTTCTTGCGTGCTCCAGACCCACATAAAACCTGTTGGTGTATATGGTATAGTCATCACGAAGCTTCTGGGGAGTCATGTTCACTGTGATAACATTCGCTCCGGCCTGGAAGCACCGGTACTGACCGTTTTCCATCAACCTCTCAAAAGTACTTGTAGCAGGGATAAGGGTATTTCTCAGAAAGAGTCTCATTGCGGCGATAAATCTCAACCCCAGCTCAGGGTCTCCCACCGGCTCATTTTCCAGAGGAGTTCCTGAAGCAGGTACAAAGACTGAAACACTGGACATCTCGGTTTTGAGCTCTTTCAACAGAATAAGATCGTTTACGAGAGAATCTATTGTCTGCCCCGGCAGGCCAAGAAGCGGCCCGGAGCCAATGTGAAAACCATGCTTTCTGAGAATCCTCAGCCATTCAATACGGCCTTCAAGGGTAAAGCCCGGCTTCATTCTCTCAAACAGCTCGGTGTCGGAAGTTTCGTGTTTAAGAATAAACTTGTAGGCACCGGCCTCACGCCACATATCGAGGTCGCTCTCCTGATGAACTCCCACGCACAGAAGCACGCCCATGCCCAGCTTACTGATGTCTGAGATAACATCTCTCAGCCATTCTGCCCCGTAAGATTCACTCTCCGCCGCCTGCAGAAAAAAGGTTCTTATTCCATTTTTGTACGCCCTGCCGGCAATCTCGAGAAGCTCATCGTGCCCAAGCGAAAACCTGTAACCGTCGGGATTGTTCAACCTCATTCCGCAGTACAGACAACTGCATCTGCAGGAATTAGCAAACTCAACTACGGCTCTGATAAAGGCCTTTCTGCCAAAAACCTGATCTCTTACTTTCCTTGCCGCTGTGTAGAGAAGCTCAGCCTCTTCATCACTGCTTAACAGCATCAGTTTCAAATCGTCTGCTGTGAAACCGCTTCTCTGCTTCTCTTCGATCCAGTTACCGGTTATCTTTGTTGTCATGGAGTATTTCCCTGATCCTTTCCAGCACCTTTGATTTCAATTCATCATCGGGAGTGTAACCAGTCCACAGCCTGAATGATTCTGCAGCCTGCTCAACCAGCATCTTCTCCCCGGTTCTCACAGGTGATAACAAACGATTCCGCCAGTTCCAGCGGGGATTGTAATTCAAATCCGCGAAAAACCAGCCGTCTGGTATTTCAAACGGAAAAAGGTCGTCATCGTTCCATCCCAGCGGCGTTGCGTTCACGACTGTAGCATCGGCAGGCCTGTTTTCCGGCAAAACAATGTCTCCCCTCTTAAGAACGAAAAAATCGGTTCCATCAAGAGCTTCAATCACTGCTGCTGCAGCTCCTCCTGCCCCAACTACAAAAAAAGGAGCAGGCATATCGGCGGAAAATGCTTTAAAGCCGGCAATATCCGTGTTGTAACCTGCTACCCCGCCACCACCGAACACAATAGTATTTACAGCCGATGTTCTCTGTGCTTCCGGAGAAAGAGAACTGCACAGCACTGCAGCGGCAGTCTTGTGCGGAAGCGTTACATTCAGTCCTGTAAACCTTCCATCCCCTGAATCTTCCAGAAACGGTTTCAGGTTTTCAGGTTTTACCGGATACAGCAGGTAGGAACCTTTCATTCCGAAATGCTCAAGAAACATGGAGTGTATTTCCGGGGAAAGCGAGTGGGAGACAGGCCATCCCACAAGCCCGCCTCTGAACTCAGTTCCCATGATGGAATCGGCGAACAGCCTGAAAAGCTCTGACAATCATGTCCGCCAGACCTCTGGGTCTGTAGAAAACCGGCTCGAACAGTTCCTGTCCCGGATACAGCTGATCTGAAAGAGGAGCATCCTTGTACAGTCTGATAGTACCGATGTTTATAAATGTATTTTTCCACCCGAGAAACAGTCTTGCCCTGAACATGAACACAAATTTCATCAACAGTGCAGCAAGGTTTTCGCCGGGCGAAGCACTGAAAAAATTGATTCCCACAGTCAGCCCGACAGCCCTGGCCTTCTTAACCACAGGCCAGAGCTGTTTCAGCGAACCGCTTTTGCCCATAAGCTTCCAGCCCTTCTCCGTGATCACATCTGGAGAAAAATCAACCCACCGGCAACCGGCTCTGTACATGGTATCAAGGCTGTCCAGCGGCACGGATTCCGACATCCAGGCCCCCCATGCAGGTATGTTCTGAATTTCGCCAAGGGCGGAAATCAGTTCTCTGAAGTAAGCACGGGGATAGTCAAAAACAGAATCCACAAACATAAAACTGGTGAAACCCCGGCGTGTAACTTCTTCAATATCCCGAACAACAGAGCTGACAGGTCTTAACCTGAAACCATTTCCACTGAGTGATTTGTATGTGCAGTAGGCACAGTTGAAGACACATCCTCTTCTTGTCTGAACACCGACAGAACCTTTCCCTGGGTAATCGGAAGCCGGAAAAACACTGTAATCCGGAAGGGGAATATCTTCAAATGAAGGTCTTGGAGGTCTTGCAATCCCGTTGTGAAGCCACGATGGCGCCTGGGCTCCTGCAATATGAGCAAGAAGCATGGGCAGGGCAATTTCACCTTCGCCAACCATGGCGAAATCAATCCTCGGCCACAATTCCATAATTCTCTCAGGGTAAATGGAAAAGCCGGCCCCTCCCACTACAACCGTTCCCCTCCAGTTTTCAAGAGCTCCCATTATTTCATCAAGAGAGTTAAGGTACCAGTGGGTAATCGGGTATGAGCTGTCATCGATGTTCCTTACGGAGAGGGCAACAACATCGGGGTTGAATAATTCAATCCTTGCTGCAAGTGCCTCTCCCGGAGACTCCTGCAGGCTTAGATCAAGCCCTGAACACTGATGATCCCCCAGGGAACCGGCAAGGCAGGCAAGACCTATGGGATAAATTGGCGCCTCTTTCCGACCCACCGGAGACTGAACAAGAAGAACTCGCAAAAAAACTCCAATCCATTGACCTTTGCCCCGACTATCTCTTTTACTATAATGAAAAAGTGTCCGGTTTACCTAACTGTTACCCAGCGGTGGAGGGTTTTCAATAAGAATTACAGACAATTTACGGCTCGCAGCAGCGGGGTTGCTGGTAAGTGCAGGAGTGGCAGTTCTGTCGAATAACCCGGCAATATCGGCGATGATACTGTTTGCCGGTATGGTCTCTTCGTTCATGGTGATTGAAATGAGGGCAGGGCAGGTAACTTTGTTTCCCGCTCTGTGCTGGCTTGCATTTCACTACGGAGGAACCATTCCAGGCGCGATTACTTCAGTTGCATCAATTTCTACAGGATTGTACTTCCACTGGAAGAACAGACAGACCAGACAGTTGTTCTTCAGCTATATTCCTGTTGCTTTTCTGTTTGCCATTTTCGCCATGAAACAGGCAACCGCAGGAACCGATGCTCTTGTTCTTGTTCCGGCGGGAATAGTTCTTCAGCTTGCTTTCCATGCCGTAATCCGCACGAACTCCGTCAATCTGGCAGGAATGATCACTGCAACCTGGATTGTGAACGGTATCATGGCCCACCTTCTCGTGTCTTTTGTAACGGAAGACGGTGCTGCAGGCGGGGCTGTTATTCTGACCATAATACTTGTCTCCCTGGCGTACGACTATCAGTTCAGAAACAAACTGTACCTTTTTACGGATCGAATAAAAACGCTCTCTCTTCAAAACAGACTGGTAAGTTTTCTTTACAATCCTGACGAAAACTTTTTGCTGTTTCTTATGGACGGTACCCATGTGTGGACCATGCAGGGTAAACCCGCCTCTGTACCGATTCCTGAAATTCCGTCGAAGATCTTCTGTATTGAAAAGCACGGAAAGTGGATAGCAGTTTCCACCAGCAGCTCTGTGTTTATTGCAAAAGGTACAGCTGCAGAAGAGCTTGAATCCCTTGGGAAAACAGAGCTGAAAGAAACTCTTGCCCTGCTGGAAAGTGTGTGGAAGGCATCCTTCAGCAAAAGAAGGCTTGAAAACGCCTTTCTGGGCGCTGCAATGATGTTTGTTCAGCTTGCCGACAAGAAAGATTCTGACACGCATTCTCATTCTGTAAGGGTTTCCCGGCTTTCAGTAAAACTTGCGGAGATCCTCGGCCTTCCGCAGAGCAGTATTCTGCAACTGCAGTTAGGCGCACTGCTTCACGACATAGGAAAACTTGCAGTACCGGGAAGACTTATCATGAAGAAAGGACTGCTTACGAGATCTGAGCGAAATGTAATAGAAACCCATCCGGAGTCCGGGGCAAAGCTGCTTGGTGCGATGCAGAAATACGATAAAGCTTCTGCTATCGTGCTTCAACACCACGAACATCTGGATGGAAGCGGTTATCCTCAGGGTATTTCCGGCTCTTCGATCTCTCTGTTTGCAAGGATTGTTGCTGTAGCTGATGTATTTGACGCGGTAACCTCCCCTCGGGCCTACCATTCCGGTAAATCCGACAAAGGCGCCCTCGCCGAGATAAAAAAATACCGGGGAACATACTTTGATGCCAATGTTGTCGATGCCCTGGAGGTGATGCTCAGTGAAAACTGAAACAAGATATCTGATTGCAGCTCTGGCTCTTGTTTCCCTGTTCTTTGTTTTCCCGCCAGACCACCGGCAGCCTCATGACCCCATAGACACAACAGTGCTTCTTCTGCTGGCTTCAGCGGGAATACTTCTGTCTCGAATGTTCATTCTGTCCTCGGACAGCAGTGATAAAACAGGAATAGAGCCAGCTGTTATAGTCACCCTTGCAACGTGGGGTATTACGGGAGCTGTTTATCCACTGGTTGCACTGATGACTTTCACAGGCAGTATTCTCAACTCTATCAGAATGCAGAAGAACTTGTCTCTTCAGATCCCAGAGGCAGTATTTCAGGGTGTTTCTTTCGCTTTTCTGCTGAAACTGAGCGGCTTTTTCTACTGGAACCTTTCGGGAATTCATACAGATGCCGGGGCAATTCGAACATACCTTTCAATAATCGCTGCCGTGATTCCTGTTACAGCCTTGAGATGCATTGCAGCGAACTGTTTCAACAATCGCATCAGTGTGTTTTCGACAACTTTTAAAAAGGGTATTCTACTGAACACATTCATAGTTCTCCTGGCAGTTCCGTCTGCCATGGGTGTTCTCAAAGGAACTGACCGTACACAACTGCTGATTTCATGTACATTCGGGCTTTTTGCTATTCTTGTTGTACACGGTATCAACCTGCGGCAGAACCGATCTGCCCATGAAAAGACAGATGAGCTTGAAACAGTGATAAAACTCAAAGAACTTTCAGGCAATCTGTTTTCCGCAACCTCTGAGATGGAAGCTCTGAGAACGATCAGCAGTGCGGTATCCACTGCCTGGAGCTGCAGAGTCGCTGTGCAGTGGAAATCACTGAAGTATTTTCACGGCAGCAGGTGGGACACGGCAGACACCGTCTGTATTAAACACAATGCCGGCCTTACCATCTGGATAGACTCGTTCAGTTCCACCATACCGATGTACATGGAATCTTTCCTCAACAGGGCGGTTCCAGTTCTTACCGACCTTGAAGCCAGAAAGAAAATGGAGACAACATCGTGGGAGGCCATGGAGGCAATGGTTTCTTTCGTTGAGCAGAACAGCAGTGACTTCGCCGGTTTCAGCCGCAGAGTGGCTGCAACAGCCACAAGAATATGCCGATCACTGAAAAAGGATGTCTGGTTCCAGGACTGTATGCGTCTGGCAGGACTGCTTCATATGGTCTCCCTTCCGAAGAGAAACAAAGACGGCTCGCCGAACACCCCCCATGCCCTGCCCGAGATAACTCTCCAGGCGCTGGAAGAAATGACTGAACACTGGGGAGGCACAGGGCCTTCCGGTAAATCGGGAGAGCAGATCCCGCTGCCTGCCAGAATTTTAGCGGTAAGCATCGCCTGGGAAAGAGCAATGAACTCGGGAGAAACTATAGCAGTCAGAGACATGAACATGAGAGCGGGGACCCTTTACGATCCCCGCCTCTCGGAACTTGTTATTCAGCTCAACGGTTAGTGAGCTATCGTAAGAGTACCCTCGCTGTACCCCGTGAATTCGTCATCTATCGCAGGATCTGACAGTACACCGTAGATATAGTAAACACCTTCCGGAACAGAACTGCAGTCCCAGTTCCAGATAGTTGTGTACTCGGTGCAGACCACATCTTCTGTGATAAGAACTAGCCCAGAAGAAGGATCTGTGTCTGTATCGTAGTACAGGTCCATCAGCCTTCCATCAGGTCCTACAGAATTCCACTTCAGTTCGTAACTTGTGTTTGCCGTAGCCCCTGGAGGAGGCGGAGCTGTGATGGAGAACCACAGGTACTCATGATATATCTGAAGAACACCGTCGCTGTAATCCGAGTAGGTTCCTGCCGGGTTGGTCATCTCTGCGTAAATGTAGTAGTAGCCGGCGGGTATGGCGCTGCAGTCCCAAAGATATTGATACTCATCCCATGTAACATCTGAAGCTATGGAAACCAGCCCCGAGGAGGGCAGTGTATCTGTATCGTAGTACACATCCACAGTGGCAGCACCAGCCTCACTGGCGGCAGCCCACTGAATATTGTAGCTGTCCATGGCCATCGCACCCCAGGGAGGAGGTGAAGTAACCACAAGGTAGTTGTAATCATGGTTAACAAGAACAGTACCTTCACTGTAATCCTGGGCAAACTCATCGGTACCTGGAACCGGTCTGCCGTCTGTGGGATCGTAGATAATACCGTACACGAAGTACTCACCCTCTCCTACGGCAAAGGTGTTCCACAGGTGCGAGCCTGTGTTGCTGAGACCGGCTTGTATCAGAGTCATTGTGGTGGGGTCGGTATCTACATCGTAATACAGATCAATAACACATCCGGGATCTCCCGAAGCTGTCCATTCCACTGTGTAGGAAGAGTCTGCAGGCTCCCCTGCACTGGATGGAGCTGTAATGTTTATTGAATAACCAGTATGATCAACCGTAAGCTTCCCGTCACTCCAGTCGCTGCCGGAGCCTCTTTCGTCTCTCCCGGGAGTTCTGGTATCACTTACCACACCATAAACATAGTAATCGCCTTCAGGAACACTGGCACAGTCCCAGTTGTACTGCCCGCCGTTGAGTACACCGGAGGCAATGGTGTAGACCGTTCCCCCCTGGGTACTCTCTCCGTAGAACAGTGATACGTAAGCCGCAGGTGGAGCATCTGAGGTCCACTGAAGAAGGTACTCCTCGTTGGCAGTAGCCCCCGAAGCAGGAGGAGTGAGCATTGTGAAACTGTATTCCTCCTCATGGGTGATATTCACAGTTCCGGCACTCCAGTCTGACCCCATTCCCCTGGAACCAAGAGCAGCAAAGATGTACCAGCTTCCCGCTTCAACAGAACTGCAGTCCCAGTTGTAGCTCGTACCAACAGGACTTGTCAGTTGAGCAATCGGGAGCAGCTGGCTTCCAGTGGTATCCGCTGCATAGAACAGCTCAAGGGGTACCGAGGACGGAGCATCTGTGGTCCAGACGATCTGGTAACTCTCATCGGCTGATGCTCCTGAAGCAGGCGGGCTTGTAACCTCAATTGTGTACTGACTGTTGTGAGCAATGGTGAGAGTCCCGTTGCTGTAATCTGTTACGATTGTGCCCTTTTCACCTGCAGAAAGTACCGGAATAATACCTCTGAGCTCCCGTGTGGGAGTTGAGGTTTCAAGAACACCGTACACGTAGTACACGCCTTCCGGAACATCAACACAGTTCCACGAGTAGTAACCATCGTCAAAAACATCCACAGCTATTTCAACAAGCCCGGATGACGGATCCTGGTCTGTGTCGTAGTAGAGGTCTACAGTGGAGTTCAGCGGAGCAGTACTTGTCCACTGTATGGTGTATACATTGTCTGCCTGATCACCTGCAGCCGGTGGTTTCGTGATATAGAACTCCGGATTCAGACCTCCGTGGTCCACTGCAAGCACGCCTGCGCTGTAATCGGAACTCGTGTTGGAGCTGTCTGTAATCACCGCATACACGAAATAATAACCCTCGGTAAACGATGTACAGTTCCACACATATTCACCAGCGTCATCAAGCCCTTTTACAATCTCAACAAGACCCTGAGAAGGGTCTGTATCCGAATCAACGTACAGATCAACAATCCCGCTTGAATACCCGGACGAGACCCATTTCACAGTAAAGGAAGTGTCTGCTGTGGCACCTTCTTCTGGCGGAGAGGTAACCGTAATTGCCGGATCCCCACTGGAGTGATCCACAGACAGTGTTCCATCAGACCAGTCGGAACCGATTGATGAACCGCTGGTTATGATTGCTCTCACAAAGTACGAACCGTCCGGAATACCGGAAAGATCCCACGAGTAAGAACCTGATGCCGAAAGACCGGTTGTGATGGTCTGCTGTCCAGCAGAACCTGCAACCGTGTTGTAGTACAGGGAAACACTGCCCTGTGAAGGTGAAGTCCAGGTTACAGTGTATGTATCCACAGCAGAGGCACCTCCAGCAGGAGGTGCTGTAACCGTCACAGTAAGTTCATCTGACGGTCCGCTGGCGTTGTCCCCGCACCCTGCAGCCAGAACAACAAGCAGCACCGCAGGTATCAGACTCTTCAAGTTCATTTAGTTACCCTCCAGTAGGCTTTGTGGATCCTGTGAAAACAGTGGCGCAACCCTGGGCTGTCCGTGATAGGGAGCCCCGCTCGGCGCAAAAGGTTTGTCCTCTGCAGGTTCTCCTGATCCACCAGGATTCTCTCCATCCGTCACTACAACTCCGTCTGTCATATCGGGAAGCCACGTGCTGGTGGTGTAGCAGCGTATATTGTCCAGGTTCCATCCGCCGGCTGTAACGGAATAGTCACTCTCCATTCTCCACCTGAACACTATGGTGTGATTGCTGGGCCATACTATACCTGCAGGCAGGTTATCAAGCCTGTATCTGAATGTGGTGAATGACGATGAGGAGCCATCAACTTTGCAGAGTTCAAACCAGCTGGCAGGTGCAACCTCCGAAAACGGAGCTATTTCAAGGTATGCGTGGTCGTAATAAGATTCTGTTCTGGGACAACCTATAAATTCAATATAAGAGTAAACACCTGATCCTGAATCATCATTGAACCACACAGGTGGAGACAGAAGGTAGTTGTTCTGGTTGTTCTCATACTCCCTGTCCCAGGAACCGGACAGAGACATATCGTTGCCTGCCCACAGAGAACCGTTGGGTGTACTGGACGGGTCAGGATAACCACTGTTGCTGTACGCAAACCAGTCGAATCCTCCGCCGTTGGTATCCACCTGAGGCCAGTCTGCACCGGCGCGGCTTCTGCAGTAATCCACCTGCCAGCCTCCATGGGATTCACCGGCAGTTCCGTAGTTAAACCTTATCTGTACAGTCTCCCCTGCATAGTCGGTTATATCAAACACGGCAAAGTCGTAGGAGCCCGGCCCGGTACTGCCCCAGCCGTAGTTGTGACCTGTCCACCCGGCCTGATCTCCCAGAGATGCGACAGCATTTGTGTAGTAACCGAAGTAGGGGGCTATAAGGTTCCATGTTGCACCGTTGTCATCACTGATAAGCACATTGCACCCTCCACCGGCATTACCAAAGTCGTACTTGTGGAAGAAAGCCACGGCAACCCTGTCTCCAGGGTTGAAAGAAGTAAGGTCAATATCCGGGCTCTGAAGCCATGCGTGTGTAGGTGTGCTGCTGTAGTTTCCAGTACCTCCAACAGAGTAGTACCAGTCTCCTCTGTAGGCATCAGAGGAATTATTC
>QNDR01000058.1 GCA_003646025.1 Candidatus Fermentibacterota bacterium
AGGTGTTTCAGTTTCTTTCTGGCAGCTCTCATCTTTGCCTTTATGTCACCTATTTCTTTTCTGTGGGCTTCTATATCGAATCTGCTGATTCTTCGGATCTTCAGAGCCAGAAGGCGATCTGTATCTTCGATTGTCACTTCTCTTTTGTAGTCTTCAAGAAAAGGAACAAGACTGCCGGAAACCGTGGTTCTGACATCATCAAGGGTGGCACACTCTTCAATTGCCTTGTAAAGTCTGTTTTCAATAAATATCTGCTCAAGAGTCATCCAGTGCAGACGGTCCTGAAGACCTGAGATTTCAAGTTCCAGCTCCCGTTTCAGCAGATTCTTCAGCGAATTGGCGGAGTACTCTACAAGACCTGAAACTGTGGTTTCAACCGGTTTTCCATCCATGATAACAACCATGTTTGCAGTGTGTGAAATCTCGCAGTCGGTGTTTGTAAACAGCCTCTGTATGGTTTCGTCTGCTGAAACACCCCTGGCAACTGTAATCTCTATTTCAGCACGGTCTGTGGAGTAATCATCAATGCTTGATATCTTCAGCCGTCCCTTCCGGGTGGCTCCTTCTATCGATGCGATAACAGATTCCGTGGTGGTTCCAAACGGTATCTGTGTAATGGCAACCTTCTTGTTTCCTCGTCGTTCTATTCTTGCACGGCACTTTACCTTACCGCATCCGTCGCCATAGGCGGACACATCAACAGCCCCACCCTGAATAAAGTCGGGAAACAGCTGAAACTCTTCACCGCGGAGTGAGGCGATCTGGGCATTCAACACCTCGTTGAAATTGTGAGGAAGAATTTTCGTAGACATTCCCACGGCAATTCCCTCGGCACCCAGCAGAAGAACAACCGGTACCTTCACAGGCAGCACAACAGGCTCTTTGTTTCTTCCGTCGTAGCTTACTCCGAAATCAGTTGTTTCGTTGTTGAAAAGGATGTCCCGGGCCATCTGAGTGAGACGACACTCAATGTACCTTGGGGCTGAAGCTTCATCTCCGGTGAGAACGTTGCCAAAATTACCCTGTCTGTCTATAAAGAAATTTCTGTTGGCAAGTGAAACAAGCGCAGCGCCGATGGACTGATCTCCATGGGGATGGTAACGCATGGTATGACCTATAACATTGGCAACCTTGTTGAACCTTCCGTCGTCCATTTCAGACATGGACCACAGTATTCTTCTCTGAACAGGCTTGAGACCATCGGCAGCGTCTGGAATAGCCCTTTCCTTTATCACATAGGAGGCAAAATCAAGAAAGTTGTTCTCGTAGAGTTTCCTGAGGCCGGTCATCGCAGATTCTCCATAATGTACTGCCTTCTTGCCGGTGTATTCTTGCCCATGAAAAAGCCCAGCATGTCTGAAATGTCTCCGATCCTGTCTATTCCCACTTTTTCAAGCCTTATGTCCGGTCCTATAAACTGCCCGAATTCCTTAGGGCTTATCTCTCCCAGACCTTTGAACCTTGTGACCTCAGCCTTTTTCCCCAGCTTCGTTTCTGCGGCTGATTTTTCCTTCTCACTGTAGCAGTAAACTGTCTGCTTCTTGTTTCTAACCCTGAACAGGGGAGTTTCGAGAATAAACAGGTGACCCTCCAGAACGAGGTCTTCAAAGAAGTGCAGAAAAAGGGTCATCAGGAGATTTCTGATATGCAAGCCGTCTACATCGGCATCCGTTGCCAGGATAACCCTGTTGTACCGCAGCCCCTCAACACCGCCTTCGATGTTCAGAGCACGCATGATGTTATAGATCTCTTCGTTCTTGTACACTGTATCACGACGGTGAGAGTAAACATTGAGAGGTTTTCCTTTAAGCGCATAAACCGCCTGGGTGTACACATCTCTGGAAGCAACCAGGCTTCCTGCGGCACTCAGGCCCTCGGTAAGAAAGATAGAGCTTTCCTCTTCCCTGTCGTGGCCGGTTCCAAAATGAATCTTGCAGTCTTTCAGCTTGGGAATGCGTATTGCCGTCTGCTTCGCTCTGGCTCGGGCCTTCTTCTTCACTGAAAGAAGCTCAGTGCGAAGCTTCTGATTTGCCTTGACCTTGCTGATAAGTCTGTCGGCAAGTGTTGTGTTCCTGTGGAGCATCTGCTCGATCTCACTCTGAACCCTTGTAACCAGATCGCGTCTGATATCGCTGTTTCCAAGTTTGCTCTTTGTCTGGCTCTCAAACACCGGATCCTTCAGTTTTATTGAAATCGCCGCAATAATACCATCGCGAACATCGTCCCCGGTGAATTTCTCCGAACTGTATGCATTGACACCTTTCAAGAGGCCTTCTTTGAATGCGGAGAGATGGGAACCACCTGCGCTTGTATACTGTCCGTTGGCAAAAGACAGATACCTCTCGCCGTAGGAGTTGGTGTGTGTAAACGCGAATTCCAGAGTTTTCTCCCTGAAGTAGAATACCGGGTAAACAGCCTCTTCTCCTGCCTCGTGTTCAAGCAGGTCCTGAAGACCGTTTTCAGACTGATAGGTATTCTCGTTGAATTGAATCTTCAAACCGGAGTTGAGAAAAGCGTAATGCCTTATTCTCTTCTCCATAAACTCTTCTCTGTAGGAATACTGGCCGAAGATCTCGCTGTCCGGTGTAAACTCGATGTAGGTTCCGTTGCGCTCGGTGCTGGGTTCTGTAACATCTTCCACAAGAACCCCGCGGGAAAACACTATCTTCCTGCTTTTCCCGTCGCGATGGGAACACACCATGAAATACTCTGAAAGAGCGTTCACGGCTTTTGTTCCAACACCGTTCAGCCCCACACTGAACATAAACACATCGGTGTTGTACTTTGCCCCTGTATTGATCTGTGACACACATTCGAAAAGCATTCCAAGCGGTATTCCCCTGCCGTAGTCACGAACGGAACATGTTCTGCCGTTCAACCTGACCCTGATACGCTTTCCGTAACCCATGATAAACTCATCTACAGAGTTATCGATAACTTCTTTCAGAAGAACATATATACCGTCGTCTACATTGGATCCGTCGCCAAGACGACCGATATACATTCCTGTTCTGAGTCTGATGTGCTCAATGGATGAAAGGGTTTTGATTTTGCTTTCATCGTACTTCATCGCGGCATCACCGCCCATATTACCACCATATCTTGACTGCTGTACAACTTACAACCCCATATAGTGTGTGCCCTCGTTTTTCCTGCCACAAAATGGAACATATGGTGGCACACACAGCTTGAGTATACAACATTCAGATGATTTCAGGAAGAGGCGGAGCACTGAAATTCAGTGAAATATCAGGGGTTCAAGATCAGTCGCCCTGACCTTTGAAACCTCTTATAACTCTGCCCGCTTTGCCAATTGCCTTACCGGGCTCAGAGAGAAGTTCACTGGTCCATCGCTTGATTTTGCTGTAGCTGGTTACCTTCCTCCAGCTCCGATACCTTTCAATCCGGTGTTTCCACGAGACAACGTCATCCACTGTCAAGTGGGGTAATCGCATGTTCATAACCTCGTGGGCACGGTTTCTTGCCGGGTCCAGAAGTTCCGGGTTGGTATCTGTTGCCAGATAGTCATTCTCTACAGCCCAATCGTGTATGTAGCGTCCGGGTATTGCCGTTGAGAAATAAACGATAATATCATCCGGCTTTATCTTCTTCAACAGATTGTACGTCAGTCTTAGATCATCATCGGTTTCCATAGGAAATCCGATCATCAGGTTGGCGGTTGCCTCTACATGAAATTCGTGGCACCATTTGAACGCTTCTACAGCCTGTTCCGGAGTGGTTTCCTTTTTGTAAAAGTCAAGTATTTTCTGACTGCCACTCTCTACCCCGAAGGAAATCACACGGCATCCGCTCTCCCCCATTATTCTTATCTTGTCTCTTGAGACGGTGTCTACCCTGCTGTTGCAGTGCCACTCCAGATCGATTCCGCTTTCTTTAAGCCCGTCTCTGAAAGCTTCAAACCAGCTTTCCGGATGCATGGTGATCGTGTCGTCCTTAAAAAACACTTTGGGACATGGATCGTTACGAAACTCTACAAGTTCCCGTATCTCATCCACAACATTGGCTGCAGAGCGGTACCTTATCCCCCCCCCGTAGATCATGTCGGTACTGGGTTTGCAGTATATGCACTTGAAAGGGCATCCCCTTGTTGTAATCATTCCGTACTCTGACATACCGTTTGCAAAGTACGCATCGTAATCAACAACATCCCGGGCGGGAAAAAGAATTTCGTCAAGAAGCGGCGGAACAGGACGCCGGGGATTCTCCGCAAACGAACCATCCTCTCTGTAAAACGCCAGATTCCTCATGCTGTGGTAATCTTCTGAATTCTCCACAAGGTCTGTAAGCTCTACAATTGATTCCTCTGCTTCGCCCAGCAGTGCAACATCCGCACCTGTTTCATCAATGGAATTTGCGGCAAAAATACTTGGATATGCCCCGCCTACAACAAACAGAGCATCCGGGACCACCTTTTTCAGGTGGGAAGTTACAAAAGAAGCTCTCTCCAGTTTTGCTGCAGCGGAAATGGCAACAGCAACAATACCCGCACCTTCAACAATATGATCAAGCTCATCTATTTCAGAGCAGAATGAATAGTCTACATACACAGGTTCGTGGCCGGCTTCCCGAAGAACACTTACCAGATGAAGTACACCCAGAGGTTCCGAAAGACCGTTGTACTCAAACCATTTGAATCTGGGATAAACCAGAGCTACTTTCAAACCAATTCCTCCTTCACCGGGAAGATGAAAGATAGCCGATTACAGAGCTCATGTCACAATCCCCGGAAATATCTTCTTTCCTCCCATGAGCAACCAGACAGAAACGAAAACTGCCATTGCCAGTACAGCGTTTCCCGCCGCGCTGAAAGGATGCATGAACACAACAGCAAAAGCGGGAATAGCAGCAGCTGATGGTCTTCGTGCTCCCCTGATAAAGCCGGTGGAACCATACTTTCTGTGAAGGTCAAGTGAGAGTAGAACAGCAACTGAAAGCAACAACATCAGGTGTGCCACGGCAGCACCTGTTATTCCGAGAGCAGGAATAAGAATTACAAACAGCACGACTTCAAGAGCAAGAGCCCCGGCAGCCAGTGGAACTGCTGTCTTCTGCCGCTCGAGGGAGATCATCACCGACAGGAACAGGTGGAAAATATACGCTACAGGAAGGGTCACCAGAACCACTCTGAAGGCCAGGAGAATCTCACTAATAGACATTCCCCGCATGAAATCACTTCCCCAGATCAATCTGAGCACCTGCTGTTCAAATGCAAGCAGGGGAACAATAAGAACCACGGCAATTACGATAAACAGCTCGGTCATCCAGGCTATTCTCTCCCTTGCCTTGAACCACCCAATCTGAACAGACTCACACAGAGCCGCAAAAAGAGCACCTGGAAGCAGTGTAGGCGTTACCACTAGAACAAGAGCTTCAAGTATTTTAGTACTCTGCTGGTAGGCGGCAATTGCGCTGTCTCCCAGATATGCTTTTATGAATACACTGTCCAGCCTTTCACCGGCAACCAGAAACAAACCAACTATTCCAAGCGGAACTGCAGCCTTGAGAAGCGGGACAGCCAGTTTCATAACCTTCCGTGACGCGTTCAGCCTGAAGCCCATTCTGTAGAGCATGTAGTACGCAAATATTACTGAAGGTATCTGTCGGGCAACATAGGTCGCTCCAGCGAAGTAAACACCCCTGCCGGTGTATCTGGCATACATGGCAAGGATAACAACAAGCAGGCCCATGATCAGCCTTGCAGCACTTTCGTTAACCATTATTTCCTTCGCTCTGAACACGGCGAATGAACTTTCCAGAAAACCTTCAAGAACAAATCCTCCGGCAACGAGCAGTATCAGAATCAGCTGACGTGATGAATATCCTGCTGCCCAGCCTGTTGCTATCACGGCACAAACAGTTGTGATCGACAGTACACTTCTTAGAACAAGAGCCGATGAAAGAGTGCTGTTTACCTCGCTGCCTGCAGCAATCCGTCTGGTAACAAGCATGGTAACACCCATGTCACTCAGAAAGACAACTATCAGACCTATGGAAACTGCAAAAAGCAATTCACCGAATGGATCATCACCAAGTATTCTGGAGTAGATCATCAGCGAAACAAGCAGACCGGTTTTGCCGACAATCTGCCCGAACAGCATGTAGGCACTGTTGGCCCTGCGACCTGCCATCAGGGTCTGAAGACCTCGCTTGGAGACATGCCTGCTTCTTTCAAAGCGACATTCCGCTTTATCTTCCTGGTTGTAGTTTTGGGCAGCTCATCCTGATAGATGATAAAACTTGCCACCCTTTTGAAACCCTCGGCAGTCTGGTTGTAAGTCTTGATAACTTTCCTCATGGAAGAGATCTCGTCATCGGCAGTTATCTTCCTGCCCTGGCTCTCCGCTTCTTCAATAAGCATATCGCGGTCAGGCACCAGAAGCACACAGATTTCCTCACCCTTGGTTTCAGATACTCTACCGAAAACCATACATTCCTTTACATACTCGAACCGGTTCAATACGGTCTCTATCTCTTCCGGATAAACATTTTTACCGTTCTTCGCAATAATTACATTCTTTTTTCTGCCGGTGATGAACAGATAGCCTTCCTTATCGAAATAACCGAAATCACCTGTTCTGAACCAGCCGTCATCAGATAAAACCTCGGCTGTGGCCTCCGGATTACCATAGTACCCCAGCATGATATTGGGGCCTTTTACCACAATCTCTCCAACACCGAATTCGTCGGGATCGTCGATTCTGCCCTGTATTTCGGAAAGTAAAAAACCAACACTTCCGTACTTGTTTGCTCCTATTCTGTTGGCTGAAATAAGAGGGGCTGTCTCTGTAAGTCCATATCCCTCTATCATTTTAAATCCAAGCTTCTCGAGTCCTTCCAGGGCGTGGGGATCTATCCCGGCACCACCTGAGATAAGCAGCCTGAGCTTTCCGCCGAATTTCTCATGCACCGGATCAAACACTTTTCTTCGGAAGCCCTTTATTCCCAGTTTCTCGGTTACCGACGAGAGAGCCAGACCAATGCCGAATTTTGCTTTTCCGGCAAAAGAAGCCCTGATGTTGTCTATAATTCTGCGGTACAGCGTTTCCCACAGCAGAGGAACGGCC
Organism: Candidatus Fermentibacterota bacterium; assembly: GCA_003646025.1. Lineage (GTDB taxonomy): Bacteria > Fermentibacterota > Fermentibacteria > Fermentibacterales > JCC-6 > Sabulitectum. Next base: position 7,086 of record QNDR01000058.1, read on the forward strand.
AGCAGTATCGTTGCATGTGTGGTAACAAGATCAGCAGCCACATACCGAAGCCCGTGGGCTATTGCGATCTCCGCTCCTACAGCAAGAGGCAGAAGAAAACCAATGGTTCCTTCAAACAGATGATGAACCGGAAGAACGCTGAGAAAAGTGTCGTTTTCACTTATTTCAATGAACTGGAGACTCTGTCTTACATCTGAAAGCAAAGTGTTCTGAGAGTGAACCACACCCTTGGCCATTCCAGTGGTTCCCGATGTATAACTGATAACTGCCGGCCTGGTTACATCGTAAGTAGAGGGAAGATTCTTGCTGCTGGTTCTGCCCTTCCTGAGAATGCTGCTGAACACAAGTGGAGCATCCTTGAAACCTGCGTTCATCGCTACTGGAGTAACATCTTTCAGATCTTCAAACCAGTCACCGAAACTGGCGTCGTAAAAAATCATATTGGCCCCGGAATAGTGAAGAATCGTGTGCATATCTGACTTTGGAAGACCAGGATCAACAGGTACCACAATCCCTCCGGTACGATGAACAGCAAAGTAGGCGGTATACCATGCGATACTGTTTTTTCCCACAACGGCAACAACAGGCTTATCTGTTGTTTCAAGAATTCCCCTGGCCACCCAGTCTATGTTACTGGCAAACTGCCTGTAGTTGATCGATTTGAACTTCCCGAGCTCTGCCGGTTCCTGCACAGCGATCTTATCAGGAAACTTCCTGGCTGAATTCATGATAATATCCGGAATACTGGGCAACTCCGGAGCCGGGTAAAGGGGTCCGCCTGGTATCTCTCTATTCACGATCAGCCTCCTGTTCTGAAATGAATGAACCGGCACTAAGAGCATGACCGAAAATACAACATCGGCATTAGACACCACACGAACGGCTGCAAAACACGCCAATCATCGTCAAATAGCGCTGCTATTATCCTCTAATCGGCATGCTTTCCATCTCGTCCGTGAGGCACTACTACTCAATGTCTATTCTCGGACAGGCTCCTAATATCCTGCGGAACACCAGTTGCCACAACCCTCAACCCCACAAAGGGATAACCGAGGTCCACACTTAGATCAATTCTTGATTCAGATGTGCAGTCTTCAACTGAAGAAAGCCAGCTGCCTCCGGCAGCAATTCCTCTGGAATCGGTCCACTCCCATAGATTTCCCTGCATCTCGCACAGCCCCCATCTGCTGCTTCCCATGGCTCCTGCAGGAGCTGTTTCCCGCCACCCGTCATCAATATCCGGATGTCTTGTAAGAATGATTTCGTTAACATCAGAGAGGTTAACGGGAAGTTCTGACCCTGCTGAAGCAAGAATAGCCCACTCGGTACTTTCCGGCAATCTGAATTCCAGCCCGGTTGTACTTTCAGAGGTTAACCACCTACAGTACCACTCGGCTCCATCCCAGGTCATTCCCGCCATGGGATAATTCTCCATTCCTGGAACAGGCTGGTAACAGGTGGAGTCTGCACACAGAGCAACCGGGACCCTCCAGTTGCACTTCAGGATACTGTCCATAAGACAGGTCCTTCCAATAACAGAGAATGAATCTCTACGAAGCTCTGGATCCACTGAATTCATAAATTCGGCAAACTGGGAAGCAGTTACTTCATACCTGCCCACCGTCAGCGGACCCATCGCAAACGGCAGCAGATCTTCAGGTATTACTGTAAAATCCATACCGGTTGCCGGGTCCGTGAATTCAAACGGTACTGTGATTGTAACAACCCTTGCACCCGGCGTAAGCAGGTTCACTGTTCTTGTTACGGACACTCCCATTTCGCCGAGAGCTGTGAGTTCCACAGAACTGCCTGATTCCACAATCAGGGAGCACGGCGCTATACCTGAAAAATTGTGGGAAAGGATTTGACAGCCGGCCGGCCTTGAGTTCACAGCAAGTAAACACCCCTCTTTAAGCTGGAGGAAAAGGGTGTCCGGGGAAGTTTCCGCAAGGGAATCTGCAGGGAAAAAACCGTCTTTCTCCGCAGCAACATACACCCCGTCACGAGGTACAAACTGCGTGAAAGGGGAAAAACCGGCTGGAACTCCGTTGATTGATACCAGAGCACCGTCTGGAATGGTAAGAACGGTAATCCTCTTCATTCTGATCTGCGGGAAGAACCGTTCCGCCACAAACACCGACAGAACAACAAGCAGAATACCAGGAAGTATCTTCCTCAACTATCAGTCACCCCAGTTGTTGGAGAGAACTGCCTTGATATCATCCCAAAGATACCCCATACGGATATCACGCCAGAACCTCTTCCAGATGTAAGAAGGTCTGAAGTAGAATTTCCGGTGAAACCTGCCGTAGAATTTTCTTATCTCATCCCAGGAAAGGTTTTCATGCTCCCAGACATCGGTGGTGTTGTGGAAATTGTACAGATCCCAGTTCCTGCTCTTGATTCTGCCTGCTTTGTCTACCTGCCGGAACAGAGCGCTGGACGGGAAAGGAAGAGTCATGGAAGCTTTCACATATGTCAGCGGAAGACTGCAGGCAAATCTCATCGATTCCTCAACAGTTTCCCGGGTGTCTCCAGGAAGCCCGATCATGAAAAAACCCACTGTTTCAATACCGGCATCATCTGCCATTGTTACAGCCTCCCTGATTAACTCAGGAGTTTGGGGTTTGTTCACTTTTTCAAGAATTTCGGCAACACCACTCTCTATACCGAAAGAAACCATGTAACATCCTGCGGCTTTTGCCAGCTGAAAAAACTCTGTGTCCACATCATGAACATTCACACCGGTGGGAAGTGCCCATGGAGCCGGGAACTTCTTTTCGATCAACAGTCTGCAGACCGCTTTCGCTCTTTCAATATCTGCTGTAAAGTTGTCATCCTTTATGTGGATATCGTTGAACCCCAGATCCAGCATCCTGAACATCTCGTCTACTATTCGTTCTGGACTCTTCCAGCGTACATTGTGTCCGAAGATCGTCTGGCTGCAGTAGGTGCAGTAGTGATTGCAGCCGCGATTTGTCTCCATGTAACCCACCGGATTCTTTCTTGAGGCAATATGTGGAGATTTGTAATACTGCAGCTTGTACAGCTGCCACGCAGGAAGAGGAAGGGTATTCAGATCCATGATAAGAGCTCTTGGCTTTGTCCTGTAATACTCGCCGTCCTCAAAGTATGCTATACCGTCAATTTCCTCCAGCTTTTTTCCAAGACATATCTCCCGCAGCGTGTTCTCCCCCTCGCCGATAGCTGCAATATCGAACTCGCTTGTTTCAAGAACCTCTCTGGGAAGAGTTGTTGCGTGGATTCCACCACCGATAATCACAGTGTCCGGACATTCCTCCCTGGCTATGGCAGCCAGAGTTCTGGCTTCAGAAACAAGCGGTGTGGTAAAAGTAATTCCCACATAGTCCGGTTTCCAGTTTCTGAGAACTTCTCTGTAGGCAGCCATTGGTCTGGTTTCTATCATCAGATCGGCAACCTTTACATCATGGTCATCCTCCAGCACAGCACCGGCCAGCGCGCCCAGTGTAACAAATGGCGCAGAGGTAATTGCTACTCTGATGTTGCTATCGCTGTAAACATCAATGGAAGAAGGCGGGTTTACAAGAAGAACTCGGGCCAAAACAATCTCCTTATTCAAGCGCCCCGGCACATTCAGTGTACCGGGGCAAATAAAACTCAGCGGCTGAGTACAACCAGTCTTGTAACGGATGTCTGCCCGTTGCATGTCGCCTGTACAGGGTAAATACCGGCAGGCAGTCTGACTCCATGAACATCTGTGAGGTTAAACGGGATGGTAATTTCGCCACCTGGAACCTCACCGCGGTAAACTGTGTCTACAATTCTCCCTGTAATATCATGAACCTGAACAGTCAGCATACCGGCTGAAGGAATACCACAGGTGAAAGCAGAAGAATACAAAGCGGGACTGCCTCCGGAAACTGCAACAGACAGAGCCGGTACAGTCTTTCCTTCTTCAACGGAGAGGGCGCCGGCAGCCCATATCTCCACATCATCCAGATTCCAGCCGCAGTATTCCCATCCCGGATCAGTTGTACCCATCACCCATCTTATCCAGACGGTTTCCTGCTGATCCGCGTATTCGGAAATATCGAATATCCTGCAGCTCCAGTCACCATCTGTAATCTCGTCTGTACCGTTTTCCCACACGGAAAACCATGTAGTTCCGTCGTTGGAGATTTCCACTGCAGCATGATCGTAAGCATTACCCTCTACACCCAGCCACCTCTGAAAACGCAGCTGTGTACCGTAAAGGTTAGAGCAGTCTATTACCCCGGTCGTAAGGTACTTGCGATCAAGACCCGGAGGATAGTCTCCCTGCAGGTTGTAACCGTATACATTGTCTCCAGTATTCCCGGAAGAAGGATCCGGATTCCCGTGCGAACCGCCAAGACCGGCAGGAATACCCCACTCCCACTGTCCGTCTGCAGTCCAGCCGGGGTCGGATTCCATGTTCCAGCTGTAGATAATACCTGCATCTCCCACCACAAGCACAACTTTAACCGTGGTGTTCCCTGCTCCGCTGGTTACATTGGTAAACTCAACATCAGCTGTGTAAACTCCCAGCGAAAGGGTGTCGGCAGCGCTGTTTATCGATGCAGATATCTCAATGGTTTCACCCTGGGAAATACTTCCAGAGAGCTGCCCCGCAAGATCCAGCCAGTCTGCTGATTCCGGAGTGATCAGATACTGAATTGACCCTGCACCCATAAACTCCATTTCCCAGGTTTCAGATGACGGGGCAAAGCCACCGCCCACCTCTCCCTGGAATACAAAATCTTCATCAGGCGTTACACTGAGACCTGCATCATACGCCAGCATCTTCAAACAGAAGTTACCTGTTCCCGGATAGGGGTTACCTGCCCATGTGTAGAGATCATGCCATGTTCCGTCATTGTACCAGCTTTCGCCTGCAGAAGCGGAAGATTCCACAATAACTCTTGAGGATGCACCCAGCAGAACTGAAACCTCTGATGTTCTGTCGTAGGCGTAACCGCCATCCGAAAACTCCACTACAAAGTATGCACTGTCTCCCTGAGCCAGCTCAAACGGACTGGTCAGATCTACAGTGTGAAAGCCTCTGTACTCACAGAATCCGGTCTCGGTTGTCAGTTGATCAGAGAGTACTCCGCCCTGGAAACTGCCGTACACCGTTGCCGTAAAATCAACCGAATCTGCAGCAGTAAAGAACGATACATTCGGAACAAAGTGATCACCGGTAGCTTCAAAGGCATTCATTGCCAGGGAGATACCGGTAAATGTGTCCCTCCAGCCGTGATAGTCATGGTAGTAGAACTTGTCGTAATCCAGCGGCTGAACATCTGTGAAGGAAACTGTGCCCATATAGGGTTCTCTTCCACACCATTTGTCCCAGTAGCTGATAAAAAAGTAACCGTCAAAACCCCAGCCTGTTCCCCAGCTGTTCTTCACAATCCAGGCACCTGGTTCCGGGGCCTGTGTAACCTTGTCGTCATCCCATCCAACTATTGTAACAGAGTGATTGGGCAGCTCCGTGCTTGAAGGAGGCTGATACTGTATGTAGTCAACCATAAAAGCGCTGTTCACGCAGTAACAGCAGGCCATAGCTCCATTGTTCATCAGAGCGGTCTTTACCCTGTCCATTGAGGCCAGATCGTCTCCTACCAGATGCCACTCCACATCTGCAGGGTAGTAGTAATGGTAACCCGGTGAACTGAATTGAGGCGCGGTGTTGTAAGACTGGCCGTCTATATCCCGAACAGCACCGTCTCCTCTGGACAGATACGCCGTTGAAACAAGATAGTCTCCCCCCTGATGTACAGTCAGTCCGGAACCGGTGGGAGGATCGATATCCGAGTTGTTCCACTCGTTGAAACCATTCCACCAGTCAAGATGATATTCCGCAAGGTCCGGCTCGCCGGTTTCACCGTTGTTTTCCCAGGCACCGGTCATGAGCAGATTGGACTCGATGGAAGCCATTGTGCCGTGTGTCCAGCAGGTACCTCCCTGCTGACTCTTTACCGATGTAACGAAGTTGTCTCCATTGTAGTCTCTCAAGTCGAACTGTGCCGGTAACTGCAACTGCATAAAAGCAACTGCAAATGCAACTATAAACATCTTTGACCTCCAGGATATACCTGCCAGAGACAGAAAACTATAATGTTTCCTGAACCAGCCACTTGCGAGGAATATGAGTCTTTATATACTACAGTCATGAAGACACTGGTAGCTATTCCGGCACTGAACGAAGAATTTACCATAGAACAGGTAATTTCCTCTATTCCAGGTGAGTTGCACGGCACTGCTGTGGAAATTCTTGTTGTAGATGATGGTTCAACAGATTCTACCGTTTCAAAGGCCCGGGCTGCAGGAGCTGCCGTTGTTTCCCACGGCAGAAACATGGGGCTTGGAACTGTTTTCCGCACCATGCTTTCCTACGCCAGAGAAAAAGGTTTTCACTACATGGCAACCATTGATGCCGATGGTCAGTTTAACCCGAAAGATCTTCCCGACCTGGCAGCACCTGTTATTTTGAATGAAGCAGACTTCTCCACAGCCAGCAGATTCATCGACCTCGAACTTACCCCGGAAATGCCAGTGCTTAAGAAGTGGGGCAATGCAAAAGTTGCAGGGCTTGTAAGCAGTCTGGCAAACACTGAGATTCATGATGCCACGTGCGGCTTCCGGGTTTACGGACCAAAGGCTCTTGACAGAGTGGCATGTTTCAGCAGGTTCACATACACGCAGGAAGTTCTTATAGACATTGCGAGAAAAGGTCTCAGGATAAAAGAAATTCCCGTAAAGATCAAAGGTGAAAGAGAGTTCGGAAAGTCAAGAATCGCATCTAATCTCTGGCGTTATGCACACCTTTCAATCGAGGCAATGTATTCTGTAGCACACGGTCATTCTCCATGGCGGTTCTACGGAACACCTGCCTTTATTCTTATAGGTGCAGGCTTCCTCATGGACAGTTTTACACTGGCCTGGTGGCTCATCCAGGGCAAAATCAATCCGTTTACAGCGTTTGGTATAGGAGGCCTCTTCTCTATAACATTCGGAATTCTGCTGGTTCTTTTTGCATCGGTGGCAGACATTTCCGCGGCAAACAGGAAGATGCTTGAGGAAATCACCGCCATGGAAACAAGACGGATCAGAGAAAAACCAGGCAACTGACGGAGAACATCCATTCCCCGGGACACAAAGGAAAACTCAATGGCAAATCCATGGGATCATGTAGTAGGTACTGAAGAGTACAACACAACGCTTGAAAAGTCACTGAGAACCGCTGAAAGAGGCGGATACATTCTGAACCCTGACTCTAAAAGAGTAGAGAAAGTCGTGGGTCTGATGACCATGAATTTCACTGCGACAGGCCGGTACTTCTGCCCGTGCAAACAGAGCCATCCTCTGAACACCGAAACCGACGAACTCTGCCCGTGCGAGGGTATGCAGGAAGAAATCAAAACTAACGGGAAATGCTTCTGCAGACTGTTTTATAAAAAGATCTGACAATGGTAAGAAAGGCGAAAGCATGAAAAGAGCAACTGAAGAGACTTAAAGCAAGGGGAACTCTCTGCTGCATGCAGACCGTTGAAAACCGTCGAAGACGAAAGTGGATGTTCCCCCAACCACGGAAATATGGGTGTCCATTGACAGGTGTGTATGTTGCGTTTCAGAGAAAATGTGGTAGTTTTCCGGTTCGGTGAGTTCGTGATTTCAACTGATTAAGGCAGGTAGCAAAGCAGCATGGTTCAGAGTTACGCACTTCTTGTTGTGGGCTTCGTTCTTCTGGTCTTTGGTGGTGATTACCTGATCAAAGGGGGAAGCCGGCTTTCTGCCCTTCTTGGTGTTTCACCTCTGCTCATAGGTCTTGGTATCGCCGCATTCGGCACCAGCGCCCCGGAGGCCGCAGTTTCCATAAAAGCTGCCATAAGCGGTCACTCCGCAGTATCCATCGGTAACATCCTGGGAAGCAACATCGCAAACATCGGTCTCGCAATTGGTCTTGCTCTGCTTGTGTTCGGCATTAAAGAAACCCACAGACAGATATGGAAAGAAAGCGTCTTCGGACTGCTGGCTACTTTGCTTCTGCTGACTCTCTCTGTTGCAGCTTTTTCAAGGTATGGAGACTACGGGCTGAACACAGTCGGGGGCTTCATACTTCTTTTCTTCTTTGCAGGATACCTGTACTATCTATTCAGAATGAGTGTCTCCGACAAAAAGAAAAGCAGAGACGAAGAGCAGGAAGTAATAGAGAACAGACCACTGGAGTATGTAAAGTCCTCAGCAATGACCATTGGCGGTATTGCCGGAGTGATCTTCGGCGGAAGCTTTGTTGTTGACAATGCGGTAGCCATCGCCCAGTCGTGGGGTGTTTCAGAGACGCTTATCAGTGTAACAATAGTTGCACTTGGAACCTCGCTGCCTGAAATCGTGGTTTCTGTAATGGCAGTGCGCAAGAATCACTGGGACATGGCTCTGGGAAACATCCTGGGCAGCAACCTGTTCAACATTCTGTTCGTCCTTGGAACAACTGCAACAATCAAACCCATGGAATTCTCAGCTTTCCACAGTATGGTACTACCCGATCTTCTTATAGCACTTGGTATTACGCTTCTTCTGTTCTTTATCGTGATACAGAAAAAAAGATCCGGGTCTGCCCTGTGGAAGAGCAGAATGCAGGGTCTTGTTCTTCTGCTGACCTATGCTGCCTACATGGTCTTCGCTATTATCCGGAAATAGGAATTCAGTTCGTACCTGACGGGGCTTCTGTGGCTGTGTCCGTTGAAACTGCCTGAGGAAACGCAGAAGCAGATCGAAGCTCTTGGAGACAACTGGGAAAAACAGCTGGTCACAGAGCGAGAACTGAGAAATATCCGAAAAACCTCATTCGAGGGAGCACTTGCCAACCCAACCCAGGCAAATGCTCTTTATCTCAATGTTGGTTCAGGCTCTTCCGATTACATTGATGCCGATATTTACAGCTATCTCAGCCTTGCCGGCAGATCAAGTGTTAAAACAGCCATTGAGCTGCACTGGGTGGATTCACACAACAACACCGGCAGTGTTGCTATTGGAGATACGCTTCGGGTAATTGCCAGTGACATCGAACCCATTGATCTTTCAGACTTGACAG
>QNDR01000059.1 GCA_003646025.1 Candidatus Fermentibacterota bacterium
CCAGACCCACTGCTTTTTTAAACTTGAACGACTCAAGCAGAGAGGCAATCTCGCCAGCAGTTTCGGCAGCTTTTGCAAGCAGTGCCTCATCAGTGGCTGAATCCGGAACTTTTCCGTCAAACTTGCTCGCGGTAAACTTCAGCGTTCTGTTGACAAAATTACCAAGAACGTCTGCAAGCTCGTTGTTTCTTGACCTGTACTCTGTCCATGAAAAATCTGAATCTCTGGTTTCGGGAGAGTTTACCGCCAGAGCGTAACGCATGGGATCAGGCGGGAAATGTTTGAGATACTCGCCCATGCCTATACCCGTACCCCGGCTGGTGGAAAACTTCTGCCCTGAAATGTTGAGAAATTCGTTGGCAGGAACATTCCACGGAAGGGTATAGTTTCCCAGACCGTGCAGAAGAGAAGGCTCAATAATACAGTGGAAAACTATGTTGTCCTTACCTATAAACTGAACAAGCCTTGTGTCTGGATCCTGCCAGTACTTTTTCCATTCGTCGGGGCCTTTTCCAGATTTTCTGAAGTACTCTCTGGTGCTGCTTACGTAACCAAGAACTGCCTCAAACCATACGTAAAGAACTTTGCCCTCAGCCTCTTTAAGGGGAACTGGAACTCCCCAGGAAATATCGCGGGTAATCGCTCTCTCTCGAAGACCATCACCAAGCCAGCTGTTGCAGTATTTCAGAACATTTGGTTTCCAGTCGGTCTGCTCTCCCAGCCAGCCCTCCAGCCATTGCTGAAAACGGTCAAGAAGTAGAAACCAGTGCTTCGTCTCTCTGGCTTCCGGAGTTGAACCGCAGATTCCGCAGCGGGGATCGATAAGCTCAAAAGGCTCGGTCCAGGTACCGCAGCTTTCGCACTGGTCTCCCCGGGCCTCTTCAGATCCGCATTTGGGACAGGTTCCGTTTATGTACCTGTCCGGCAGGTATCTTTTGCAACTGGGACAGTAAAACTGTTTCATGTTTCTGGGTACTATGTAACCCTTTTCAAGCAGGTCCAGAAAAACACTCTGTGCAAACTCCGCATGCTCAGGTCGGGTGGTTCTTGAAAAATTATCAAAACTAATTCCGAATCTGCTGAAATCATCGGCAATAACTGAATGGTACAGATCCACCACTTCCATGGGAGTTATGCCCATTTTTTCCGCAGTTATCGTTATGGGAACTCCGTGTTCATCCGTACCGGAGCAGAAAAGTATGTCGTGCCCCCGCATTCTCATGAACCGTACATATATATCCGCCGGAAGGTACGCTCCTGCAAGATGTCCCAGATGCAGTGGCCCGTTTGCATAGGGCAGCGCGCTGGTTACCATGTATCGTGACATCAGGGTTTCCTCTCTTTGTTACTCTTCCTTCTGTATCGCCCGCGTCCTCTGTTTTTACTCTTCTTTTCCGGCTTCGTTTTGTTGCCATCCGATCTGGTTGTTTTTGTAACAGTCTTTGAAATGATCTTCTCACCGATAGTGCGGGTTTCAAGGGGATTGTCTGCTGGTACCGGAGGCAGTGTGGTCATTGTTCTTCTTCTGTGAAAATCTTCAATGGGTAAAAGCTCCTCCTCACCGGAACCTTCCCACTGAATGGTTACATCCTCTCTGAAAATATCAACGCTTTTTACCAGTGCCGGCAGGCCGTTAACCTTTAATTTAAGTCCTGCTCTGGGATATGTTCTTGAAGCCTTGTGGTAAAACTCTGTTTCATACTCGAGACAACACATCAAACGACTGCACGCTCCGGAAACCTTGCTGGGGTTTGGGGACAGATGCTGATCTCTGACTGACTTAAGTGTTACAGATTTGAATTCGTTAAGAAAGCCTGCACAACACAGCTGCCTGCCGCAGATTCCGACTCCGTCTTTGTATTTGGCGTCATCCCGAACACCTATCTGGCGCATTTCTATTCTCGCTCTGAAGGCAGAAGCCATGTCGCGGACAAGCCCCCTGAAGTCGGTTCTCTGATCTGCAGTAAAGAATATTCTGATCCTGTTTCTGTCCAGCTGAGATTCACAGTCGGTAAGCCTCATATCCAGATTACGAACCTTAACTCTTGCCGCACAGTGTTTCAGAACTTCTTTTTCAAATTCACGATTTGCTCTGAAGTGTTCCATGTCCGCCTGTGTTGAAACCCTCAGGAAGTTGCCTTCTATTCTGTCCATGTTGCTCTCAGATGGTGGCATTTTCGCAACAACTCTGCCCATGTCCTCTCCACGGTCAACCGATACAACAACCATCTCACCCATGTTTACAGGTTTACCACTTCTGTTGCCGAACATAAGCAGCCTTCTGGACTTAAACGCAAGCTGAAGGATCTCTACCGGCTGTTTTTCCATAGTATGAACATCCTTATCTTTCATTTCACTTTTCGATCTCTCTGGATCCTGCTGCTGCCGCAGAAAATGCCATTGAAGGAGATACATTGGCCTTCAACCGGATTTCGCAATCCCGGAACAACTCCTCCATCCGCTGGAAAACAACGTCATCTGCATTGTCTGCAGAAGGTACAGTCTTCCGACTCAAAGGCCGGGCTCCGGACAATACCCGTCTCTTGTCATGAACAAGCGATATCATATCAGCACACACAGAAAGAACGCCGTCACGACCAAGCTTTCTTGACAGTTTCTCTACCTCCGCGGCCAGTTCCATGTTCCCCAGAGACCTGTTAAATATAAGGTCGAAAACTTTCTCTGCCTGATTGCTGTCTTTTATCTTTTCCCTGCTCATTACCAGGGCTGGTCCTGGACAGCCCCCGGAAACCAGTGCTATTCTTGATGCTTCTTCCGCAGGAACTCCACGCTCTCGAAGCAGTTCTTCCACCGTGGAATCGCTGAGCCTTCCAAACCTTACCGTATGCGCCCTTGACCTCACAGTGGGAAGCAGACCTGAAACCCTTGAAGTAATCAGAATGATAAGGGTTCCTGCTGGCGGTTCCTCCAGAGTTTTCAGTATGGCGTTGGCAGCTTCTCTTCTTAACCTGTGTGCGTCGTAAATAATCTCGACATAACCATGTCCCTCAAAAGATTTTCGTGACAGTCTGTGTGCCATCTCCCGCATCTGATCGATTGAAATGTATGTATTACCGGGAAAACGAAGAGGGGTTATTCCATCTTCGGATCTGACTTTGAATAATTCAGCAAAGTCCTCTGGCCTGGTGGTTTTCATACCGGGAAGAGTTATCCTTACATCAGGATGCACCAGACCATCAATCTGCCGGCAATGTCTGCACTGACCGCAGAAGCCACCGTCAACCTCCGTACAGATTCTTGCCTTTGCCAGATCAAGAGCAGCAGTAAGTCTGCCGCTTCCATCAGGACCCGCAAGAATATAGGCATGTGCAAGTCTGTTACTCTGAACGGCGGAAGCAAGTATTTTTTTGGGTTGCTCCTGACCTCTCAGGTTTGAAAACAGTTCCATATCTACTCCAGATAATCGAGGGGATTCACCGGTTCACCTGCACGGCGAATCTCAAGGTAACATCCTGATCTTCCACCGGGAAGAGCACCTGTCATCCCCAGGAATGTTCCGGTATCAACCGTTTCTCCCCGCTCCACAGCCAGGCTGCCGAGGTGGGCATATACACTGTAGTAACCGTCAAGATGGTCAAGAATTATCATTCTTCCCATGTTGAGAAATTCCCTGGCATACAACACTACTCCCGGGCCGATGGTGGAAACCCTGGCGGAATTACCTGCAACAGCTATTGAAATCCCGTCGCTCACCGTTTCCGTTCCGTAGACCGGGTCCTGATCGATACCGAACTGCCTTACAACCGTGCCCCTGACCGGCCAGATAACGGCACCCCGGTTTAAGGCAAAAAAAGCACTGGAAGAAACATCCGCAAGGGGCACTGAAGCGGTTGAAACACTGGATCTGAGAGTGGTTACAAAAGCGGAAAGCTGCTGTCTCCTCTGCTCCATCGCCTCGGCAGAGTCTCTGGCTGCTACAATTTTGCTCTCAAGACTCTGCCGAAGAAGAGTCTGCCTCTCTTCTTCTCTGTATATTCGTTCCTGAGCCTGTTCCATCTCCGCTCTTAGAACTCTGACCTCTTCCACAAGACTCTCCAGAGAGTCCCGGTAGGCGGAAAGAGAATCTCCCGACTGCTCAAGGTACTGCATCTGCTGTATGGCACTCCCGGCAAGGTGATCCATGAAAGACATCCGTCTGAGATATCTGCTTATCCCGCCTGGCGCGAACAGAATGGAAGAACCCACAAGCCGCCTGTGCGAATAAAGGAACAGAATATACTGTTCAACACCCTGTTCAAGCTCCGCCCTTGCGGAATCAGTGAGAAACCACCTCTGATCAATTGTGTGAATGTCCATTGTGATTCTGGCTTCACTTGCCGCAAGCTGGTTGTAGTAGCTTCTGGCCGCACCAAGATGCTCGTGAATACCCTGTAAAATCTCTTCGCTGGAAGCCTGTCGGCTTTCCAGTTCTTCCAGGTAAACCCGTGTCTGTTCCAGACGCACATCAAGACTGTCCAGCCCTGCATCTCCAAAAAGAATGAGAGAGACAACCGTAAACACGGCAAAACCCATCAGTTACTCCGGTCATGTTTACAGGCAAAGCTGCCCGGACACTTTCTACTTAAGCAGTATTGAAGCAAGTTCCTCTGCCTTGTCAGTTCTTTCCCAGCTGAAACTGCCGTCTTCTCCCGGTATCCTTCCGAAGTGACCAAAAGCAGCAGTTTTTCTGAAAATCGGTTTTTGAAGCCCGAGAGAACTGATAATCTCATAGGGTTTCAGAGGAAATATGTCTCTTACGGCTTTTTCTATATCGTATATATTTCCGACTCTTTCTGTTCCGAAAGTATCAACCCGTACACTCACCGGATCTGACTGACCGATGGCGTATGCAAGCTGAATTTCACATCTGTCAGAAACACCGGAAGCAACAATATTCTTTGCAATGTATCTGGCCATGTAGGCAGCTCCGCGATCAACCTTTGTACTGTCTTTCCCACTGAAGGCCCCACCTCCATGACGGCCCATACCACCGTAGGTGTCTACAATTATCTTCCTTCCGGTAAGACCGGCATCTCCATCCGGACCCCCTATGACAAATCGACCGGAGGGATTGTAAAGAAAGTTCCCGCTCCATTCAAGATAGGGAACAAATGTTTCAAGAACAGGGTTGATTACCTTATCCCTGACTTCGTTCTCCATAAACTGATTCTCAGCCTTTTCAGAGTGATGGACAGACATAAGTATTTCGTAAATACCAGCAGGCCTGCCATCTTCGTACTCAATGGTCACCTGGCTCTTGGCGTCTGGTCTCGCCCACTGTATTTCACCGCTCCGTCTGGCTTCACTCAACCGCTCCAGAAGTCTGTGCGCAAGATGAATAGGGTAAGGCATCAGAGCTTTGGTTTCATTGCACGCGAAACCAAACATCAGCCCCTGATCACCGGCTCCTTCGTTGCTGATAACACCTTTGTCTATGTCTGAAGACTGGGCATGCAGTCTTATATGGTATTCGTTCTTCTCGAAGTGAAAACCTATTTCAGGAAGGGTATAACCAATGTCTCTTATCGTATCTTTTGCCAGTTTTACATAATCCACTTCTCCGTTTGCCTTTACTTCACCGGCAAGAAGGCAGAAGTTGGTTGTTACCAGCGTCTCGCATGCCACATGTGCCCCCGGATCAAGGGCAAGATGCGCATCGACCACAGCGTCAGATATCTGGTCACATACTTTATCGGGGTGTCCTTCTGAAACAGACTCACTGGTAAACAGTTTTCTCATGGAAAGTCTCCATTCCTCTCAACAAGTACACAAAAAGGCCGTCGTCCGACGGCCCGAGGCATTGGCTGACGGCTTTTTAGCACTTTTTTTAATGTGGTTGCAATACACCTCAAATCAATCCACACAGCCATGTTATATAGTGAAAACACCTTAATCGGTAAAGGGTTCCATCAAAACAAAGATGTTTCAGCTATTCTTCAGCACCGCTGTTCACGGAATCACTCTGAGCGAAAGAACTGCCGTTACCAACCGCTCCTGAAAGTTCCTCGGAAAGAGAATCCATATCATCAGCAAATTTGTTCATAAGGGCATTTGCCTCAAGCATAAGCCTTTTCCGCTCTTTTTCTTCTTCAAAACGCCTGTTCCTCTCCTCAGCTCCCGCTGCCCACTCCGCCTGCCGCAACCCCTCGAGATAACTCTTCCCTGAACTGTCTGGAAAAAGATAGTAAAGAAGCTTCTCATGGGTTGTTTCCGCAAGGGGCAGGTCTGTATGCGCAGCCAGTGGAATTTCTCTGCTGAATCCGGAGGAATCGTACTCCCGCTCTTCTCTGAACCCGCAGACTTTTTCCCTGTAGTCCGGATCGATGGGAAAGGGTGTTTTACCGTAGTAACCTGCAATCAGGTTGAAATACTGAACAGGATTAACGGACTTGCCAAGAGCCTTGAAATACGCTTTAACGCCGACAATCTGCGATGTAGGTGTAACAAGCGGGCACCAGCCGGCTTTCTGCCGAACATCCTGGACAGCTTCAAGAGCACGGCCAAGGTACTCGGATTTTTTGTCACGGGCAAGCTGATTAACGAAATTGCTGTACATTCCCCCTGGAATCTGAGCACGAAGCACTTCCATATTCGGTCTGGGGAAGCCGCATAACTGTTCCATTTTGTGGGTAATTTTCAGGGCCTTGTCTACTTTTCCGTTCGCCAGGTTCTGAATTATCTCTTCAGCCATTGGGAGAAGCCTGTCTCTTCCCGGCCACACAGATCTGTGAATGTTCAGGTTGAATTCCTCTTCCACCTGAGCAACCACCGCGGACATTTCATTATGAATGGGCTCCAGCACCTTATCAGAAAGGTCAAGCCCGGTATCTATCCCAAGAACTTCAGCAAACAGTGAAAGAAGCTCTATGGACGGATGTGATGATCCTCCGGCAAGTGGAAGAAAAGCTGTGTCTATTTTATCTACCCCTGCCAGCATGGCGATAATCGCTGATATATGACCATAACCAGGTGTGCAGTGTGTGTGTGAAACCACAGGGACTTTCAGAGTTGTCTTGAGAGCTCTGTAGTACTCCCAGGCCTTTTCCGGTGTTTTCAAACCGGCCATATCCTTGTCGGTCACCATGTGTGCGCCCATTTTTTCCAGCTCAACGCACTTCTGCACAAAGTGATCTATGTTGTACGGGGTGCCTGTGGTGTAGCACACTGCTGCATCAAAGGTTCCTCCGGCTTCATTAACACCTTCCAGAGCAGCCTTGAAGTTCGGTGTGTAGTTCAAAGCATCAAAAATACGCATAACAGACGCACCAGCCTGGACAGCTTCCCTGTTAAAGTCTCTTACAATATCATCGGGATAGGGATCGTAACCGAACAGATTTTGTCCTCTGGACAGTGCTCTCAGACCTGCTTTGTAGGGCTTTGCCGTGTCGCTCATCTTCTGGAGACGAACAAACGGATTTTCTCCCAGATAACGCATGGCACTGTCGAGGGTAGCCCCCCCCCACACTTCAAGCAAGCTTACCCCTGTATCGAGAATAAGAGGGAGAAGTCGAAGAATCTGCTCGGTAGACATTCTTGTGGCCAGCAAAGACTGCTGACCATCTCTGAGACTTAAATCGACAAACTCCACCGAGTCACGGGATACAGCTTCCATCCTTGGGGCCGGATTCTTGTGAAAGATATTCTTTATTGACATCACACCTCTTTCCGCATTTTCTGTGAGGGGTTACTGCAATTCAAGCAGGGAATTATATTGAAAGAGTAGTACAGAGTGTTACATCGGTTTGCTGAGTACGCTTGTCCAGGAGCAGATTGAGGTGGCAGAATACCGTTTGTTACAGGCAGCAGCAGGGAGAATCAGGCAGAATGAAGAACAGAGTAAAGACTCACTTGATTCAGGCGCGAAGATACTCTATTCAGGGAAATCGCGATCTGGCACTTGATTCCATAAAAAAAGCTCTGGCCATAGACCCTGGTGAAATGGTTATAACTGAAGTACTGATTTCGATGGAAAGGGCAGGCGGCTCCGAAATACAGTTTGATGACAACGCTCCGTTAAAAAACACTGTTCAAACATCTACCTCTGAAAGGAACAAAACTGCAGATATGGATTCAAAGCTTGAAAAAATCTACAGGCTCTCAGAAGAAGCAGTGGCATCCGGCAACAAGTCCAAAGCACTTGCCTACCTGAAAAAAGCAGCAGAGCTTTTCCCGAACGATCAGGAAGTCGACCAGAAGTTGCAGCAGTTCAAGGACAGAGTCAGAGCCGAAAATCTAGTCAAAATAGGGATGAAAAAACTTTCTGAAGGAGACACCAGAAAAGCTATCATAGCATCGAGAAGAGCTTTTAATCTGCTTCCGGATGTTGACGGACTCAAAGAGCTGATAAACCTGATCGAACAGTCGGACAAAAGTACAGATGAAGAGAAGCCACCAGAAGAAACACCAGTCACAAAAGCAGCAACAAACCGTAACACCCCTGAGGGCGAAGCCCTGCTATGGGCTGACAGAATCAGAACGGCTGTGCAGGACGACCAATTTGAAGAAGCAGGGAAAATGGTGGCTGAAGCCGTGAAAAGGCACCCGGACGACGCACTCCTCGACTCATTCTACACAAAACTTAAAAGGCTTGGTTTTGTAAAAACCGAATAGACTCAGCCGGAGAAGAATCCCGGGACATTGGTGAGCAGAATACCGAATGTGAGCATTATTATGCCTGCAAGAAACATTACTGCAGCACCCAGTCTGCCACTGTGACCGCTTCCATTCTTAATAAACCCAAGAACCGCCAGTACAAGACCGGCTGCTACCAGAACAAGATATGAATAGTTCAAGTTTCTCCAATCGATTAAGAACCGGTTTCCCTGATTTTCGTCCACAACCGCCTCTGCTCTTCACTGAGATTCACCGGCAGTTTTACCGTCACAGTGACCAGCTGATCACCTTTTACCCCATTGTGAACAACTCCACGGCCGCGCATACGAAGAACTGTTCCAGGCTGTGTACCTGCTTTGATCCTCAGCTTCACTTTTCCATCAAGAGTTCTTACCATAAGAGAGGTACCGAGCACAGCCTGTGCCGCGGTAACCGTTACACTGCAGTGAATGTCTCTTCCCTGTCTTGTAAAAAACCTGTCCTGTTTGACCCGAAGCCTGACCAATACTGTCTTTCCTCCAATGGAGGTTCTGAGAGTTGTTCCATCTCCCGCTCCTGGAGGTATCCGCAGAGAAACACTTTCGCTGCTTTGTACTTCCCCGGATCCACCGCAGGCTGAACACTTTTTCTTAAGGGTATATCCCCTTCCTCCGCAGTTTGCACATGGATGCATGGTGGAAAAAAAACCCTGACCACTTGATATTCTGCCGGTTCCACCACAGCTCGAACATGTTTGTTTTCCCGAGCCCCCGACACCGTTGCATTTCTTACATATAACAGGAAGGGTGAGAACTCTTTTTACAGTACCGCCACGGGCTGCTGTAACGAAGGGAATTTCTATCTCAACCTGGTATGCTCCTCTTCCGGAAGAATTCCTGTGCCCTCCGAATGGATTTCCAGCACCACCACCGAACATTGACCTGAATATTTCACTGAGATCACCAAAGCCCTCGGCTCCCCCGTCGGCAAATGGATCCTGCCCTCTCTGACGCATCATATCATACTGTTCGCGCTTTTCCGGATTTCCAAGAATGTCGTAGGCGTCTGAAATTCTCTTGAATCTTTCCTCGGCACCTTTGTCATCGGGATTGACATCGGGATGGTTCTTCTTGGCCAGATCCCTGTATGCCTTCCTCAGTTCATCCGGAGAAGCATTCTCACTTACTCCGAGGATTTCGTATAGATCCTTCGTCAACTGGCATCATCCCCATTCCCCGGCGAGACCTTACCGACCTTCACTCTGGCCGGTCTTAGAAGATCCTGCCCGAAATAGTAACCTTTCTGAAAAACTTCAAGGACAACATCCACGTCGCCGTAATCTATGGCTTCTGCAACCATTGCCTCGTGTATATTGGGATCAAATACATCTCCAGGCTCAGTGGCCACCGTTTCAAGCCCTTCCTTCTCAAGAATTGTCTGAAGCTGCTCTGAAGTCTGCATTATTCCATCAACCACTTCTTTGTCTGAATGGTCACCCTGGGCGACTGCTCTTGCCCTGTCAAAATTGTCCAGCACTGTAAGAAGCTCTTCTATGATCTTCTTTCTTCCCTGCTCAATCAGCCTGCTGAAATCCCTGGCCTGACGCTTTCTGTAGTTGTCAAACTCAGCGGCAAGACGCTGAAATCTGTCAAGCAGATCATCCCTTTCCTTTTCCACATCCTCCAGGCTGCTCACAGGAGTCTCTTCCTCTGACACCTCAGGTTTCATGACCTCAACCTCGTTGTCAGAACTGCGGGGTGCATTTTCCCGTCTCCTGTTCTTAGCCTGCTTTCCGGTTCGTCTGGGATCGCCCATCAGTCGTCCACCACTTCAAAATCAGCATCTACGGCATCAGCTTCCGCCTGTGTCTGCTCCTGGTCTTCAGACTCTCCCTGTGGTTGTTCCTGAGAGTTCTGCTGGTGGAATCTGGCTCCAACCTCCTGCCAGACCTTTTCAAGTTTTTCAACCTGAGAAGCGATTGCAGCTTCATCGTCTCCCTCAAGAGCCTTCCTGGTATCGGAAACAGCCTCTTCAAGCTTCGCCTTATCTGCAGCATCCAGCTTGTCACCCATTTCCTCTATCTGCTTCTCCACCTGATAGGCGACATTCTCTCCCCTGTTTCTGGTGTCTACAGCAGCTCTTCTTTTCTCGTCTTCCGTTGCATGAGCTTCAGCATCCTTCACCATCTGGTCTATATCACTTTCCGAAAGACCGCTGGATGCTTCAATTCTGATCTTCTGCTCTTTACCGGTAGCTTTGTCTTTTGCCGAGACATGAACGATACCGTTGGCATCTATATCGAACTCAACCTCTATCTGAGGAAGGCCACGCGGGGCTGGAGGAATACCTTCAAGGGTAAAGCGGCCAAGAGTGCGGTTGTCTGCAGCCATCTTTCTTTCACCCTGAAGCACATGAATTTCAACACTGGTCTGGTTGTCGGCTGCAGTGCTGAACACCTGGCTCTTCTTCGTGGGAATTGTTGAGTTTCTATCGATGATAGGTGTGAATACTGCTCCAAGGGTTTCGATCCCCAGCGTAAGCGGGGTCACGTCGAGAAGAAGCACATCCTTGATGTCTCCGCTGAGAACTCCTGCCTGAATCGCAGCACCGACGGCTACCACTTCATCGGGATTAACGCCCTTGTGCGGCTCCCTGTTGAAAATCTCGGTAACCTTTTCCTGCACCAGTGGCATTCTCGTCATTCCGCCCACAAGTATTACCTCGCTGATGTCAGAAGCGCTGACATGGGCATCTTTAAGGGCTTTGCGACACGGTTCGACTGTTTTCTCAACCAGCGCAGCGGAAAGCTGCTCGTATTTTGCCCTTGTAAGTGTCATGCTGAGGTGTTTGGGTCCTGCTGCATCTGCTGTTACAAAAGGCAGGCTTATATCTGTGCTCTTCGTGGTGGAAAGTTCGCATTTTGCTTTCTCTGCCGCCTCTTTAAGCCTCTGCACAGCCATCTGATCCGCGGAAAGGTCTATTCCCTGTTCCTTCTTGAATTCACTTACCATCCAGTCGATGATCACCTGGTCAAAATCATCTCCGCCCAGGTGCGTATCTCCATTGGTGGACTTAACCTCAAACACCCCGTCACCTATCTCAAGGATAGAGACATCGAAAGTTCCTCCACCAAGGTCATAGACAGCTATAGTCGAATTGCCCTTCTGTTTGTCCATGCCGTAGGCAAGAGCTGCTGCCGTAGGCTCGTTTACTATTCGAAGCACTTCAAGACCGGCAATTCTGCCTGCATCCTTTGTGGCCTGCCTCTGACTGTCGTTAAAGTATGCAGGCACTGTAATAACCGCCTGTGTAACTTTTTCTCCAAGGTAATCTTCAGCAGTCTGTTTCATCTTCTGAAGAATCATTGCGCTTATCTCGGCAGGAGAATACTTCTTCCCGAAGACCTCTACCCATGCATCGTTGCTTTTACCCTCCACAATCTTGAAAGGAACTCTCTTTATCTCGTTTCCAGTTTCTCCAAAATGCATTCCCATGAAGCGTTTTATTGAGAAAATCGTGTTTCCCGGGTTAGCCACGGCCTGACGACGAGCAACAACACCGATATGGCGTTCTCCGTTTTCATTGAATGCCACCACTGATGGTGTTGTTCTCGTTCCCTCTGCATTGGGTATCACAACCGGCTCTCCGCCCTCCATAACCGCAACGCATGAGTTTGTTGTTCCCAAATCAATTCCAATGACTTTGCTCATATTCTATTCCTCCTTTGGTATTCCTGTATATCTAATCATTATCTGATATTCTGCTGTTGTTGCCACTGCAGTCCTGCGACTGCACGAACAACTCAAAGCAATTGCCTTGCCATTCTGCTGCAAGCACGCTACTGAATGCGCTGCAACCATATAAGAATACACTATTCTTATATTTCAATCTCTTTCATATACAATGGTGCAAATGTGACACATGCGCCGCTGTTGTTATATTAGGGGTCACGCAAAACAGGAGTATGTATGTCCAGTGAAAAAATCGTTGTCCGGGGCGCCAGAGAGCACAACCTGAAAAGCGTTTCGGTTGAGTTGCCAAAGAATTCCCTGGTTGTTTGTTCCGGTGTTTCAGGATCGGGTAAAAGCTCTTTTGCCTTTGATACTCTGTATGCAGAAGGACAGAGACGGTATATAGAATCTCTCTCTTCCTATGCCAGACAATTCCTGGGCCAGATGGACAAACCTGATTTTGATTCAATTGAAGGTCTTTCGCCGGCAATTTCCATAGAGCAGAAAACTGTCAGCCACAACCCCAGATCCACAGTGGGAACGGTTACAGAAATTGCGGATTATCTGAGAGTTCTTTTCGCCAGAGCCGGTGTATCCCACTGCCCGTCGTGCGGCAGGGAGGTTACCACACAGACTACTCAGCAGATGACTGACAGCATAATGAAGATGGCAGAAGGAACCCGTATTCTTGTAACCGCACCTGTTCTAACCAACCGCAAAGGTGCACACGATGAGCTGTTTTCCGACATCAGAGAGAAGGGTTTTGTAAGAATTCTTCTGAACGGTGAACTCACCGATCTGGATCAGATATCGGAATTGAACAGGAAAAAGCGGAATTCCGTATCTGTGGTCGTTGACAGAATAGTTATTAAGCCTGGAATAGACAGCCGCCTCAACGATTCTGTTGAAACAGCTTCAAAACTCGGGAACGGCATAATTGCCGTGATCAACGCTGATTCAGGTGAACAAACCATGATGAGCGAACACAATGCCTGTCTGCACTGTGGTATCAGTCTTCCTGAACTGTCGCCTCAGCTTTTCAGTTTCAACAACCCCATCGGAATGTGTCCAAGGTGCTCTGGATTGGGATACATACTGAAAGTCGACCCGGATCTGATAGTTCCAAAACCCGCTATGTCTATACAGGCAGGTGCAATTGTTCCATGGGGAATCCCCCAGGGATGGGTTGCCGCCTCTCTGCGAACTCTGTGTCAGGAGATGAATTTTAACCTGCACACACCCTGGAACAGATTGCCTGAAGAGGTAAGGGAAACCATTCTTTTTGGTTCGGGAAAAAAGAAATTCAGCGTCCGCTGGAAAACAAACAACTCATCGGGAAACTGGAGCGGACCCTTTGAGGGAGTGGTACACAGAATTGACAGACTGTACCACCAGACTGGCAGCGATGACATGCGAAGGTACTACGAAAAGTTTTTCCGTAAATACACCTGTGACGACTGTGGCGGATCGAGAATCAGGTCAGAGGCCCGGGCTGTACAGATAGGCGGACGGGGAATACATGATATATCAGGCGATACAGTCGGCGAAACACTGGGGTTTTTTACCAGTGTGAAGCTTACAGAGTATCAGAAGGCAATAGCGGGAAGACTGATGAAGGAAATAGTTTCTCGATTGCGTTTCCTCACCGATGTTGGCCTGCACTACCTTACACTCAACAGATCTGCACCGTCACTGTCCGGTGGAGAAGCCCAGAGAATAAGACTTGCCAGCCAAATTGGCAGCGGCCTCACCGGAGTACTCTATGTACTGGATGAACCCACAGTGGGTCTTCACCCCAGAGACAACGCCAGGCTCGTAAAAACACTTGAGCACCTGCGAGACATAGGCAACACCGTTGTGGTTGTAGAACATGACAATGACACCTTGCTGAAAGCTGACCACATCGTTGATTTCGGACCGGGAGCAGGATCTCATGGAGGCGAAGTAATTGCCCAGGGTTCTCCTGAGGAAATCATGGCAGACCCCCGCTCTCTTACAGGAGCGTACCTGTCCGGCAGAAAATCGATTGTTCGTCTCTCTGAACCGCGCACAGACAAAACCCCGGTACTTTCTCTGAGAGGGGCAACCCTTCACAATCTCAAGTCTGTCGATATGGAGATTCCTCTGGGCCGACTTGTATCCGTAACAGGCGTTTCCGGCTCGGGCAAAAGTTCGCTGGTGGGCCAGACACTTTACCCGGCTGTTTCCAGACTCATTGGCGGAGCATCCAGTATGAAGCCCGGACCCTACAGTTCCATTGAGGGACTTCGACACATTGATAAAATAATAAACATCACCCAGGACCCTATTGGCCGTACTCCCAGGTCGAACCCGGCTACCTACACAAAAGTGTTCGACAGCATTAGAAATCTGTTTGCGGAAATGCCGGAGTCCCGGATCAGAGGCTACAAGCCTGGACGGTTCAGCTTCAATGTAAAAGGCGGCAGATGCGAAGACTGCAAAGGGGCCGGAGTAAAGAAAATTGAAATGCACTTTCTACCTGATGTTTTCATAGAGTGTGAAACGTGCCAGGGATTGAGGTTCAACAGAGAAACACTGAAAATCCGATTCCGCGAGAAAAACATTTCAGACATACTGGATATGACAATCGAGAACGCCATGGTTCTGTTCGAAAGAATACCTTCGGTTTACTCCACACTCAAGGTAATGAACGAAGTGGGACTGGGCTATATACAGCTTGGGCAACGGGCTCCAACTCTTTCCGGCGGTGAGGCACAAAGGGTCAAGCTTGCAAAGGAACTCAGCAGACCTTCAACAAGCCATACCATGTACATTCTTGATGAGCCGACAACAGGGCTTCATCCCCACGATGTCCGCAAACTGCTGAAAGTCCTGAACAGACTTGTGTCTGCTGGAAACACCGTTGTTGTTATAGAACACAACCCCGATGTCATTGCCAGCTCCGACTGGGTGATAGACATGGGTCCCGATGGTGGCGACGGAGGCGGAGAAATTATCGCCACAGGAACACCTGAGGACATAGCCAGCTGCAGACACTCCTACACTGGGGAACACCTGAGACTTCAAAAGCGGTTCACCAGTTTATCAGAAGACACTACTCCACTTCAATAATCCAGATTTCCGACGGGTATTCCTCATCCTCTCCCAGATGAGTTTCAAAAGCTATCCTGTTCCCGTCAGGAGAGCAGGATGGAGCACCGTCTTCACTGGTGTCTGTACTGGTTACCCTCAGGGGATCAGTTCCATCAACAGGCAGTAGAAAGATATTCGGCATTGCCGAACTGAAGGATGTTGAACTGAGAATGTACTCATCGTTGCAGTACCATGAATTGTCTGTGTCTGCTGAAGCGGGCTGCTGGATCTTCACGATGTTCTCAAGCACAGGGGTTCCGGAACTGAAGTTAATTTCAGCTGTGTAAATCTGCCAGTTCTCACTTCCGGTATCCGCCCGCTGAAACAGTATTTTCCGCCCGTCTGAAGACTAGGAGCCTGTCATCGCAGTCAGGATCACTGGTTAAAAGTGTTACC
>QNDR01000060.1 GCA_003646025.1 Candidatus Fermentibacterota bacterium
CAGGACAGACTGCTGTGATAATGGAGTTACATGCAGAAGAAGCGATTGTTAAAGAGAACGCCGCTAATTTTCAGAAGAACATTGAGACTGTTGGAAGCTGGCTTTTTCTGACCAGCCGGCGTCTCGTGTTCGGACACACATCGTTATAAAAGGTGACAAACCGGTATGGATGAGTATCTGCTGGCAGTGCTATGCCTGCATCCACAATTGCCCTCAGTCAGCTCTATCAGTTGACAAATGCAAAGAACAACAATTTCAGATACCGCAATCCGGAAGTCGCCCCGATGGATATTATGGCTCAGAAATAGTACTTCATAGCTGCCAAACACGGGTATTCGGCAAGTACGCTTTGCCCGTCTTTCCTGATTATGCGCAGAATTTACCTGATAGAAGCTGATTCAGCTTTCAGCCTGTGTTCCTTTTAACTTCTTCCAGGCTCGCACTCTTCCGGTAAAGACGAAAAGGGCTGTGATAAAGCTGCCCATGGCTGCTACGGTGTAGCTGGCTGTGTGCATCCACAGAGCAGCGATATACGCGGAATGCGCTTCAGAGGGAACTTCTGAATACAGAGGCTCGTACAGGTCCAGAACTCCTGTATTTGCAAGGTGATGCCCCAGGATACCTGCTGTAGCCGAGCCGATTGCTGAAGCGAGGAACAGAAAGAGAAGGGGCTTTATTAAGCTGCGGGCATTTCGGCGTGGCCACTTTCCAGCCCTGCCTGCTACGGAGAGGAGAACTCCAAGACTCATGCCAACCCACCAGTTGGGGTGTATTCCCCAGGCAATTCCCATAAGAGTGGGTGATGTGGAACTGATGAGTTTTCTGTGACCCAGCGTAAAGTATTCAGTGCTTATGCGGGCACTGAACTGGTTGTGAACAACGCCAAACAGCATTGCTGCTGCCATGCATAGAAGAATAATGTATATGATCTGTTTCATCTGTTCCTTTCGGAAGTATCATCCAAGCAGTTCCTTAAACAGTTCACTGTCTGTCAACTGCTGTATTCCAAACCTGGTAAGGGCAAAATCATACTTTACAGGGTCGTCTGGACACAGTTCTTTGAAACCCCCGGTTATCTCTGCCGCAGTTCTGGCATCCGCTGTCTTTCTGGAAGTGAAGCCGAGGTGTTTACCCATTCTGTGCATGTGCACATCCACCGGTACAACAAGCTCTGAAGGAGGTATCATACTCCATCCGCCTGGATCTACTTCATCCTGTCTCACCATCCATCTCATAAACAGGTGAAGCCTCTTGCACGCACTGCCTCTGGAAGGTCTTGGAAGAAGATGCCCGGAAGAGGTACCCAGTTTCTCCATTCTGTTCACAACCTCTCCGGCGAAGGTATCGAGAGCCTGGATGTAGGGCATGGTATCTACAAGGCCGGCCAGGTAGTTCCCGATAAGTCCGTTTTCTTTCTGAAGAGAGGAAAGGGAAACGAGGAACGCCGCCATTTCGTTCCCTCCTGTAAACCGGTATTTGAATTCGCTCAGCCCGGCCTTCACATCTGAAAAAACGGTGTTCCGCAGGAACTCTGAGGGCGATGGCCCTGTGAAAACCAGTACTTTTTCAACGGCCTTGAGTATCTGGCTTACTCTGCCGTATGCGAGCCCTGACGCGACCAGACCCGCGATTTCCCTGTCTTCAACCTCTGGAAAGTTGTAGAGAAATTCAAGCGGGTCCGGATGCACATACTCCCGTTTGTTGTAGCGGGAATAGATTTCTTCCAGCAGCCTACTGCTCGTTAAACTGATCTTTGCTCACTCCGCAGACAGGACACACCCAGTCTTCCGGGATGTCTTCAAAGGCAGTTCCGGGAGCAACACCTCCGTCAGGATCTCCCACTGCGGGATCATACTCGTATCCGCATACGCTGCATACATACTTTTTCATTGTTTTTACCTCTTTCTGCTGGTCTGATAAAACAGGTTCCTGTGCTCTGTAAGACGGAGCAGTGGGCGGTGTTTTCCCGCACAGAACCTCTCTGTAGTAGGCATAAGTCATGGGTATTCCCTGGCCGATAACGGAGCATTCGGTAAGTTTTCCGATGAACAGGGTGTGTGTTCCAACTTCTGTTGAACTTTCAACTTCCAGCTCAATGCAGGCAACGGTGTTGTGTTTCGGGCAGGGGCAGCCGGAGGAAGTTGTGAAATACTCTACTTTTTCAAACTTGTTCATGTCTCTGCCGCTGTTGAAACCGAAATGTCCAATAAAAGGAATGTCCGCAGACTGGTTCAGAATACCTATGGCCAGATAGCCGGACTCTTTGATGAACTGGTTGGTTAACTCTTCCCGATTGACAGCCACTGCTATGCGAACCGGATCGGCTGTGATCTGAAATACTGCATTGGCAATCTGGGCATTGATCCTGTCACCGGACTTTGACCCGATGGTGTAAAGTCCATAACTCAGGGTAAAGACAGCTGTTATGTCGTCTGTTTTCATTTGCCGCACTTTGCTTTCAGTTCCCGCCCCACTGTGATACCGAGCTCTCTGGCCTTTGCCAGATCGTCTTCACCGGGAACGTAATTCACTTTCAGTGATTTAGCAGCAAGAGGTATTTTCATGTCTGCCAGGTACTGTTCTATATCCCGAACCGCTTCACCGCTCCAGCCATATGAGCCGAATACGCCTCCGATGAGATTTTTTGGCTTCAGCCCTTTAAGGTAGGTCATAACATCCGCGATCCTGGGAAACACCTGACCGTTAATGGTAGGGCTGCCAACGATAAGTGCGCCTGCATCAAGAACAGCAGTTGCAACATCACTTCTGTGACTGGAGTCAAGAGGCATTACACGCACGGAGATTCCCTGTGCGTGGAGGCCATCGCAGATAGCATCAGCGAGGTAGCCAGTACTCTTCCACATGGTGTCGTACACCACCACCGCTTTCAAAGAACACTTTTGAAGTGCCCATTTCTCCCACCGCTGCAGAATTCCACCGATGTCACTTCTCCATATCGGGCCATGGTCGGGACAGAGCAGCTGTATATCAAGATTCAATTCTGTAAGCTTTTTCATCAACCCTGTAACCATCGGGGAAAACGGGAGAAGAATGTTGGCAAAGTACTTCTCTGACTCTTCAAGCAGAACCTGCATGGGAAGCTGATCGTCGTACCTTTCAGTTGAAGCCAGATGCATTCCGAACCCGTCCTGGGAAAACATCATCTTTTCTGTATCGAGGTAGGAAACCATGCTGTCCGGCCAGTGCAGCATTCGGGTCTCTACAAAAGTTATTGATGACTCTCCCAGAGAGATACTGTCACCGCTTGAAACAGCCGTAATAACATCGTCTTCAAAAAAGAAGTGGCTGGCCAGAGCCTTTTTACCCATTTTTGAAGCATACACTTTTTCAGGATTAACAAGCTTGATTACATCTGGGAGACAACCGGTGTGGTCCATCTCAGAATGGTTACTGATGATGTAGTCTATTTTCTCCGGCGCAATCACAGAGGATATTCTGGCAAGCATTTCTTTCTCAAATGGCTTCTTGACAGTATCTATCAGTGTAATTTTCTCATCGATTACAAGAAAGGCATTGTAGGTACTGCCGCGACTGGTGAGGTATCCGTGAAAGTCACGGACACCCCAGTCGATCGCTCCGACCCAATAGACCTTTTCAGTTATCTTCTCTGCGGTCAAATGGCCCATTGCGTCTCCTTTTTCTATTCTGCGGCAGGAGGAGTAAATACCCTCGAGCCAAGCTCTCTGTCTATCATCAGAAGCCCGCCGCCGGCACCGCCTGCAAGCTTGAACATCCTGAGCACTTCACTTACTGATGCTTCCTCTTCCACCTGTTCGGCAACAAACCACTGCAGGAAGTTGTCTGACATGAAGTCTTTCTCCTCCCGGGCAAGGGTAACAAGGTCATTTATGGAAGCCGAAATGAACCTCTCGTGCTTCAACGCGCCATCAAAGGCATCAAGTGGAACATCCCACGAAGAGTCCGGTTTGCCCAGGGCCTCAAGAACAACTCTGCCTCCACGCTCGTTAACATATCTCATGAACTTGTCCGCATGTGCAAGTTCCTCAAGAGCCTGGGTTTTCATCCATGAGGCCGCACCGGAAAGATCCTCAGATTCAAAGTACATGGACATGGCCATGTACAGGTAGGAAGAGTAGATTTCTTTGTTGATCTGACCGTTCAGGGCATTCTGCATATTTTCACTGAGCATATCGCTACTTCCAAAGTCCGTGAACTGAGCAGTACTCTCTTGCACTTACATTTTCAGCTGTTATCATGAACACTGCCTCAGCGGCGTCTCCGGGACCCAGGTACTTTCTGTATACAACTCCGTCGGCAAGAAGCTCTATCCACTCTATGTAGTGCGCGTCTGCCATCGGGTGAGGAACAGAGCCCACTTTTACCCTGTATCCGCCTTGAACTTTTTCGATAACCGGAACATGCTTCTCTGTGGAGGAATCTGCTGTTTTCTCTTCCATAAGAACCATATCAGCATTGCAGCACACAAGCTGCCCTGCTCCTCCGTGAAGAACTTCTACTATGTTTCCGCATCTTTCACACTTGTATACCTGCATCCGCTCAGCCATTGTGATTCTCCTTTCTACCAGTTTTCATTGATGAGCATAAAGTGAGCCTGGGGGTGGTCACAGGCAGGGCATTTTGCAGGGGCTTCAGGCCCTACATGAACGTAGCCGCAGTTCTGGCAGATCCACACAACCGGCTCTTCCTTCTTGAAAACACTTTTGTTTTCTATGTTCTTAAGAAGGCCGAGAAATCTCTTTTCATGCTGCTTTTCCGCAACTGCAATGTTTCTGAGCACAGCTGCAATCTTGTTGAAGCCCTCTTTTTCGGCGGTTTCTGCAAACTCCGGGTACATCTCTGTGTACTCGTAGTGTTCACCACCGGCTGAACCTTTGAGGTTCTCTTCAGTTGTTCCGATGATACCGGCAGGAAAAGCGGCAGTAATTTCGAGTTCTCCACCTTCCAGGAACTTGAACAGTCTTTTCGCGTGTTCTTTTTCCTGGCTGGCCGTTTCCGCAAACACATTTGCGATCTGTATGTACCCGTCTTTTTTAGCCTGCGAGGCAAAATATGTGTAACGGTTTCTTGCCTGAGATTCCCCTGCAAAAGCCTTGAGAAGATTTATCTCAGTCTGCGTTCCTTTAATACTCATCACTGTGCTCCTTTCGTACCCTGTTTTGCCCTGCATTGTCTGCAGGTACCTGTAAATGTAACACAAACTCCATCAACGGTGAAACCGGAAGCATCTGACTCTGATATTTCTTTAAAATCAACAGCAGGAAAATTTACATCTCTGACTTTCCCGCAAACTCTGCACTGAATGTGACAGTGATTTTTGAGTACATGATCGTAGTGCACTTCAGAACCCGTACCGGAAATTGTTATCAGATCGCCTTCATCTACCAGAATTCCGAGATTACGATATACTGTGCTGAAACTTATGTTCTGTATCTGTTCTCTTGCCTTAAAAAGAACATCTTCCGCTGTAGGATGATTACACAGAGTTCTGACTGCGTTCAAAACAATCGATTTCTGCTTCGATCCCCTTCTTGAAATTTTCTCTGTTTGCATAATTCCTCTATTCATAATCGTTATGATTCCGAATATGGTACAGAAATTCGATATGTCAACCCCGTCTACCTCCGGCATCGTAAGTTTCCCGCCGCAGTATTTACTTTACACTGGAAAAATAAATCGTTTTAAAGCATATTTCAGGTATGGAGACAATAGATGAAGTAAAGAATGACATAGCAGAGATTGCTGACCACCTTGCCAGTATGGGCTGGTCGGAAGCAAATGCCGGAAACATTTCTGTTCTTCTGCCAAGGGGTATCAACTTTGATCCCGGCGAGAACCCTAAATCGTACCATTTTCTGGAACCGGTAAAAGTTCTTGCCGGCCGGACAATTCTAATTACAGCTACCGGCAGCCGGTTCAGACGAATGAAAAGGGATATAGACACACAGATAGTTCCTGTAACCATAACTGAGTTCGGAACAGGCGCATTGTGGCCTTCCGGGTATCCCAGCCCCACAAGCGAAATCGGCACACACATCCAGGTTCACGCTCTATCTCCAGACCTGGGATGGGATACATCTGCCATCGTTCACACTCATTCAACCAAGATGCTTGCGCTTTCATCGGGCGACCTCCCCGGAGAAATGCTCCAGGACGCAGTGGAGCGTGCCCATCCTGAAATTTCTATTCTTATGAAAAAGGGGCTTGCTTTTCTTGACTTTGAACCTCCGGGAACATGGGAACTTGGCACAAAAACAAAACATGAATTCGGGAACGCCAACGCTGTTGTGTGGCGGAAACATGGAATTCTGGGTTTCTCCAGGGATTTAGAGATGGCTTGTGATTACGTTGAAATGACCGAGAAGGCAGCTGAAATTCTTCTTCTGGAACAAAGTGCATTTGGCGGATTCCTGGGTTTGAAAGACAAAGAACTGGAAACTCTCAGAAACGATATAGCACAGGATTGACCTGCACAGTAAAAAAAACGATTGTAGTGCATTGGTTTTACAGTAAATTTGGAGGGTATGCAATGAAAGCGATAGTTGCTGTCGGTCTTTTGGTTACAGTGTCTGTTTTTACCGGATGCGGAGATTCTGCAACCGAGATAAATGGCACTCTCCCGGTGGTTACAGGAATTGTCGTGGATACACTTGCCAGCCACGGCGACACTATTGTTGTCACATGGACGGCTATGGATACCACTCTGGTAGACGGGTACTTCCTCTGGACCCGAAGAGGGGTTGAAGGGCCGTGGACTCTTGCCGCCCTGTGCGAGAACAATGCAGGTACTCATATCGCCAGTCGTTCAGTGTTCTACACTGTAATGGCGTTCAAGGGTGACAATACCTCTTCCGGGGTGGGACTGGCTACCAATACGAAAACAGTTCAGCTTTCGGAAATCAGGGAACTGTTCGATCTAAGACCGGTCGGTTTCCGTGTTGATGTTGCAGGTGATTCCATAATTGCCGGCAATCCGGCATCACCAGAATTTGCACAGCAGTTCGTGGTGGCAATCAATGCAAATGGAGCCAGATACATCTATCCCGGCACATTCAACCCGGAACAGTGGCCCGGCGGGGCAAGGACAAGAATCGCCCGGGGTACAGGCTTCGTAGCTCCGTCACCTGACGACTCTATTCTCTGGAAAGACAGCGTTTCCTACGGTGACGACTTCTTCCTTGCCATGGGAGACGGTCACTACTGCCTGCTCACCGGAACCCATACATTCCCCGACACCGCATCGCTCACAGACACTCTCGTTCTAAAAGGGCAGCTCCAGCCAATTACAGGTGTCCGTGTCTTCAACGAATTGTAATCTCTGAAAACGCAGTTTTGGGGAGGCGAAAGCCTCCCCTTTTTGTTTCCTCTATCTTTTCTATCAGGGTGTAAGTCTTTTGATATCTCTGGGAAACATCGTGGTAAGCCTGATGTTATCAACACCGAGAAGCCTTGCAGTAATTCTTTCAAGGCCAATCGCAAGACCTCCGTGGGGTGGCAGACCGTACTTGTGCGCCTGCAGATAGCTTTCAAAATCATCGGGATTCAACCCCATTGAGATCATTTTGTCCACCTGTTCCTGATAGTCGTTGATTCTCTGGCCACCGGTCGTTATTTCAAGGCCTCTGAAAAGAAGATCGAAACTCAGTGTGGTTCCCGGGTTATCGGGATCGTCTTTGGTGTAGAACGGTCTCTTCTGTGTGGGAAAGTGTGTAACAAACACAAAGTCGCTTTTCCAGTTCTCGGCGGAGTACGAGCACAGAGCCCTCTCCTCGTCAGGCTCAAGATCAGGTTCACCGGAGTAGTCTCCTCCTGTTACACTGCCTGCTATCTCATGGGCTTCCCAGAGGGTAACCACAGGAATATCTTCGTCTATAACCGGAATATCAGCATCCAGCAGGGCAATCTCCGGGGCACAGGTCTCCCTGATAAAATTAAAACAGTACTTGAGCAGCGCTGTCTCCATCAGCATAATATCGGTGTGGTCTTTCACAAAGCCCATTTCGAAATCAAGTGAAGTGTACTCGTTTATATGCCGGCTGGTCTGATGATTTTCGGCCCGGAAAACCGGACCGATCTCGAACACTCTCTCGTAGATTCCAACTCCCATCTGCTTGTAGAACTGCGGAGACTGGGCAAGGTAGGCGGGTCTGCCGAAGTAATCGAGTTTGAAAATATTTGCACCGCCTTCTGCACCTGCAACGCCGATTTTAGGAGTTCGTATTTCCGTAAAACCCTGCACGCGGAGAAAGTCTGCAAACGCTCTGGCAAACGCTTCTGCAATCTTCAATCTGGCTCTCTCCACAGGATGACGCAGACTTACAGGCCTGAGATCCAGGTTTGTATCTATGTGAAGATCGAGAATTTTCTTCGAAAGATCTACTGGAGGATGTTCCGCAGGAGCAGATACCAGTTCCACTGTTTCCACCTGAATTTCTACACTGCCGGGGTTAATAGACTTGTCTTTGATCTTCGCTTTTTTTACCATTCCTGTTATCTGAACAGACTGTTCTTCAGCAAGCCCGTCTATAAGTTCCTCGTTCCCATCACGGCCGATTACACACTGAAGCAGCCCGTCATGACGCCGGATAACTATGAACGCCCCCCAGCCCAGACGACGGATACGCTGAATCATACCATGAACTGTAACCCTCTGCCCGTCCATTTCAGAAAGCTCGGCGGCAGCAGCCAGTTTCTGGTCGATACTGGTCGATACTCTGTACATCAATCATCTCCTGTATTCTGTTCGTTGTTCCTTATCAGGCGGTTCGGTGCTCCAGCAAAATGAGCCCGAATTTCCTTTACAGCTTTTTCCAGTGCATCAAGTCTCAGGAATATACTCTCTGGAATATTATCCACCTTTGACATTTTGTAGCGAAGCCTGCGAAAATCATTCTGCATTCTCAAAGCAACCGGCTGATAGTAAGTACGGGAACGCTCTCTAAACGCGCGAAGAGCGTTACTGCCCTCTTCAAGGGCATACTCCTTTTCCAACTGGAAAGACTGCCGAAGTCGAACAAGAAACTTCTCGTCGAACCGGATTTCAGCCTCAATCTCAGCCGCAGTTTTAAGATTTCCACTCATGTTCAGGTTGCCTTATATTCTGCTGTTAAAATAAATTCCACCACGTGTGGATCAGTTGTAAAGATAGCAAATAACCCATGAGGAGGGAAGATGAGGATACTTGCTGTAAATCCAGGTTCGACTTCAACAAAAATCTCGGTGTTCGAAAATGAAGAAGAAGTCTGGGACCTTAAGCTGTCGCACTCACAGGAAGAGCTGTCTCCCTTCGGACCAAATATTTTTGAACAGTATGGATTCAGGCGTGATGTCATCGTTTCGGCACTGGAACAGGCCGGTTACCCCGTTGAGAGTTTCAACGGCATCGTAGGCAGAGGCGGGCTGGTGAAACCTATTCCCGGCGGGACTTATCTTGTAGATGAGAAGCTTCTGAAAGACCTCAAGTCTGGAATTCTCGGTCAGCATGCGTCCAATCTGGGCGGCCCTATCGCAGCAGAACTGGCAAAAACTGCGGGATGTGACGCCTTTATCGTGGATCCTGTGGTGGTTGATGAAATGGAGCCTGTCGCAAGATTTTCCGGCAATCCTCTTATTACCCGTAAAAGTATTTTTCATGCTCTGAACCAGAAAGCCGTTGCACGAAAAGCCGCGAATGAACTGGGCATACAGTACGGCGAATCCAATTTCATCGTTGTACACCTTGGCGGCGGTATCAGCGTAGGGGCACACCGGAAAGGGCTTGTTGTTGATGTAAACAACGCGCTGGACGGTGATGGACCGTTTACCCCTGAAAGATCAGGAGGAGTTCCTGCTGGTGATCTTGTAAAACTCTGCTTTTCAGGAGACTATTCCTTTGATGAAGTTAAAAAGATGATAAAAGGACAGGGCGGTATAGTGGCCTACCTGGGAACCAACGATATGATGAAAGTTGAAAACGAGATAATGGCTGGTAATACTGAATGGCTGGCGGTTTACAGAGCAATGGCGTATCAGATAGGCAAAGAGGCCGGTGCCATGGCGGCGGTTCTCAACGGACAGGTAAATGCAATTGTGGTTTCAGGCGGAATAGCTTACGACAAACAGTTCGTCAGCTGGCTGAAGGAAATGGTGGAATTCATAGCGCCGGTGATTGTTTACCCTGGCGAAATGGAAATGGAAGCTCTCGCCCTTGGTGCTTTGAGAGTTCTCCAGGGTCAGGAAAAACCCAGATCTTACAATCCCGAATAACCGGAGGAAAACAGATATGAACAACAATTTCGACCAGGCAAAGAAGGCATGGGAAGACGGTGTTCTTGCGAAAGTGCTTGGAAGATTCCCGGAACGGAGAAAGGAGTTCGTAACGGGCTCCGGTAATCCTGTTGAAAGAGTTTACTTCCCGAAAAACCCTGATGAGAAGTATCTGGCAGAGTCCGGTTTCCCCGGAACTTTTCCCTACACCCGAGGGGTTCAGCCAACCATGTACAGAGGCAGGTTCTGGACAATGAGGCAGTATGCCGGGTTCGGAAATGCAGTGGAATCCAACAAGAGGTACAGATACCTGCTTGATGCAGGCCAGACGGGGCTTTCTGTTGCGTTCGATCTCCCCACACAGATCGGTTACGATTCCGATCATCCGCTGTGTGCCGGGGAGGTTGGCAAAGTTGGTGTGGCTATAGACAGCCTTTCGGACATGGAGCTTCTGTTCAAAGATATACCACTGGGTAAAGTCTCCACCTCCATGACAATCAACGCTCCAGCTGCGGTTTTGCTGGCCATGTACATTGTGGTAGCGGAGAAGCAGGGTGTTCCAACGGCAGAGCTCAGGGGAACGATACAGAACGATATTCTTAAAGAATACATGGCGAGAGGTACCTATATTTTCCCGCCCAAACAGTCCATGAGACTGATAACAGACATCTTCGGGTTCTGCCGTGAGAGCATTCCCATGTGGAACACCATTTCCATCAGCGGATACCACATCAGAGAAGCAGGCAGTACTGCCGCACAGGAAGTGGGTTTCACCATTGCAGATGGAATAGCCTATGTGCAGGCAGCCACGGAAGCAGGTTTAAGTGTAGATGATTTTGCGCCAAGACTGAGTTTCTTTTTTAACGCTCACAATGATCTTCTTGAAGAGGTGGCAAAGTATCGCGCAGCCAGAAGAGTGTGGGCGAAGGTGATGAAAGACAGATTCGGGGCGAAGAATCCAAAGAGCCTCATGCTCAGATTCCACACACAGACAGGCGGCTCAACGCTTACAGCCCAGCAGTCAGACAACAACATCGTGAGAGTTGCTATTCAAACCCTTGCCGCCGTTATGGGAGGAACGCAGAGCCTTCACACAAACAGCCGAGACGAGGCCCTTGCTCTTCCAACAGAGCATGCGGTAACCATTGCACTCCGTACCCAGCAGATAGTGGCCTATGAAAGCGGTGTAACAAACACGGTAGACCCTCTTGCAGGCAGCTACTTTGTAGAAGACCTCACGGACAGAATTGAGCAGGAGGCCATGAACTACATTACCAGCATCGACGGTATGGGCGGCATGGTGAAAGCAGTAGAGGAAGGATACCCCCAGCGTCA
This sequence comes from Candidatus Fermentibacterota bacterium, assembly GCA_003646025.1. Classification (GTDB taxonomy): domain Bacteria; phylum Fermentibacterota; class Fermentibacteria; order Fermentibacterales; family JCC-6; genus Sabulitectum. Next base: position 11,581 of record QNDR01000060.1, read on the forward strand.
GATTCAGGATGCAGCTTACGAGTACCAGAGGGGAATCGAAACGGCAGACCGTGTGGTTGTTGGTGTTAACAAATTCCACCAGGAAGAGCCCCCTCCATCGGGCCTTCTCCGTGTTGATCCCGCAGTTGAGGCCGCACAGAGGAAAAAACTTGAGTCAGACAAGGCTGGCAGAGACAACGACAGAGTAAACACTGCACTGTCCTCTCTTCGAGAAACCGCCAGATCTTCCAGCAATCTTATGCCTGCCATTATCGACTGCGTAAGATGCTACGGAACCCTTGGTGAGATATGCGGTGTGCTCAGAGAAGAATTTGGAGAATACCAGCCAAAAACAGTTGTGTAGATGGGCTGGTGTCCAATAACCACATTCAGACACCGAATATCAGTGCATCAATGCTGGTATTCGGTGTTTTTCTCCGGTTTTTCAATTCTCTTGACAAGGCACGCACTTGCTGACTATCTTCCTTCGTGGTTGTTTGAACTTGTTGAAAGGATGGGAAGATGAAGTTTTTTACTGTAGTTCTTGTGATGGCCATTGCCGCTTTTGCAATGACCGATGCGGCTCCTCAGGTTGGCGTTACTCAGCCCGGTATAGATACCTGGCTTGAAGAAATTGCCTATTTTGATGTTGAAGCCGCTGGTATCCCTAATGCCTATACGGTAGGTTGCGGATGGGATGGAACCAGTTTCTGGATCACAAACGGTGCAGGTCAGGCCGGCGCAGGCACCGGTGAGTTCTATATTTTCGACCACTCCGGTGTTATTTCCGACAGTTTCCCCCAGAACACTGCTCCCGGCTGGGGCCTCCGCGACCTCTGCTGTGACGGAACCTACATGTACGGCAGTGTAAGCACAGCCATCGATTACTACGACATATCCACACATGAAAAAGTAGGTGCTTTCACAGGACCCATAAGCCCTAACCGTGCCCTTGCGTACGATGGAACACACTTCTACACCAGTTCATTCTCTACAGATGTTTACCAGCTCACATGGGATGGCGTAAGCGGTTCTACTGCTGCCAGCACGGTATGGTCAACAGCAGCTACAAGTTCATACGGTGCCGCCTGGGATGCCTTGAATGACTGCCTGTGGGTTACAAGCGCCAATGGCACCGGTATACTTGATCAGATTGCAGCTGACGGTTCACTTATCGATCATCATACTTTAATCGCCTCTGCCACTTTGGGTGGAGCAACCATGGCTCTGGAAGCTCCGATCAACGAGCTTTATGTTCTTGAACAGGGTTCTCCTGACGGAATGCACGGTTACGATGTTAACCCTGACGCGCTTAGCCGCGACACATGGGGATCGATCAAGAGCCTGTTCTAGATTCTGTACACGTCTTTTAAAGGAAGCCCCATCCGGGGCTTCCTTTGTATATTATGGACATTCGAGTGTAAGTTTCATTTTCCTAAGGGGTTTTTGATGCACAGGTTCCTGTTTCCATTGATATCTTCGATACTTCTGGTTCTCTCCGGATGTGGTTCCCCGGACGGCAGTACATGGCTTATCCGGACCAGTGCCGGAGATATAACGGTATCCGAGGTTGGTACCACCTGGAATGAGCTGGACAATACGACCCGTATGAAATTCCTCTCCGGGGACAATCCTGTGGGAGACTTTATCACTGCACTTGGTCGCAAAACAATGGTTACCATGGAAATAGATAACGAAACATATCTGCACTCATCTGTTATTCAGACTATGAAGAAATGCTGGGCACAGAGTGCCGCTTTTATCGCATACAAAGACACACTTGCGGTAATGGAAATGCGAAACATATCGGAGACCGATTTTGCCAACTACGCAGATCTTCTAGGCAGTGTCGTATGGTACACATCAAGTATTCATGGGCACAAAGGCCCCGAAAGACTACCGGATCTACCATGGAACCTCGCTTTCGCATTTGACTCTGTTACAGCAGGTTCAACAGTGGAAACTGACGGTGTTTCCTATACACTTGATTCCATAACTACTGCAGACCCTGAATTGGTTGCTGCCACCCTTGCAGACACGAGCCAGTTCAGAACATTTGTCCGGAACAGTCTTGTTGAGAGCCGTGTTAACACAGACCTGGAGACCATGAAATTTCTGGCCCTTGAAACGCTGGTAATCGATTCTGCTGAAGTTTTTTCATACTGCGCTGCGCGGGATTCTCTTGACGATTCAACTCAACTTGCATCCTGGGACAGCGGATCTATTACTGCCGGTGATTTTGATGGAATTACAGCGTTTCTCTCTCTCAGCGGGAACAATTTTTCCAGCTCGCCAGCCTGGGTCTTTCACAACCTGGAAAATCAGGTAAGACTTCAGTACATAGCCGGCAGATACGCCGGTGAGTATCCCGACGAATACAGTGTTATTGCACAGAGAGCCGAAGCCTTTGCCGTTGATCAGGCAAGTGAACTGCTGTTCAGGAACAATGTCACTGAAACTGTCACTGTCACAGATTCAATGGTTTCGGCGGAATACGCTGTAATGGACACTGTCCCAACACTGCCGGAGTCCAGGATCTTCGAATCGGTTGTGGCTCCTGCTGACTCGGTAGATATCCTGATTGCCCTGATGGATAGTGGCACAGATCTGCTGCAGACTGGTTTCAGAGGATATCCGGAATTTCTTTCAGACAGCAGTGATTTTGTTTCAAGACCGGTGTTCCGTTCAGAGCTGCCCGGAGAGATGGATCTAACTCTGTTTCTGCTTGATGAAGACGACAACCAGTGGCAGAGGCCTGTTGAAGTGCGTGAAGGCTCCTTTGTTTTCTACAGGCTTGTGCAGGTCATTCCGCCCCATGAGGCACAGTTTGATTACCTGGAACCATACATAAGAGAAAATCTTCATATGCACCTTGAAGAACAGAGAACAATGGAATGGATGCGGGAGCTGGAAGCATCGTACGAATTCCAGATCAACAGCAACATTCTTGGCGAACTGCCTGCGGATCCTTCTGCGTGGAGCGAACTGTAGTTGGCTGGGTTTCTTGTTTTTTTCCTTCCTTTCATACTGGTGCTTCTGTCTGTTTTTCCAGGTCTTTTTGATACGACAATGATGTCAAGGCTGGCAGTGTATCCACTGGCCGGTACTGCTGTTCTTTATCTGGGAAGAAAAAATATTTCACTCACACATCTGGCTGCCGGCGCGGCTGTTGCACTGCTTCCTGCTCTGGCTCTTGTCTGGAGTACTTCAGCAACCGGAGGAATACCATATGCTGTAAGATGGTTCTCCTTCGGTATGATGATTGCCGGATTTTCCGGTACAGTGGGCAGATGGGGTATAAAACCTCATCTTGCCGGTCTGGTAGCAGCTGCGGTTCTGGTTTCTGTTGCAAGCCTGACCGCGGGAGCCGACACGCTGACAGGAAACCCAAACAGAGCTGGTATGGTTCTTTCTCTTGGGTTTTTGAGCAGTTTAGTAATCTTCAGACGCGACAGATGGTACTCGTGGGCAGCCACTGCAGTAACAGGGGCAGGAGTTATTTTCTCCTCGTTCTATATAAGCTGGGTATCCTGCACGGCAGGTGTACTGGTCCTTGTTTTCTCAGGAAAATTCAGGATCCGTCCCTGGATGATTCTGTCCCCTATGATAGCAGGACAGATTCTTGTGTCTTTTTTCCCCGGTTACGCAGGAAGAATCGGACCTACCCTTGAACTGCGTACAAGGATATGGAGAAATTCCATAACCCTGTTGAAAAGCCACCTGCCAACGGGAACTGGAACAGGGTCAGCCAGACTGGAGATCTTCACCTCGGCAGAACCCGAATTACGAACTCTGGCGGGTGAAAACAAAAGAATAGACTACCTTCACTCGGAACCTCTTACTTTGATAACTGAAACTGGTATTCCAGGTGTACTTCTGCTGGTGTTTTTCCTGTACTGGTTCTTTAAAAAATGCAGATCAACATCACAGATGGCCATGCTTGCTGCTTTCTGGCCTGTCTTTTCCAGCGATCTGCCGCTTGCTACCCCCCTTGGTGCTCTGCCGTCTGCCCTCTTTGTGGCATCTGTTACACCTTTGAGCAACAGGAAGGTAAACATTCCCGCCTTTGTCAGCGTGGTTATTCTTCTGTTTTCTCTGTTCTGGAGCTATTCGGTTATCACCGGTTACTCTCTAATGAGTAATACCCGC
>QNDR01000061.1 GCA_003646025.1 Candidatus Fermentibacterota bacterium
ATCACGAACAATATGAATCAAACAGTTATTCATACCAAATGGATTAAGAAGCGAGAGCAAAGGTAAGGTATCACTGTAAATAGAACAACCTGTTTCAGTCTCATACCTGTTGATACCATGGATAATGGTACCAATTGCTCCATGATACATATCTATTTCTCGCTGATTACTTTGATCGATAAGCGATTGAACAATCAAGTATTCTGCGCCAATAACAGCAAAGAACACTAAAAAGGCAAGAATGAACGGTGCATACAACCTTGCTCTACCTGTAAACTTTTTTTCCATGCTTACTTAACACTCCCATGAATATGTCTGAATCCGCTTTCATACGGCCTTAAAAGAATAACACCTTCTTTATTCATACACAATGGCCAATAGCGCTTGACATACTCGCTGATGCAATTTATTATTGCAGAAGCGACGAGTTACAATAGCAATAAGAAATGGGGTAACTGAATGATGAACTTTGTGGAAGAAACCAGAAAACAGCTGGAAGTTTCCGGCCGCAGTCCAAAGACTGCCAACAGTTATGTGTCCCACCTTCGCCGTCTTGTGAACCATTTTGGCGAGAAAACAGGCGACCTTACAAAAAGCGATCTCAGAGACTATCTTGAAGATCTTGTAAGCGAAGGAAAATCTCTGTCTTACATCAATCAGGCTCAGAGTGCAATCAGGTATCTGTACTCCCAGGTTCTGAAAAAAGACAATCCTCTTCCAGGTCCTGGTGTTATTGCAAAAAAAGTTCCTCTTCACGGTGTTTTCTCCCGCGACGAAATAGCAGAAGTCTTCCAGCATGTTCATGACCTGAAATACCGCCTGTCCCTGATGTTTATTTACTCCAGCGGCCTCAGAGTAAGTGAAACTGCCATACTCCGCCGGGAGCATGTTGATCTCGATAACAATATTATACATGTGTACAGCCCTGAAGGTGGATTCCTCCGGGACACTATTCTCGCAAAAACCACAGGAAGAATTCTCGGGCAGTACCTCGATCTCAGAACCGATCCTTCACCCTATGTATTCCCGGGACGGGGAAGAACCAGCTTTGTTTCCGCCAGAACTATTCAGCGTGCATTTACCGATGCTCTCGCTGAAGCGGGAATCGATAAAAAGGCAACCCTTGGCTGGCTGAGACACAGCTTTGCAGTCCACCTTCTCGAGGACGGAACAGACAGAAAAATGGTGCAGAAACTCCTCGGAATTTCAACACCGTCCATGATCACACCGTATCTCAAACTTGCCAAAAACCGCACACACCTCAGGGTTCTCAGTCCGCTGGACAGGTTCTAGAACAACTGTTATCTGCTGGGGGGCTTCAACAGCCCCCCTTTTTTCTTACAGTACGGTAACTTTCCGGCTTTCAGTAAAACTTTCGGTACTTGCCCTGAGGATGTAAACTCCGGAATTCACCGGAATACCAGTTACGCACTGAGAGCCTGAAAACTCTCCCTGATAAACTATTCTTCCCCCCAGATCGAAACATTGAACGGTAACATCATCTTCCCGTAGAACGGTAAATGAAATCGTACCTCCCGACGGGTTCACCGGACGAATCAGCTCCTCATCCGGAGAGGAGCCACCTGTGCCTGTTTCTGTGGAAGTTGCAAGTGCCCATGCATGGGTTGGAAGAGGAAGCTGATCCTGCAGTCCGGCGATGACAACAGGAGATGGATAGTCAAGCTGAGCCACCGAGACATTGTAAACCCTTTCCGTAAAAGACATCTCCCACACCAGAGCTCCAGTTAACGCGTTAACAAGACACACAGACCTTCCGTTAACAGATCCGGAAGCAATACAGGGAACCGCTTGCCCCTGAACAAGCACGGAATCCACCCAGACTACAGACCATGTATCGGCACCGCTAGGATAGCTCCACAGAACTGATCCATCTGCGCCTGAAAGGCACAGCATTCCGCCGTCATCTCCTGCCAGGGCAACATCTCCAGTACCGTCGCCGTTAACGTCTGGACCGCCCTGTATGTCCATGTATGTACCGGCTCCATCGTAGTTCCAGATTGTTGAGCCACCACCGTCGTAACACTCCACTTTGCCATTGAAAGTACAGAATGCCGCCAGCGGCCATGTGTCTGATCGATCGATCAGGGCAATGGCCATACAGTCTCCGCCTGGGTCTTTCTGCCACAGCACAGTTCCCGAAGCTCCATCAACCAGCTGTGCAGGCTCCCCGGCATATCCGTTACCGCCAACTGCCAGCAGAATTTCACTTGCTCCATCAGCGTTAACATCGACAAAAGACTCAACATCCTCTCCTGCATCGGGAAGCCACAGTGTCCACAGGCTGTCTCCTGCCGCTCCGTCTATACATGCAAGAAGACCTGTGTTGGAAGATCCTGAAGTACCGAAACCGGCAGCGCATTCAGGGACGCCATCGCTGTTCATGTCAGGCAGAACGGTGCAGCTGTACCCCCATCCTGTATTGGAAGGCATAACCGAACATGCAGCCCATTCCCAGATGGTGGATCCGTCAGCGCCTGAGATCAGATAAAGCGAACGACCTGGCGGGGCGTAGCCTCCAGGTGTTGCCATGAGAAGCTCGCGTTTCCCGTCACCGTTCATATCAGGGAACCATTTGAACCCTTCATTTGAATAGATACCGTTGTACTGATCGCTGGTCCAGACTGTTGAACCGTCGCTCCCCGATACCACCCACAGAGTCGGTTCCTCGTCCCAGAAGTTTACTCCGCAGGCAACATCTGAAATTCCGTCACCATCAAGATCACCCATGTCTACAGAACAGTAAACGCCACCGCTTGTAACTGCAGACCACACAACATCAGGTTCTGCAAGAAGCAAAACACACAGAATCAAACTCATGATACCGCCCTCTTTCGTACTTTACACCTGCAGCATGAAGTCAAGCAGTTTTGCCTGCAGATGCAGCTATTTCAATCCGCGCACGATCTCACACGCCTTCTCCGGAGTCAGCCTTACAAAGGGCTTCCCGTTTACGAGCATAGCCGGAGCCTGGTCACAAAGACCTATACACGGAGTGGTCTCTATTGTTAAACGCTTGTCGGCAGTTGTCTCAAAAGGCTCTACACCGAACTCATCAATCAGTGCCTGAAGAACCTCCCCCTGCCCGGCCATGGCGCAGCTGATAGTGCTGCATATCCGAATGATATTTCTTCCACGAGGTTTTGAACTGAAAAAACTGTAAAAGCTTACAACGCTATAAATGTCTGCAGAAGTTATACCTGTGGCAGCTGCAATGGCATCAACGGCATCAGATGGAACATAGCCCAGCTCGGTGTTAACCTTTGTAATAATCTGAACAAGTCTCTCTCTACCGTTCCCAAATTCCAAAACGGCCTCAGAGACAATCTGTTTTGCACTGCGTATCAACTACACATCTCCCTTCCCCAGTACATCCCTGATGTGACGGATTAGCGTACCCGCAGAAACCGGTTTCTCTAGAAACCTGTTCACCGGGTAGTAGTCAGGGTGTTCCTCCGGCTTAAGCGAACGACCGGTTATCTCAGCCAGTGATGAAAGCATAACAACTGGAACATCACTGTTAAGCCTGTTACGAATCTTTCTTACAACACTGAAACCCTCGTCGACATTCTCCAGAACAAGGTCAAGAACAACAGCATCCGGTTGCTGTGCCTGCAGTTTGTGAAGTCCTTCAGCCTCAGTTGATGCCGGTATGACTTCAAGCCCCATGGAATCAAAGACAACTCCGGCTGCTTTCACAAAATCGGAATCATCATCGATAAACAATACTCTGATTTTTTCTGTCATAATCCGGTTCCTCACTCTGCCCCGGCAGAATTCCACTTTTCGTAATCCCGTGGTGTATTCAGGTTGATAAACGATTCCAGAAGGGGATCTGCCCTCCGCACCTCCAGCTCGCTTACTTCGGTAACTTTCACAGAACTGTAAAAACCTGTTACTTTGCTGCCTCCGGCATCAAGATATAGTTGTATTTTTTCTGCAGCAGAGCTGCAGTAAACTGCACACAGAGGCTCATAGTATCCCCTGACAACAGGCACTGCAACATCACTGCCTGTTTCAGAAACAAGACGGTGGATCAACTGTTTCCTTACAAAAGGCATGTCACAGCCTATCACGAATACACGTGAGGTTTCGGCCGCCAGGATGCCGGAAAGAATCCCAACAAGCGGGGTTCTTTTCATGCGCACATCCTCTACAACTCTTGTGTCTGTACGGGCCAGTTCAAGACCCCTGCCGGCAACAATAACCTCGGTGAACATACTCCCAAGCCTGTTGATGATATGATCGGTAACTGTGCCTCCGGAAGCAGGCAGAAGGTGTTTGGGAAAACCCATCCTGCTGGACTCGCCTCCGGCCAGAACAAGCAGTGATACATCTTTGAAAATCATAGTCCCAGCCGCCATCTGTTCGAGTACACATTCATCCGTTCTCCGCGGACAAAACCGCATAGACATATGCCAAGCCTTTCAGCGTCTTTTACGGCCTTCGTCGTAGGTGCGGAAACTGCGGCAATAAACGGAAAGCCTGCTGTTGCGGACTTCCTGACAAACACTGAATGAACTCTTGAGGAAAGAACAACAACACTCCGGCTTGTATCAATTCCCTCCAGGTACCCGCAGCCCACAGCTTTTTCAAAAGCTGCAGAACGGCTTATATCTTCTGCAAGACAGCGTAGAGAATTCTGTGTGCCTATTGCTGCAGAATGAGTTGCCCCTGTTTCTTTGAAGGTATTCCCGGCATCGGTAAACTCCTTTACCTGTCTGAAGATAACCTCTGGAGTAATGCAATAATCCGACCTGACCGGCTGTGGTTCCGGCGGAGGTTTGCTCTGGTCAACAACGGCATTCACAACTCCCCTGTCCTCCTGTGTTACAACTGGCTGTTCCCCCGGTTTTATCAACCCTTCCGTAATCAGGTATCCGTACATGAGCTCAATAAGCCGGTCTGGAGAACACACCGCGACAACGACCTCTCTCCCGTTCAGTTTCAGTTTGAAACCGGCTTCGCCTGCCAGACTGTCTTCCCGCTGAAAAACTTTTCCTGATTCAACTGTTGTTACCACTGCCATCTCCGAGAGTTGTGTCATACTCTGCTTACCTGACATGCAGCTACTTTCAGCTCGGGTATTTTTGCCACAGGATCAAGAGAATCGTTTGTCAGTACATTGGCAGCAGATTCTGCGAAATGGAACGGAACAAACACCGAACCCTCGGCAACCATTTCTGTAGATTTTACCGTTGTTTCAATCTGCCCCCTTCTTGTGCTGATTCTTACTGGACCGCCATCGACCAGACCCAGCCGACGAACATCTTCAGGATGAATCTCCGCATATGCGCCACTGACAAATTCGTTCAGGGCATCCACTCTGCGGGTCATGCTTCCTGTGTGGTAGTGAAACAGTATTCTGCCGGTTGAAAGAATAAACGGATACTCGGAGTCGGGTGATTCTGCCGGAGGAATAAAGTCCACCGGGTGGAACTGACCCATACCCCGCTTGAACTTTCCCTTGTGGAGATACATCGTTCCCGGATGACCGCGGTCCGCGCAGGGCCACTGCAGCCCGACCTCCTGAATCCGGTCATGATGAATCCCACCGTAGATCGGTGTTACTTCGGCTATTTCATCCATTATTTCAGAGGAGCTGCCGTAACTCATGGGATAACCCAGTGCTGTTGAAAGATCGCAGATTATCTGCCAGTCGGACCTTGCCTCTCCAGGAGCATCAAGTGCTTTTCGGACGAGAATAACTCTTCTTTCAGTGTTTGTGAAAGTGCCGTTTTTTTCTGCAAAAGATGCCGCCGGAAGAACCACATCGGCCTTTTCGGCTGTTTCGGTAAGAAAGATATCGGAGACTACAAGAAACTCCGCTGAATCCAGTGCCCTCTCTGCATGGTTCAGGTTGGGATCTGAAATCATCGGGTTCTCCCCCATTATAATCAGTCCCTTTACTTTTCCCGTTTCCAGAGAATCGATGATCTCCATCACGGTAAGCCCGTTGTCGGGAGAAAGCTGTTTTCCCCATGCCTGTTCAAATTTCTTTCTGTTTGCCGGGTCGGCTACCTTCTGATATCCCGGGTATACATCCGGAAGCCCTCCAACATCACAGGCTCCCTGAACGTTGTTCTGTCCACGCAAGGGATTAACACCGCTTGAAGCCCTTCCCACATTACCTGTGAGCATTGCAAGATTGGCAACTGACAGAACGTTGTCTGTCCCGGTTATATGCTGCGTAATACCCATTGAATAAACAATAGACGAGACCTCCGCCTCTGCAAATATCCTCGCAGCCTCAACGATTTTCTCGCCGGGTATTCCGGTTATCTTCTCAACCATTTCCGGGTTAAAAAGCTCAACCACACTGCGCATTTCCTCGAAGCCGGCAGTTTTCCCCTCTATGAATGCTGTGTCCTGCAGATTCTCACTTATTATCACATTCATCATTCCATTAAGCCATGCTACATCCGTTCCGTTCTTCTGCCTGAGCCACAGAGCAGCATCTTTAACAAGGTCAATTCTTCTGGGGTCCACCACTATCAGTTTTGCCCCGTGTTTGCGAACTGCCCGCCTTATAACGGTGGCAATAACCGGATGTGTTTCAGTTGTGTTTGAGCCAGTAACAAGTATGCACTTCGCGTGTTCCAGTTCTGCAATGGAGTTCGTCATTGCTCCAGAGCCGAAAGCAGCGGCAAGACCGGTAACGGTGGAAGCGTGGCACAACCTGGCACAGTGATCAACACTGTTGGTTCCTATTGCGGCACGCATCATCTTCTGGAAAAGATAGTTCTCTTCGTTGGTTACCTTTGCGGAACACAGCCCGGCTATGGCATCTGCACCGTATTTGTCCCGTATACCACCGATTTTTTCCGCCACAAGAGCGATGGCCTCGCTCCAGGTTGCCTTCTCCAGCCTGCCGTTTCTTCTTATCAGAGGTGTTTCCAGTCTATCATCCCTGTTTACGAAGGTGTGCCCGAAACGCCCCTTTACACATGTGGAACCGAAATTCGGCTCAATGTCCGCCCCTTCAACCTTTACCAGTTTGTTGTCATGTACCCACATATCAAGCTGGCAGCCGACGCCGCAGTAAGCACAACTTGTGCGTACCTTTTCCATCTCCCAGCTTCTCACACCTGGTGATTCCTTCTCCGACAGCGCCCCTGTAGGACAAACCTGAATACATTCTCCACAACCATCGCACGCTGAGTTATTCCATACGGAAACTCCTGTTCCAACGGTCATTTCTGCACCGCGGTGAAGGGCAGCAAGAATACCCTTGCCCTGAATGTCACGGCACGCTCTGATACACCTCGTACACATGATACACTTCGATGGATCGTACTGAAGAACAGGCGATGACCTGTCCACAGGTTCAAGATCCTCTCTGGAGTTCTCGAACATCCTTGAGCGGACATCGATGCCAAGTTCGTAGGCCAGGTCCTGCAATTCGCAGTTACCTGCCGCTTCACACACCAGACAGTCACAGTTGTGAGCAGCAAGAAGCAGGTTAACCATCACTTTTCTCGCTTCACTTACTGCGGGACTCTGTGTGCTGATAACCATGTTCTCCGCAACAGGTGTAACACATGATGGAGGAAGTGTGTTCATTCCTTCAACCTCCACAATGCACACCCGGCAGTTTCCCGCACTCTCAAGTTTTTCATGGTGGCACAGCCTGGGAATATCTATACCGGCCTCAAGACATGCGTCCAGAATTGTTGAACCTGCGGGAACAGAATAGTCGTCTCCGTCAATTTTCACTGATATTCCGGCCATTACGCATCACCTCCATGGTGGTGGTGCCCGTCACCGTGAAATTCCGTAAAACCTGTGATGATGTCCACAAAGCAGTTCGCCGCAGTCTGCCCGAGGCCGCACTTGCTTGTGGTTTTCATTACACGGGCAAGGGTGAAGTAGTCGTCCAGTTCCTGTATTGAACTCACAGCTCCGGACATCACGGCTTCAACAGCTTTCAGTAACTGGGGAGTTCCCTCCCTGCACGGAGTACACTGACCACATGATTCGTGGACAAAGAACTCCATAAAGTTCTCCAGAACACCTGTCATTTCCACAGAACTGTCAAACACGATTACAGACCCGCCGGGAGGAAGCCCCTTGAAAGAAAGAGGTTTACCCAGATCCTTTGCTGCTATTGTTCTCCCGCTGGCCCCACCAACCTGAACAGCCTGAACATCATCTGCACCGGCGAGTTCCAGGAGTTCCTCGAGGGGTGATCCCATGGGAAGCTCGTACACCCCTGGCCTTTCAACATCACCTGAGATACTGAACAGTTTCGTTCCCGAACACTCACCAACTCCAAGATCAAAGTACCATTCTGCACCGTTAAGAATAATGTGTGGAATAGCACAGAAGGTTTCAACATTGTTAATGACAGTTGGTTTACCCAGGTAACCGCTGCTCACAGGGTAGGGAGGTTTGTTTCTGGGCAGACCGGCCCGTCCCTCAAGACTTTCCAGCAGTGCCGTTTCCTCTCCGCACACGTAAGCTCCTGCTCCTACACGAATCTCTATGTCAAAACTGAATCCGGTGCCCTGTATGTTCTCACCCAGAAACCCTTCGCCGGCAGACAGCCCTGCAGCTTCCTCCAGCACGGGGACGAGGTATGCGTACTCTGCCCTGAGGTACACAATACCCTGTGTACTTCCAATGGCATAACCGGCCACGGCCATTCCCTCAAACAGTCTACGGGAATAGTTTTCTATCAGAACTCTGTCTTTGAAAGTTCCCGGCTCCCCCTCATCTGCATTGCAGACCACATACTTCACATTTGAGGAAGCATCTGCCGCCAGGCTCCATTTCAATCCTGCGGGAAATCCTGCGCCGCCACGACCTCTGATTCCGGAATCTTTTACCGTTTTAACAACTTCTGCAGGCTCCATTGCCAGTGCTTTTAATAAACCTTCGCCAAAACCGGGCTGTTCCTCAGACAGCAGAACTTTCTTTTCCATTGCACTTCCAATTCAATTTGCTTAACAGGCTGTTTCAATAAAATACTTCCAGCTAAATATCGGGAACGCTGATTTTCTTTGCCTGGATAAGTTGAACACTACCCGGCATCATCAGCTCGGATCTGCTTTTGCAGTAAAATGTAAGCCCCTTGAACGAAAAGATGTACTTGTACCACTTTACAAACAATCCGCCCAGTGCTGTAACAACCAGAGGATCGTCTGCAGCAGACAGAATCCTTAAGAATTCCTCCGGTGTAAGCGTAACAATTGAACCAACTGCCTTAACCGCATTTGCCACCGAAGCATAGTGCCCGGCAACTGCCCCTGATGCTCCTGTATACATCATCCACCCCCTGTTACACATGATATAACCAAAACCCGGGGATTCGGAAATACACAGGAAGTTCTAACTTATCCTGCGAACTGCAGGCATTAGTTCAATGTCTGATTGGGAAAGGAAAACGAGATCGAAGGATCTGCTGCAGTGAAGCTAGTGCTGAATCCTGGAGAGAAACCGCCTCAGTGCTCTTCGGTTCTTAAGTGTGTATACGGTTACGGAATCCGGAGCATTCTGAAGTGCGTTGTCAATTTCAGGCCGGCTGTTTGAGTTGAAGTCCCATACCCATTTCATGAATTCCGCACTGAACCTCTCCGGGCATCCCGGTGGCATATCAACCCTCACCTGACCGTGATGTCTGATTACCCTCTTCAAAACTCCAAGAGAGCTCTTTACTCTACCGTAATCGAGAAAGATCACTGTTTCGGCGTACTTCAGCCTGATATCCAGGGTTCCTGCATAGTTACCATCCATTATCCAGCTGTCTTCCCGGCAGAGTTCGATGACTCTTGAACGCCAAAGATCACGGGGAGTTTCTACCCAGCCGGGTTTCCAGAAGTTAAGGTCAAGGTGAATTACAGGAATTCCGATAATACGGGACAAAGCCAGGGACAGCGTGGTTTTCCCCGAGCCTCCGGATCCTATTACAAGAACTTTTTTCATATTGATAAGCCGTCCCTCCTGCTGGAAGGACGGCCTTTTTCTGTTTGCTCTCTAGTATCTGTAGTGGTCGGGTTTGTATGGACCCTCCACCGGAACACCGATGTAGTCAGCCTGAACCTGTGTGAGTGTAGAAAGTTTTACTCCGAGTCTTTCCAGGTGAAGTCTTGCCACTTCCTCGTCAAGAATCTTGGGCAGCATGTAAACTCCGACGCCGGGTCTTTCCTCGGCAAGGGCAATCTGTGCAAGACACTGATTTGTAAAGCTGCTGCTCATAACAAAGCTGGGATGCCCTGTGGCACATCCCAGGTTAACCAGCCGGCCTTCTGCGAGCAGATAGATTGAATGACCGTCGGGGAACAGGAATCTGTGAACCTGCGGCTTTATCTCTATCTTCTGTATCCCAGGCCAGTTCTCAAGCTCTTCAACCTCTATTTCGTTGTCGAAGTGACCGATATTGCACACAATAGCCTGATCCTTCATTCTGCTTATGTGTTCTGCGGTTATTACCCTGCAGTTACCTGTAGTTGTAACGAAGATGTCTCCTGTTTCCAGAGCTTCTTCCATGGTGGTAACCTCGTAACCCTCCATTGCAGCCTGAAGCGCACAGATCGGGTCTATCTCTGTAACAAGAACCCTTGCGCCAAAGCCCCTCATGGACTGGCAGCTTCCCTTGCCCACATCACCGTATCCGGCAACTACAACAGTTTTTCCTGCAACCATTACATCGGTAGCCCTCTTTATTCCGTCAACCAGAGACTCCCGGCATCCGTAGAGGTTGTCAAATTTGCTCTTTGTTACCGAGTCATTCACATTGTATGCCGGGAAAAGAAGCTTTCCCTGTTTCATCATCTGGTAAAGTCTGTGAACTCCTGTGGTGGTCTCTTCACTTACACCTATCATTTCTTCCGCAACACCTGTCCAGAATTCCGGAGACTCTTCCAGACCGTTTATGATGTTCTCACGAAGTCTTACCAGGTCTTCAGGGCCCGTACCCACTTCCGGAAGTTTTCCGCTCTGTTTGTACTCTTTTTCCAGCTCTACACCCAGGTGTATCATCATGGTGGCGTCGCCACCATCGTCGACTATCAGATTAGGACCCTTGCCGCCTGGAAATGTAAGAGCCTGCCTGGTGCACCACCAGTACTCTTCAAGGGTTTCACCTTTCCATGCAAAAACAGGGTATCCCTTTTCTGCTATTGCCGCCGCAGCATGATCCTGTGTGCTGAAAATATTACAGCTGGCCCACCTTACATCTGCTCCTATCTCACCCAGTGACTCAATGAGAACAGCTGTCTGTATTGTCATGTGAAGAGAGCCTGTTACCCTTAATCCCTGAAGGGGTTTTGCAGGACCGTACTTGGTTCTTACAGCCATGAGCCCCGGCATCTCGTGCTCTGCGATCTGTATCTCTTTCCGGCCGAAATTGGCCTGCGTTATATCCCGTACTTTGTAATCCATCATGGTGCCCCTTTTCTACCCGCTAAAGCGAGAACTGTATTGTTGTTGTATCTGTTTTCAGCCTCTACTGTAAAACCGGACTCTCTCACGAATTCCTTCAGCTGATCCATTGTGAAACCCGGCCACAGGTCACCCTGTATTTCCTTGAAGCCGGCATCAGTGTGCTCTGCAAGATCAATCAGCACAAGAATACCTCCTGGTTTCAGCACTCTGGCCGCTTCTTTCATAGCCTGAAGCGGATTGCCTGAATGGTGCAGAAGCATGTGCATGAACACAGCATCCACCATGGCGTCTCCTGCAGGCAGGTGTTCGGCATCGCCAAGTCTCAGATCAACTCTGTTAACCAGCCTTGCTTCAGTAACAGATGTCAGTGCCCTGTTCAGCATCTCTCTGGAATTATCTACCGCCATGACCTCTGATGCATTTTCAAGAAGAAACGGTATCATTGCACCACCACCTGTTCCCACTTCAAGTACAAGCTGGGATGAGCCGAGATTCCTCTCGATAAAACCCAGGTACTCATCTGCATGGGGAAGCTGATCCCTGAGACTTTTCCAGCGTTCTTCTCCCACAGAGTTAAAGAACTCTCTTGATTTGTCGCGACGAAGGTTGTGGCAGTAGGCCAGCTGCTTCATATCCTCCTGAAAACCCCTGAGCTCATTTCTGTGTCTGAACGCAGTTTTAACAAGCTCCTCTACCATGGGTTCTTCCCTGCTGCTTGAGTAGAAAGCCCAGTTGGCCCTGCCGGACCGCCTGACCACGCCTGCTTCAAGCAGGAGCTTCAAGTGATGGCTTACATTTGACTGCGAAAGACCCAGAACGTAAACTATTTCGGATACATTCAGCGGACCCATTTCAAGAATCAGCGCTATGCGAAGCCTGTTCCTCTCTGCCAGCGCTCTGAACACTTTTTCCATTTCCATGGAACAACTATATGAACAGATGTTAATATAGTCAAGTTCATGGATCGGCCATTGGCTCCCGCTCCGGTTTCCTTTAGTTTTGGACGTTCGAGAAGTAACTGAAGATTTTTCTGGTGGGGGTTAGTTTTTTGAGAAACGAGGGGTGCACCTATTGGTAACACAGCCGGCGCCGCACAGGCCGAACACAGTACCCGAACTCCTTGAATCTATGGAGCGCTGTCTTGATGTCGGTGATACCGGCAGGGCTTCCGCGCTTTCCGGAGAAATAGAAAACAGAATACCCGGGGAAGGCCCTCTCTCGGACAAACTGCATTTTCAACTCATGCGGCTCTATATACTTATGGGAAAATTCCAGCTGGCTCTGGATACTGCAAACAGAGTATTGAACTCTTTTCCGGAGGAACAACGGGCACAGATCTATTCAACGATGGCCCAGGCCAGGGAAAATCTGGGATTACCGCTCAGGGATGTACTCAACGACTACATAAAGGCAGCGGAAACTGCCGAATCGACAGGAGACATAAACACTGCCGCCGAGAGTTTCAGTGCAGCAGGCTCTGTATGCATTTCCCTTGGAAAGAAGAGAGAAGCTCTTTCTGTTCTGAGCAAAGCCATGGCTTACAGAGACTCACTCGGTACAAAAGCTCTCGCTCAGGTACACGGTAACATGGGAATACTGATGCAGAGAACGGGAAGCATGTCGGAAGCCCTGCAGCACTACTCAATAACCCGTGAGCTGGGAAAAAAGTGTGGTAATGCCGGCATCGAAGCCAATGCTCTTGCGTACATGGGACATGTGGAAATAAGCATGGGCAAAAAGGATGAGGGTATAAAAAAATACAGGGATGCTCTGGATATTCACCGTAAAAACGGCAACAGAAGGGGCGAATGTATTATTCTGGGTAATCTGGGTGGAGCCCTGGCACGTTTCGGTGAATCGGATGATGCCATTGAAGCGCTGGAAACCGCAATTCAGATTGCAGAGGAAATTGGACACACCCGCGGCGTAATGACCTTTCATGCAAACATTGGTCTCGCGTACAAACAGGCAGGTAACTACCTTGAAGCAGAGAACCACATAAGAGAATCCATGGCTGCTATTGGAAAGTCGGGAGACAGAAGAGCCCTTGCAGTATGCCATCTCAATCTGTCTGGAGTTCTCTCCAAACAGTGGAGGATGCAGGAGGCTG
Source organism: Candidatus Fermentibacterota bacterium (assembly GCA_003646025.1). Classification (GTDB taxonomy): domain Bacteria; phylum Fermentibacterota; class Fermentibacteria; order Fermentibacterales; family JCC-6; genus Sabulitectum. The sequence goes on from QNDR01000061.1 coordinate 13,514, forward strand.
TAGATGAAGCCAGAAGGTCACTTCGTTTTGCCTGCACGGTAAATGCGCTGACCACCCAGGCCAGAGCACTGAGCAATCTCGGGTCACTGATGATGAAAACAGACAGGCTGGAAATGGCTCTTAACTTTTTTAGAGAAGCTTACAGACGAAGTATGGCTGCGGAAGACTACTCCATGCTTTCCAGTCACACAATCGGAGAGAGCAAATGTCTTCTGGAACTTGGCCGTCGACAGGAAGCAATGGAAAAATACAAAACCGTTATGGAACTGGATGTGAAGTACGGCATGGATCTTGAAGGAACAACCGATCTGAAGGAACTTGAGGAGATGCTGGGGATAGCAGATGGGTAGAGTAAGGGAAGTAATCATCACAAGCGGTATCCCCGGGGCAGGGAAATCAACCTGGATCAGAAAGAATACCAATCCCTATATGACGGAAGTATTCAGCGCCGATACATACTTCTTCAACAGCAACGGAAGGTACCACTTCGACCCGTCAAAACTGGGTGAAGCCCACTCATCCTGCCTCAAAAACTACACAATCCGACTTCTTCAGCTGCACAACGACTCCAGACCCTCAGGAGACATCACGCTTGTGGTAGACAACACAAACACATCTGCCTGGGAGATCGCCCCCTACTACTCTCTGGCTCAGGCTTTCAACATACCGGTACGAATTGTGAGAATCATCGCCAAACCTGAAACCGCCTTCTCAAGGAACATACACGGAGTTGAAAAGGAGAAGATTCAGAAGATGGCGGACCGAATCGAGGCAAACCCTCTTCCGCCATTCTGGAATGTAGTGGAAGTGCCTGCCGGAGAATAAATTCAAATATTAACTGTTACCAGGCTGCTTCTGCAGATTCTGAAAAGACTTCCCGGCAATTGCGATTCCCGCATTGTTAAACATGTACAATCTGAAGATCGGCCAGCACCACCTCACAACCGCGCTTCGCCAGTTCTACAGCAAGCGCCTTACCTATCCCGGAGGCTCCCCCGGTAACAATAGCAATTGCACCATCAAAAACCCGGATTACCCCCACTGACTGCCATAATTCCTCCATAGAAACTCTGCATATCAGTAATACTGCTTAAAACAAAAACCCGGTGCAAGCTGTCTGGGAAAACCAGATCAGTAATACTATATTGGTATTACAATGTTTACCTGAGGACAGGGTGGTTAGAAGATACTTTAGGCAAATACTCTTAAACTAATACATCCATAAGATATTGTTCAACGCATTACACTGAAGTTCAGCAGAATGTTCTACATCACTCATCTTTGAAACCAAAGACCATGTTTCTATGAAGAGCTTAAGTTCCACACCTCATACCGCTATGCCCCTGTATGCTCTAAATGTCTGGCTATAAGTATTTTGATCAGAGACTGTCTGGGGATACCAAGCCGTTTTGCTTCCTTGTCCAGTGAATGGACCATCCACACCGGGAAGTCAACATTTACCCTCTTCTGTTCCTGTTCTACCCTCCTTGCACCGGCAAGTTCGAGATACTCAAGAACACTATCTCCATTATCGAATTTCTTATCGAATTCTTCAGCTTTCATACAGTATCACCTCCTCTGCCCGGGATCTGCGTACAGAAATAATCCTGATCTTTGAACCCCTGTATGTAATAATCCCGGACCAGCTCGTTTCACCAATTCTGCCAACAACCATGAATCGGGGTTCATCGTCTGTTCTGGCTGGTATCTCAATCAGATCAGGATCATCCCAAAGAGCCTGAGCATCTTCAAAATCGATGCCGTGCTTCTCTTTGTTTTTTCTGCTTTTTGAAATATCATACTCATACATCATGGTATAAATAATATACCGTGCATATACAGTCAGTCAACCTTAATTAAGAAGCCAATCACTTTTTCACACCACAGACAAGCGTTGCTACACACTCACCGTATGTGTCCAGATGCTTGCCGTCAGGGTCGGTATAGCTGTCAATAAGCGGCACCGGTTCAGCAACGTCGCACCCGGCATCTTCCAGAGCCTTCGCGTACTGCTTTGGAAGCCACGGTGACAGCTCAACAGTCCACTCTCCAAAATCTATTCTGTCAGACGGCTGATCGATGGACAGTACCACCCGCCCGCCGGTACGAAGTGACGCCACAATGTTCTGAAGAGCTTGTGGTTTATTCTGTATATGCATAAACGTCAACACGCTGCAG
>QNDR01000062.1 GCA_003646025.1 Candidatus Fermentibacterota bacterium
AGTTATGTCTTTCAACTGGATTCAGAGCATGGGCGGCCCTGTTTCCATATCTGTTTACACCATTTCCGGACAACTGGTCAGCATTGCGGGGAACCTGCCCGGTGTAACAGGGTACAACCAGTACAACTGGAACCTGTGTGATCAGGACGGTGATGCAGTGGCTTCAGGTTTGTACATTTATGTAGTATCTTCGGGTAACTCTGCAGCAACCGGTGTTGCAACCGTTGTTCGATAGTTTGCTGGTAAATATTTGCAGTTGAATACACTCTTGTATCAGGAGGAATAATGAAATTTGTTTCCAGTTTTGCAATTGTTGTTCTGATTATTGCTCATGGAGCCCTGGCAGTCACAACCAGTGTTATCTGGCTTGACATAACGCCAGGCGCAAGGGCCAATGGAATAGGTGAATCTTTTACTGCTGTTGCAGACGATGCAACAGCTTCGTACTGGAACCCCGCAGGCCTGGCTTTTCAAGAGGAGGGTACAAGGGAAATAACCCTTCAGCACTCTCAGTGGCTTCCCCAGCTGGCTGATGATCTTTACTACGAGTTTCTCGGTTATGCACAGCACCTGGAGGGCTGGGGCGGTGTAGGCGGAAACATCACCTTCATGTCCATGGGTGAACAGCAGGAGATAGAGGCAGGCAGCACAGAGCCCATAGGAACTTTTTACACCTACGGTATATCAGCGGATGCTGCTTTTGGTACCGAAGTTGCTCCGGGTCTTGCCGTTGGCCTTGGTCTCAAGTTTATCTACGATCACCTCTACTACAAAGATAACGGCAAGGGTTCTTCCTTTGCCGCAGACCTCGGTGTGCTTTACCATGCCCCGGAACAGTCTTTCGGTAATATCTCTCTCGGTGCTACAGTAAGCAATCTCGGACCCAACATGAGCTACGGCGGAAACAGCGAAAACAACCCTCTTCCCAGAAAATTCAAAATTGGATTCGCTTATGTTCCATTTGAAAATGAACTCACCTCTCTTCTTATTGCAGCGGACTACACCAAACTGCTTGTAGAGATAGAAGATGGAATATCTGAGGAAGTAAAAGACAACAAGTGGGGTACAGGTGCAGAGTTCTGGTACTACAACCTTCTTGCATTGAGGGCAGGTTACGTGCACGACACAGAGGGAGAGTCAACTATCTCCGGTGTTTCTTTCGGAGCAGGTCTTCACTGGAACGATTTCCAGCTTGATATGGCGTTTGTTCCCGTTGATGAGTCTCTTCAGGGATCAGGTAAGTACAACCAGAAGTACAGTTTGACACTTCAGTTCTGATGATTAAACATCTTCTTGCAGCAGCTCTGGTTTGCGGAGCTGCTTCTGCTTCTCCGCCCTTCCCGGACAGTTATGTACAGGATGTGCCCGAGGGTGTTTCCGATGGTATTCCAATGGTATCAGACGACGGGACTGAATTGTCGATTGATGCAGATACAACATTGAGAGTGTGTGTTCTTAAAGTTGAGTTTCTCCCGGACTACACCGATTTAACCAGCGGAAACGGGGAGTTTGAAAGCGACAGTGCCGCAGTTGCCGATCTTATGAATCAGATTTCCAGTTACTACACAGATGTAAGCAACGGCTATCTGACCCTTTATCTTTATCAGTTCCCTGCTGGAAATGCAGCTTTCAGAGTAAACCACCAGATGGGTTTTTACGGCGCGGACGATAAAAACGGACTGGGCCAGTGTGAGCTTTTCCGTGATGCGGTTCTGGCAGCAGACAACCAGGTTGACTTTTCCAGGTTCGATGCGATTATTGTGATGCATGCCGGAGCAGGCAACGAAGCAGATATTCTTGGCGACAGTCCTGACGATATCCATTCGATGTTTGTAAACTCTTCAGATCTTGAATACTACCTCGGTTCAGGTTTTGTACAGACCAATGACGGAGTAAAAGTTCGCGAAGGTTGCATTGATCCCGAGCGCGAGGCGCAGGACAACTACGGTCTTGGTGTTCTAGGAACCATAGTTCACGAATTCGGTCACCAGCTTGGTCTTCCCGATCTCTACAACACCTACACAGGTGCAGTGGGTATAGGAGGCTGGGGTTTGATGGGCTACGGACAGTGGCTCATGAACGGTTTCTGGCCTGCAGCCCCCTCTGCATGGTCAAGAGCGGCAATGAACTGGATAGATCCTGCTGAAGCTGTTCCCGGCGAGTATGTATCAGAACGGATGGGAACCGTTTACAGAATTCCTCTTAACTCAACTGAATATCTTCTTTTAGAAAACAGGCAGCGCGACCCGGACGGAGACGGGCAGTGCGGCCCCCACGAGCGGGATTACGGTCTTCCAGGGTCTGGAATACTGATATGGCACATAGATGAAACCAGACTCAGTTCTGAGTACAGGCAGGCGAACATCGTTAACGTTGATCCCCTTCACAAAGGTGTTGATGTAGAGGAAGCGGATGGCATACAGGACCTTGATTACGGTTTTGCTTCATGGTTCAGTATAGAGGGCAGCGGGTATGATCCCTGGAAGAGAGATGGCTATGCCTGGGTGTTTTCTCCGGAAACAACACCTTCAACAGACGCTTCGTGGGGTGGCTATACTGGAGTAAAAATTGATGTTCTGGATAATTCGTCCAGCACAATGAGTTTTTTGTACAGTCTTCAGGGAGTTGTTCCGGGATGGCCTGTGGAATTGGGAAAAGCAAAATACGGTACCGTTTTCTGGAGCACAACCCAGGGCGAATACACTGCGGCAGTTGCCGGTAACAACCAGGCATTTATTGTTCCTGCCGATGGAAACACTGCAATACCCATGGGGATGAATGTTTCCGCACCGCTAACAGTTTTCTCCATAGAGGAAACGGAGTACCTTGTGATCCCGAAAATGGATGGCCAGATACACCTGCGCCTTCCAGACTGGTCGGAACCTGACGGGTGGCCTGTGAACCTGCCGGCACCTGCAGTTCAGGTTATTGCTTCCCAGTCCATGGACTGTATTTTCGCAATACTGGAAAACAGGGAAGTGTACAGGCTTCACACAGATGGAACTGTATTCACCAGCTGGCCCAGAACTTTTGCTTTGGATATCACCGGTGCTTGTGTTTTCCCACATGCCACTGTTCCAGGTTTGATTGTTGTTACAGCGGACGGATCCCTCGTAAGAACAGGTCCAGGCGGCGGCGGAGTATTCGGATGGCCGGTACACCCCGGCAACGAGGACACAACCCTTCCTGTAGCGGCAGATTTTGATCGCGATGGTGATGTTGAAACAGCGGTTGTTTCTGGCGGAAAACTCTGGGCTTACGACGAGAACAGCGCAGGAGAACCGGGATTTCCTGTTTCTCTGCAGGGTGAAGTTCTTTCAGACCCCTTTATGGCAGACATTAACAGTGACGGAAACATAGAGATCCTTGTTGAAACAACTGCCGGACTGGAAGCCTATTCATCCTCTGGAACAATTGTTACCAACTGGCCGTTTACCACAGAGGCCGATTCTCTGGCTTTTAATTACTCCAGGTTTACAAGTGGAACAGGGGGAAGCGGTTTTGCCTGTGCATCTCTCCGTGACGGAAGGGTGTTTATTCTTGATGGAAGTGGTGCTTCGCTTGGCGGCAGCCCTTACTCATTCGGAGACAACCCAATAGGTTTTCCGATACTTCGCCGGTTTGATGGTGAGGAACAGTACAGAGTAGTTACCGTTACCTCTGGAGGTTCCCTGGGGGCTTTCTACACCGGCTTTGAGCCAGACGGCTGGAACACAGGCATGGACACAGGAGGCGAGAGATGCTGGCCGAGTGAACATCTGCCGTCTGTGGTTTCATCGGGCAACCTTCTTAATGAAGACGAGTTTTTTGTGTGGCCCAACCCTGTAACCAGTGGTTCCGGAAACATAAGGTTTGTTCCAGGATGCGATTCACAGTACAGAATACGGGTTTTTAATGTTGCCGGAGAACTGGTTTCCGACTACAGCGGGGACGCTCCCGGAAGAGTTCCATGGGAAGTTTCATGGAACACTGAAGACCTTGCTCCGGGAGTATACTATGTCTGTCTTGAACTGACTTCATCGGAAGAGACGGCTGAAGCTCTTTTCCATGCTGCGGTGGTGAACTGAAATGAAAAAAGCTACAGTATTGCTTGTTGTGGTGTGCGCAGTTGTTTTTGGCGCGGACAAAACTGCGGTACTTCGTTCTATAGTTTTTCCTGGATGGGGTCAGATTAGTATGGGCCATTCTACAAGAGGAGCCGTGTTCATGGGCATTGAGGCTTCTATCTGGGCCGGAACAGGTTACTCCTATCTTCAGGCGGTGTTCAACCGCGATGACTACAGAAACCTGGCCATGGAACGGGCAGGTATCGATGTATCATTCAGGGACAGAGGATTTCAGGATGATGTTGGAGATTTCTCAAGCAGCAGTGAATACAACGACTACATCAGGAGTCTTGCCAGATACTACTACCCCGATGATCCTGAAGCTCAGCAGGACTATTTCAACAGTCACAGCAGGTACGGTTCAGATGGATGGAGCTGGACAAACTCAGCGGCCCGTGAGGACTACGATGATGCTCTCCGGGTAAGCAGAGAATGGTTCAGAAGAACCGTTTACGTTGCTGCGTTTGCGGTTGTCAACAGAGCAGTAAGTGCCATTGATGCGTCACTTCTCGATCCGTCGGAACCTGGTATTTACACCGAAATTGACTTTCCCGAAAGTTCAGATTTTTCTTCTGTACGATTCACAGTGGGAGCGAGATTTTAATGATAACATATTTGCTTCTTTCCATTGCCCTTGGTATGGGGCACTACGCTGTAGACGGTACATTTCACTTCCCGGAGATACAGCAGATGGACCGGAGACACGATCCCCTGATGATGCCCTCCGGCCCTCTTGCAGGCAAAGATGAACCACACGAGGTAGGTGATGTTATCAACTTCTGGGCAATGGATGAGAGCGGACCTGTTCCCATGTTCTACCTCACAAGCGCGACCTGCAGGTTCGCAGGGGATCTTTCCTATATTTTCGTGGAGGACACCCAGTGGGATGTTAATTTCGATCAGAGTGCTGTAGATTCTCTTGCGGCAGCTCTGGAGGGTGCAGATGGTATCACCGCAACTGATGCAAAGTATTTCGGAGACATCCCGGATCTCATGGACAACGACCAGAGGGTGTACTACCTGATCCTGAACATAAAAGACGGTTACGGCGTCAACGGGCAGAGGTGGTACATAGCGGGGTTTTTCAGCCCCTACAACATGTTCACAGAGTACGAAGCCAGGAACTACTACGGCGGGCACTCCAACGAGGTGGAGATGCTCTATATAGACTGCTATCCGGCCAGGATGGAAGACGCAACCTACACAGCCAGCCATGAGCTGGTTCATCTTATTCAGTATGGGATCAAACCTTTCAGTGGTGAGGAACTCTGGGTTCTGGAAAACCAGGCACAAACAGGTACATTCCTCTGTGGTTATCCTGCCTTCCAGGTGGAAACATTTGTTGATTACGGTGGAGTTACACCGATAAAGTGGACAGAGTTTACCGACGGGGAAAAAGTGGTTGCAGGTTACGGGGCAGGATACCTGTTCTTTTCATACCTTTTTGAGAACTACGGTGGCAAAGACTTTATATGGAACAGTATGCACGGTTCCACAAAAGGTATTCAGGGTGTGATTGATGCCATTGAGTCAGCTACAGGGCATTCTGTGGAGATGGAAAACATACTGTCAGACTGGATGGTTTCATGTTTCGTGGATGACCCGTCTCTTGGCTACGGGTGGAACAGTTTCAGCATAGCAGACTACGACACAGTCAACCCGGGAAACCGTCCTGGCCTGGATTACACAGGGGTTGTTTCAGACACTCCCTACAGTGATCCGTGGCACGGCGTTGCAGGTTATCAGGGAAACTACTACAGCGTAGGCGATGACCTGTCCGGCAGCCTGAGAGTGGAAGGTACTGGAATTGGTAACCTCAAAGCATTTTTCTTTAACGGAACTTCCATAACAGAACTCGATACAGGCAGTGCATGCGATGTTGCTGTAAGTCTGGAACACACAGGAACGCTGATGCTTATGTGCAACAGTTTTGCCGGTCTTGATCTCAACATTGCCGCAGGCAGTACAGGCAGCGGAAACCTTGCGGTTTTTCCAAACCCGTGTCTGGGTGACCTGTACTTTCAGTTTGTTTCTACCGGAGAGCCAGTTGTTTTATCAATGTTCGATCAGTCGGGGAAGCATGTGGAAACTGTAAACATGACAGCTCCCTCCGGCGAGACTGTAATTACCTACACAGGAGCTTCGGAACTTGCTTCGGGAATCTACTTTTACCGCTTCCAGCAGGGACCCAGAACGGAAACCGGCCGTGTTGCCGTGGTGCGTTAGTACATTCCTGATCCTTTCGTTCAGTTTTCCGGATACCCCAGTCAAAGACCTTGAAATTGACAACAGCGGTACTGTCTGGCTGCTGACTGTTTCCGATCCTCGCGTAATCAGACTGGATTCGCTCGGCAGGCAGCAGAGTTTCGAAACTGGTTTTGCCGGGCTTCCCTCAGGTCTGGCTGTTTCACCGTCAGGCAGTTGGGTTGTTTGTTTTCAAAACCCCGGAATACTTCTGGAATACGATGAAGACGACATTCTGATTGATGAAGTATCCATGCAGGGTGTCAGTGATGTTCTTGTGTCAGGACTGCGTATATGGGCGGTGGACACTGCCCGTGGTAACATTGTGTTTCCCGGAGGAGAGATAATTGCCAGAGACTGTGCCGGAGCTGACTCCAGATTGTGCAGAGGACCGTCTGGCAGTGGAATGGTCAGCGGTTCAGAAGGGGTTTTCATTGTAGAACCCGGTGAACTTCCAGTGAAAATTGCAGAGAGCGGTTCCGCATGTTACAGTTCCCGGGGAATACTGATCCTTAACACCGGCGTTCTCAGCGTGTATCAGGGAGACACGCTGCTTACAGGCCTTTCCTGCTCCCGTATATCAGCTTCTCCAGACGGAGAAATCGTTGTTCTCTGGGGTGGCGGAACGCCTCTGGTACTTGAATGATTTCCATTTCGCTACTGCTTTCCATAGTTGGTTATACATTTACGGTAATCAGTTCCGGTCTCGACTACGCTGCTATCCCTGATTCAGTGTGGCTTGCACCCGGGTCGATAACCGCAACACTGCATGGAGACACTCTTTCCGCTGTTCTTACATCTCGAGGACCATCTGTAGGACTTGTTTTTTCACCGATTCCACCTGCCGGGGACACAGTTACAGTTACAGCTGACACGCTGGATATTACTGTTCCTCCAGTTTCAAAACTTTCGGTTCAAACAGCCGACAGGGGAGGAACACTGGAAATACCGGGGTTCTACGCAGGAGAAAGCCCTGTCTCTGAAGGTTTGTTCATCTCCGGCTCCAAGAGGCTTGGGGTTTCCGTTGGTTCGGGAGGTGGCATTTCGCAGGGAACAGAGCTTTCGATAGAGGGTATTCTTGCTCCTGGAATTTCTGTTAACGGAAGAATTACCGACAGGGATATTCCGCTGGGAGCATCATCATCGGAAGCTCTTGCGGATCTGGACAAAGTTTACATAGCTCTGGACGGTGGTCAGTGGAATGCAGAGATGGGCGATCTGGACTGGGAGAGCCGGGGTGCAGTCACCTGGCGCAGTGAGGTAAGCGGTTTTGGCGGCGAGATTCGCCCTGTTCAGTCCTTTGACCTCTCAGGAGGTTACGGAACCACCGGTTCAGAAAGACGTAAAACAGTGTTTCTTACCGAAGAAGGGCTTCAGGGTCCCTATACTTTTGCCTCCGGTGGAGGTGTTACCCCCGGCAGTGAGCAGGTGTTTCTTGACGGAGTTCGCATGCAGAGAGGGCCCGGAGCCGATTACGAAATAGACTATCCGTCGGGCTCTGTGACATTTACAACAAAAAGACTTATCAGGCGGGATCAGAGGGTGGACATCTCCTGGTACAGAGAAGGTGATGGATTCAGGAAGAATCTGGGCAGGGTAGAGACCGTGTTTGAAATGGGAGAAGATGCTTCAATAGGTTTTTCCGGTTTTTCACGGGGTGATGATATCGATGTGCCTCTGGGTTTTGTTATGACCGACGAGGTTGAACAGGCCCTTGAAAGTGCCGGAGACAACCCTTCCGATGCCTGGATAGACGGCGGCACCTATGTTGGAGATGATAACGGCAGCTATACACTGGACAGCCTTGGAAGATACCAGTGGGCAGGAGTTAAACAGGGAGACTGGAGTGTAGAGTTTCAGGTTCCTCCTGATGGATCGGGAGACTACATGTATGACTCTGCAACAGGAGGATATGTATGGGCGGGTGTCGGCAGAGGAACACACTTTGCCAGGAAATACATTTCTATACCTGTTTCTCTGAACCTTGCAGGTTCAACACTGGTTTTCAGCACAGGTGCTGTGGAAAATATCAGCGTGTTCACACACTATTCCAGAAAGCAGGGCAACCTTTTCAACACCGATGCAACAACACGTCAAGGAACCCTCTCAGGGGGAGAAGTTACGCTGAACACCTGGGAGTCAGGACCTGTAGTGAACTTCAGCGGCAGGTACGTTTCAGAGGGATTTAATGCCCCTGATGATATTGATTCAGACGCGAACCTTGAGAAATGGGGCCTTCCTCCCAACTGGAAGGGAAGAGACAGTTTCGTTCTGGGGGATGTCGGCGGAGACAGGTTGCTTGTAACTGCAGGGGAACGGTTTCTTGAGGACGACGGAACATCAACCATCGCAGGAATTGACTACATTCCTTTTGATGGTACACTGAATGTTTCAATGTCTCTGGGCGGCCTTTCCAGAACCGGTGCAGATTCTTTGACTGGCGGTAGAAGGGGAGTTGCCTCGGTTGATGTGTCGCTGCAGCTCAACGCACTGACTCCATTCATGAAATCATCCTACACCGGTGAAAGCTGGGCGGACAGTCTGTCCGGAGGGCTGGCTGTTTCAGATATGGGAATTACAGCTGAAACAGGCAGCTGGGTATCAACTGCAACAGCAGGTGGAGAGATGGATATGAGAACTGGCGTTAACCATCCGGACAGAACTCTGCGGCTTGGTGTACTTACCGCTGGTTCCGGTGTTGCATGGAATGCCAGTGCAAGCGTGCAGCACTCCACCGGCTGGTTTGAAGGCGGTGGTACAACGAGCTCTGACGCTGTAAAGGCAGGTTACTCCGGTAGAAATGCAGGGGTGTGGACACACTTTCAGTACAGCGCAGGCGGATACAACTCCAGATTGATGGACATAGTCTACACATGGGTTGGCAGCGGAAATGGCAGCTACAGCTACGACCCCGAAACAGGAGAGTACTATCCTGACCCTTCGGGAGACTACATCCAGTCCTACATTCCCGGCCAGGGGGAAACCAGAGTTCTGGAATCATCCCTCGACGGAGGTTTCTCCTGGGCGGATTCCGCAGCGTCTGCAGGAATTGACGGAAGCTTTTCCCTTTCAGCATCCGACCCGGATGATAAACTGAAAACCTACTCACTTGCAGGAGCCTTTGACACAAACTCTCCCGGTGGCTGGAACGGCTCAATGGCACCCTGGCTCACCTGGGAGAACAGCACGGTTTCCCGGCTGACAGCAAGGGTGTCGGGTTTTGACAGGATTGAAGACTACAGCGGTGTGGGCAACACCAGGGAAACCTACAGAAAACTTGAGATCATTCCCCTGCTGAAGCCGGAGCAGTGGCTGGAGATAGAGCTCACAGCCGCAACGGCCTTCCGCAGAAGAACACTTTACGGCAGTCGGGAAACAGACGAGAACGGTGGAAGCATTGATCCTGTAATTATCACCGGTTTCGGCCTTGATGCAGGTATCAAGCTTTCAGGTGAGAACCGCAGGGAAAGAGACGGGGATCTGAACGTATCCAGCTGGGGTATTGAGCCCCACATTTCAATGAACGGTGGAGGATGGACAGCTTCCGGAAGGTTTACTTCGTGGTACCTGCCTGGAGAAGAACCCGTTCCGGTTTGGTTCTTTGACGGCAGGCAGAAAGGCTGGACACTGGAGCCCCGGCTATCAGTGGGAAGAAATGTGAACAGGTGGTTCCACGTAACACTGTTCTACTGGGGCAGAAAGCCTGCAGAGGATGTCTGGAGCCAGCGCGGTGGCCTTGAGGGGACGGTGAACTTCTGATGACAGTCATACTGTTCTCTGTACTTCTGTCCACGGTAACTGTAAAGATCACAGGGGCTCCCCCTTTCCCGCTGTTTCCTGACTCTGTTGAAACTGGAAACGAGCAGATTGCTGAATTGAGAGATAATGCTCTTCAGTGGTACCTGCAGGAAGGTTATCCCTTCGCAGCTGTTGCCATGTATTTTTCCCACCCGGACACTCTGATAGTGAACACTGTTCCCGGCAGACATGCAATGCTTGAAGAGGTAAGATTCCCCGACTCTGTAAGAACAGACCACTCTTTACTGCTCAGAGAAATGTCCCTCCACCCGGGTTCCCTGTATGACCCGCAACCGGTAGCGGAATGGCTGAGTGCCATTCAGAGGTATCCGTTCATTGAATCAGCAGGCCCGGCAGCTGTGGCTCTTGGTCCAGGCGGTAACATTGTTCTGCTTGTACCGGTCCATGAAGCTCCTCCTGGCTGGTTTTCAGGTGACCTGGATTTCTCAAGTTCCGGTGGCTTTACAGGAGGCGGCGAGATCGTGTTTACCAGTATCATGGGAACAGGGCGCAGACTTGAACTCTCGGCTTCTGCAGTGGACTGGGGAGGTGTAGACGCGGCAGGTCTGTACAGAGAACCGTGGATACTCGGCTCACCGGTCTCAGCCCAGGCACAGATCGAGCAGCAGGTTCCAGACAGCGGCAGCGTTATCAGGGAATGGTCGGGCTCGGTAATCCTCAGTCTGGGAAATGCCGACATTTCAGGTGGCGCCGGCACATGGAAAAGCTGGCCTGCAGACCAGCCTGAAGAAAGTTACCGATACGGTTCTGCCGGCATAGCACTGGACTACACAACGAGATGCCGACAGGGAAGACGCGGGTTCATGGCATCAGTTACTACAGAAGCGGGAAGCGCGGCGGGAGCGGATTCCGCCTACCTGCTTACAAGAGCGGAAACACAGATGAGCTATCACGGATACACTGGTGTGCTCGGCCTGGGAGCATCACTGAATGCCGGGGGTATCGTCAGCGGAGAATGGCTTCCCTCAATGGTAACAAGACTGGGGGGCTACGGCACTTTGAGAGGTTATGTGAAAGACACATTCCGGGCAGGCGCCTGGGGTATTGTTTCCCCGGAGGTCTCACTGGGTGAAACGCAGACTCAGCTCTACCTCTTCTCAGACATAGGCGCTCTTAAAACGGCAGAAGAAGGAATGCGTTACCCTGTTTCCACAGGCCTGGGAATAAGAGGAACAACAGGAGGCCTCCGCTTTGACGCCGGCAGTGGCTTTCCCCTCAACCAGGGCCTTTCCTCCGCCCGTTTCTACCTCTCTGCGGTAATAAACCTGTAATCCAACATCACCACCCTGTTTCCCGCAGGTGGTGGGTGTATGTGCTTTTGAATTGCACTGGCAGATTCTTGTGATTGATACAGATGGGTAGTATCATTATCGAATAAATGAGAACAAGACAGAAGACCGTGAGTATCGACAGGAGGAAATGAAAACCATACAGTTCACATTAGTGTTCCTGATCGTTCTGTTGTCTGCCTGTGGACACAAAGGTTCAGAAATTTCAGAATCGGCCATTGAAAATAGCGGTGACTCTTTGAACACCGCAGTAGGCGATTCTGTTGCGAGTGACTGGATAGAGTATATGCAGTCAAGTGATGATGGTTTCTGGGAAGACATGGCGGAACACGAGATTTCGTACAGATTTTCCGAGCACCTCTACGACGAGGAAGATATTGAAATACCTGTTTATTCACCATTTGCTGTGTGCTGTTTTTCAGATACGATTTTTGTTACCGATGCCGCAACAAAACAGGTTGTAGCCCTGGATACCGGCGGAACAGTGTTGTGGAAAGCAGGAGGTTCCGGGGAAGGTCCTGGAGAATTCAGCATGATGACAACACTTGCAGTCTCAAAGAGCTTTGTCGCCGCATTGAATATCCATATGGACAGGGTTGAACTGTTCAACAGAGACGGCAGCTTTGCCAGAAGTTTCCGGATAACAAGACCTCAGGATATCGTCGCTCTTGATGACACCACATTCATTATCGGTTCCACCGAGGAGCAGAGTGGAGACCTCCATATACTCAACACAAACAGGGGAATTATCCGGTCCTTCGGGCAGGCAGATCTGGACCTGTACGATTGGGCATACAGGCCTGACCTGATGAGGCTCTGCACTGGAGGCGACGGGAGGGTAGCTGTTTTCAACAGGTACGAAGGCCTGTTGTCTATCTACGATATTGAAACGGAAGAGTGTGTTTATTCCGGAAACAGAGACTACCCTGCAGATCCGACTCCACCTGTGTTTTTTACCGAAAGTAATGGCGAAACACGGCCAGTATTGTTCCCGATCGGCGGTAATGCTTTTTCCGGTCCTGAAGGTATGCTGAATGTCGTGGTCTGTAACTACATGGATGACGGATCCTTCATCAGTGATCCCGACTATCTTGATTTTGCTCCTGTCACCGGCATAGACAGATACGACTGGGATGGTAACTATCTGGACAGTTACTGCCTGCCTGATTCATGTATTAACTTTGTATCCCCGCTCTCAGATGAAAACACACTGATCGGAAGGAATTTTGCAGAAGGTGTTCTCTGTGTTTTTGAGAAGAATTAGGGTGTTTTCACCATGTCACAGTATATGTGCGTCAGCATCTAAACAAAAATATACATAAATATGAAGGATAAAAACTAATAAGAAATAAATTCATTACTAAATTCTTTGCTTATTCCCTTGCCTATTTAGAAATGAAATATGTTCATAACTGATTGAAACAAAGTTATATAACATAAGAAAGACTTGCGTCTTGTTCATAAAAGGGCTATGTTCAACAATAATGAACAAGCTGAAATATTGAACAAGGTGGATGGGGCATGAAGGGTAAACAGCGGGATCGTGAGAAGGGAACTCTGCAGGCAGCTCTCCAGAGGTTGCAGGAAGAGGTCCCCGTGGGAAAATGTGAAGTAACATGGCAGGCAGCAAAAGGAGAGGGTACCGCTTTTGATGCAGTACTGAAATTTCAGAGAATACTTTACGATTATGAAGTTGAAATCATTACGAACCTTAACCTCAAAATGCTGGACGCAGTGGAGTATTACCTGAAGGCAGCAGACAGAACAGTAGTTCTTGTAGCAGACGTGGTGGGAGATACTGTAGCAGTTGAACTCAGGCGAAGGAACATCCAGTACATCGACACTCTGGGGAATATGTACATCACCCAGGATGATCCTTTTGTTCTTGTTCACACAACTGGCCGCAGGCCACTGGCAAACAATACTGTAAAACCGGCAAACATATTCACAGGCACAAGGCTTCAGGTGGTGTTTGTGCTGCTTACAAAGAAAGGCGCAGTCAATTTTACATACAGAGAGATAGCAAATCAGGCAGGAGTGGCGCTGGGTACCGTTGGATGGACTTTCAGAGACATGAAACAGCAGGGTTACATCAGGGAGTACAAGCACAAGCGTACGATCATGAACCGTGATAAACTTGTAAACAGGTGGCTGGAGGCGTATCCTACAGAACTACGCCCAAAGCTCAATCCCCGGCGGTTTACTACTCCCGACAGAAACTGGTGGATTCAGCTGGATCTTGAACGCTACGGTGCAGTGCTTGGCGGGGAAGCTGCGGCAGCAGTGTTAACAAAGCATCTCCATCCCGGGCATGGGGTGCTTTACACACGCGGGGATATTCGCGAAATTGCAACTGCACTTAAATTGAGAGCAGACCCCCTGGGAAACCTTACACTGATGAACCGGTTCTGGAAAGGGGAAGTCCTTCAGAGCAATGATATCCCAATTGCACCTCCTCTGCTTGTCTGTGCCGAGCTGCTAACTGAAGGGGGGGAGAGGAACATGGAAGCAGTGAAGATGATCAGGAAACTCTATGATCTATAGAGTAACAGTGAGTTCAGACAGAATGACCGTTTTTTCTGCCGTTGATTTTGCAGCCACCAAATCTGAAATTCCATGGTTCCTGTGCGGAGCTTACTCAAGAATTCTCCTGTGTGAAGAAGTATGGAAAATTCCAGCAGGGAGAGCGACTTACGATCTGGATATTGCCATTTGTGTGGAATCACTAAAAGTGTACACACAATTTCGTGCTGATCTGTGCAAAACCTATAATTTCAAGCAGCATAGAAATACGGAACACAGGCTTATTCACAGCAGTGGTATTTCTGTTGATATAATTCCTTTCGGTAAATTTGCTGAGCCCGATGAGTTGTACAAATGGGGTACAGATCGAGCTTTTACAATGAATGTACCGGGTTTCAGTGATGCGAGATCGTCCACAATCAGTTTTCTCCTCAACGACAAGCTTGAAATAGAGTCAGCAGGTTACGCAGCCCAGTTTGTTCTCAAGCTGTTTGCATGGCATGACAGACGCTCTTCAAAGGGAATAGATGATGCATCGGACCTGGCTTACTTCCTTGTTAACGCCTTGAAATCTATCCCGGATAAGGACATTTACAACAAGTACGATTCTGTTTTGCAGGAAACGGGTTATGATACTGAACTTGCTTCCTGCTACGCTTTGGGCAGGCAGATCAGATCCGCTTTTTCCTGGAAAACGGTTAGCAGAGTAGTTGAGATTCTCAGAAACGAACTTCAGGCTGGTGAGGATTCTGCTCTCGTATCTGACCTGTTCGATAGGTTTTCTTCCTGGCGTCAACCGGATGAACGCATTTCAGCAATAATCAACCAGGTAATTAAAGGAATTAGCTAACTGCTTTTCCGTAACCAGACGGAGCAGAGGGGTTTTATGAAACAATTCTTATTCGCCGTTGTCGCCTTCGTTCGATGTGTTCGATCCGGCAGGTTACGATCACCTGTTTACAGCATCAATGCCAGACAGGGAAGATGCGGCCGACTGGTTTTTTGACATCTCTGTGCACGGTATAGTGGCTTACACACAAGACCCGGACATGTATTACAAGGCATTTCTGATTGAGTAAAGGAATGAGTATGGAGACGAAAATGAAACCTACGATTTCAGCCAGAGAACACTACGACAGGCTCGCGGATGCCGGGAACGGACGGAACGATCCCCCATTCCTGCAGGAATACATGACGCGCTGGGATGGCCCGTTGTTCTATGATGCCCTTGGCGACCTGGGCGATGCAGATGTGCTTGAGGTGGGAATCGGAACCGGTCGTATTGCACGGCAGATACTGCAGCGTGTTGACGTTTATGCATATACAGAATAAACCACAAGCTCTTCAGAACATTGTGGCGTCACTTCGTACCGGCGGGCGGGTGGTACTGTCCATCGATCAGCCGTCTGACAGAATAGA
>QNDR01000063.1 GCA_003646025.1 Candidatus Fermentibacterota bacterium
GGGTCAACGGAGTTTACGCTACCGCCTGCTATGTGAGCGGCTTCCCTGCATCCTCCATCGCAGTTCAGAACATAACGGCATCCGCTGCATTCTTCAGGCATATACTTTTTCATTGTAAACGTGTTCCAGTATTCGTTGTGTTTAAGCTCTTTCCACTGGCTGATGTGGTTCAGACGAACCTCAGAGTGATTGCAAACGCGGATGTAACCTGATGGACCTATAACAAAGAACCCGGTTGCCGCGGAGCATCTGGTTCCCGTGTGAAGAGCTTTAAGATCAAGATCTTCAGTAAGGCAGAAAGGCAATTCAGTACCGAGGTTTCCTTTCCTGTTTGCCCTTGTAAGTACATCATCAGTAGTCATCAGCATTTCCCTGATCTGAGGAACAGAGAGAGTCAGGTCATCTGCACGCTCAAGTCCACGGCCTCCGGGAAGAAACCTGTTCATGAGGAGCTGCCCTGCGCCTGCTAGAAAAGCTGCGGCAAGCGTGTATCTCAGTTCGTGAACATTCAAAGCCGTTACAGTGCTGTTCACCGTGGTGGGGATATTTAGTTCTTTTGCCTGTTTAAATCTGTCGAGAACCAGAGCTGCGTTGTCAAAACCTGTGTGTTCTTTGAAAGTAGATAGCCCGGGAAGGCTTATACTGAGGTTGATATTAAGCCTTTTCAGTGTATCCATTACTTTACTGTCAACAAGAACACCGTTTGAGAGCAGATATATCTCAGGGCTGGTTGTGTGCGTGACAAGCTCGCCGTCAATTGTCTCTATTTTTCGTATTTTCAGTGATGAGGTGTATTCCAGAAGCTCCAGACAGTCTTTTCTTAAGAGAGCCTCCCCGCCTGTAAATGCGAAACTTGAAATACCAAGGTCCGCCATCTCACCGATTACTGATTTCCACTGTTCAGTTGTGAGTTCAGGAAGCTGTTCGAAGTTTCCGTCAGGTGCAAACCAGGGGCAGGAACAGAAAATACAGTTGTGGTTGCATCTGTAGGTCAGTTCCAGTACAACTGTTGAAGGAAGGAAGGTCTGTGAACGAAGCCTCTTCACTCTTTTTCAAGTCCCAGAAGTTCTCTCATTCTTCCTGAATAGCTCTGCAGTGGCATCTGACCATCGTTCGATGTGGTGTAGTAAAGGTTGCCCTGAAGAAAAGAGTCCAGCATAAGAAGATCGGTAACATTTACCGTGTTTACCACTTCGGTACTGTCGCTGTAAGTGACCCTTAGAAGAAGCGACGGCTCATCGCTGCTGGAATCAGGGGAACAGAAATCGCAGAACTGTCTTTCATCGAGAACAACCTCGAAATCTGTATGGATGTTGATAGAATCAGCCATTCTTCTGCACCCAGCAAGCTCCCAGTTGATAAAGGCCGATTGCGAATAATTGTAAACTGTTTTCTCGCCGCAGACAGGGCAGATGTACTCCGCGACTGCCGGTGCAGACATGGGCTCGTAGCACATTGCACCCATAACCTGTTCCGGAGGCTCTGTGCTTTCAAGGCGACTGAGAAGAATATTGATCTGCTCGACAGATACAGTGGAAACAAGATCAGGCACAATATCGGTAACAGTTGCTGTGGTAATCGCATCAAGCGAGGTTAATGATCTTGAAGTGACCTCAGGTCTGCTTTTTGCAAACCAGGCTGCCGCCGAAACAAGAACAACGGCAAAGATAGCTGCAGCATACCACACAGGCGCTCCTTCTCTGTTTAAATTCGATCCTTTTCTCCAGCAGGGGATAAGCAACCTTCGAAGTTTGCAAGGTATACAGCACAGGAGAAAACCGTAACGCATAAGACTATTGACACAACCATGTCCTCTCAAAGTGACGCTCAAAGATAATGCAGACAGCTTTGTACAAAGTCAACATGGATTTTCCCTTGACAAAAGTTAGACAAGACTAATATTACCGGTGAAGGGAGAACAGAAGTGGCAAAAAAGCTCACGGCAAGCCTTGAAGATTACATTGAGGTAATTGCATCACTTGCTACAGGTTCCGGTGCTATCCGCGCTGCAGATATTGCTGATGCCATGGCTGTAAGCCGTCCTTCAGTTACAGTGGCTTTAAGGTCACTTGCCTCCCGCGGGCTGGTTAACTACAAACCCTATTCCTCTGTTTCACTTACAGAAAACGGACAGACTCTTGCGGCTGAGGTACTCAGAAAACACAGAATACTAAGCAGATTTTTTAACGAGATTCTGGGTGCGGAAGAAGAGCTGGCAGATTCTGCCGCATGCAGAGTAGAGCACGCAATAGGTGAAGAAATAACAGACCGGCTTGTGGAGTTTCTCGCGTTTATTGATAACTGCCCAATGGCGGCAGAGGGTGGTTTCGAGTTCAACAGTGAAAAAAGAAGGAACTTTAGAAAAGAAGGTACATTACATGAGGAAGACTGATTCAACGGTTGTTCGACTGCTTGATGCACCCAGGGACACGCCTGTTGAAATAGTTGGAATAAACGGCGGCACTCACATGGTTCAGAAACTAGCAGCCATGGGGCTTACACACCATGTAGTGGTGAGAGTCATGCGAGGCGGCGGTACCGGCCCAATGGTTGTGGAGGTCCGCGGTTCCAGAGTGGGGCTTGGACAGGGAATAAGCAGCAGAATCATGGTTCGGCCATTTTTCTCTGATGAAGTTGTAGCAAACTGATTATGCAGAACGAAACACTTACCATAGCCCTCGCGGGAAATCCCAATTCAGGGAAGACATCTATCTTTAACAAACTCACCGGTGCCAGACAGTCGGTGGGGAACTATCCCGGCATAACAGTTGACAGGAAAGAGGGACACTTCCGGTGGAAAGGTAAAGATGTCAGAGTTATAGATCTTCCCGGAACCTACAGTCTTACTGCTGGTTCTCCGGAAGAGTTAATTGCAAGAAATGTTATTCTTGAGGAAAAACCAGACATCGTAATAAATGTAATAGACAGTTCAAACCTGGAGCGTAATCTTTACCTCACCATGCAGCTCATGGAGCTTGGTGTGAACATGATTCTTGCCATGAATATGTGGGATGCCGTTGAAAGAAGAGGGCTTAAGACCGACCTGGAGAAGCTTGAATTTCTGCTGGGTCTTCCAACAGTAAAAACGGTTGGAAGCAAAGGTAAAGGAATAACTTCACTGAAAGATGCAGTTGTGGGGAACCGGGCTGTTCAGACTTCCAGCCCGTGGGTGAAAGGAGCTTCCACCCCTATAAAGAAAGCGGTAAGTGTTCTTTCTGCTGAACTGGCCTGCGTCAACAAACAGCACTGTGAGTGGAAGGCAATCAAACTTCTTGAAAGTGACAGGGAAGTTCAAAAACAGGAAGATGAATCGATTGTCGGGTTCTCTTTACAGCTTGCTTCAAGGCTGGAGACACAGAGAGGAATCTCAAGCGGTATGCTTATTGCCAGAGCCCGCTACAAGTACATTGAACAGCTGATCAAACAGGTTGTTGTTCGAACTGTAAGTTCCAGGGTTTCCCGCTCAGACAGGATAGACGCTATTGTTACAAACAGGTATATCGGGATTCCTATTTTCCTCGTAATGATGTATCTGGTTTTTTCTTTTACATTTACCGTGGGTGAGCCTCTCATGGGATACATGGAGATGCTGTTCAAGTTCATCGGAAACCTTGTATCAGGTCTCTGGCCGGCAGGCTCAGACAGTATGCTGAGAGCACTGATTGTTGAGGGTGTTATCGGAGGAGTTGGCGGAGTGCTTGTTTTCCTGCCGAATATTTTTCTGCTGTTCCTTGCCATTGCTCTTCTGGAAGACAGTGGATACATGGCAAGAGTTGCGTTTATCATGGATGGTCTGATGAAAAAGCTCGGTCTCCATGGAAAGAGTTTTGTCCCGCTTCTTGTGGGATTTGGATGCACAGTTCCCGCAATACTGGCTACCAGGACCCTGGAGAACCGCAATGACAGGTTCACGACACTTATGGTTGCGCCTCTCATGAGCTGCGGAGCAAGATTTCCCATTTACATGATGATCATTCCCGCCTTTTTCCCCCAGGCCTGGAGGGCACCTCTGGTGTGGATCATCTACCTTGTCGGAATTCTGCTGTCCATAGTTATTGCAAGATTTTTAAGGAAAAAGGTTTTTAAAGGAGATGAAACTCCTTTTGTAATGGAACTTCCTTCGTACCATATTCCAACGCCTGTATCCATACTGCGTCACACGTGGGACAACGCCGGTGAGTATGTGAAGAAAGCCGGAACGGTAATTCTGGCGATTTCTGTGATCCTGTGGGTTCTGTCATCATTTCCGAGAAAGAAACAATTTACCGTGGATTACGATTCTGAAATTGCCGCAGTAACCGCCTCAGAGCTGCCTGCGGAGCTTGTTACTGATTCCGTGACAGTACTTGAAAACACCCGTCAGATGGAAGCATTTACATACACAGTTACCGGGAGACTGGGCCGTTTTCTGGAACCGGTAATGGAACCACTGGGGTTCGACTGGCGTGTGACCACTGCCCTTATGGGTGCAATAGCGGCAAAAGAGGTTTTTGTGTCACAGATGGGTGTTGTTTTTGCCGTAGGGGAGTCAGACGAGGATTCCAGTACTCTCCGTGAAAAATTGAGGGAAAACTACACTCCTCTCCAGGGGCTTGCAATGATGCTGTTTGCACTGATCAGTGCGCCGTGTGTGGCAACCATAGCTGCCACAAGAAAAGAAACAGAATCCTGGAAGTGGGCTATGATTCAGCTCTTTGGGCTAACTATACTTGCCTACATAGTTACACTTGTTGTGTACCAGGTTGGATTGCTGGTGACATAATGGAGACAGCAGCAGTAGTGGTAATAGTAGCTTTGGTGGTTGTGTACCTGATACGAAGGGCAATACACAATCACAGATCCGGTAGTGTATGCAGCAGCTGTTCCGCTTCGTGCCCCTACAGTGCGCAGTGCGACAGTTCTCTGAACACGAACAACTCTGGGAACACACAAAGTTCTACCTGAGAAAATCGTTGCTGGAGATCCCACTTCAAAATCCCGCCTGTTGACAAAAGCTGGGCATTGCTTATAATTAACCAAACGGTTAGACTAAATAGTTAGTGGAGGAAAAATGTCCACGAAGAAGTTGGATGAAAAAACTATTCTCGACGCGGCTGCAGAGGAATTTGCGGAAAAGGGTTTCAGCGGGGCCAGAGTTGATGAAATAGCCAGGCGGGCAGGAATAAACAAAGCCATGCTGTACTATCGGATTGGTGACAAGGAAGAGCTTTACCGGCGTGTTATTCTCAGGGGGCAGAAGGGTATGCACGATGCCATGCTGAAGGCAATTGAAGCTACTCACACTGCACCGGAAACAGTTGCAGCCATGCTTGCGGTTGTTGCCGAAAATGCTACGGAAAACCGGCTTACACCGTCTATCATGCTGCGGGAGATAGCCGGGAACGGTAAAACCCTGCCGGACGAGGGTCTTCAGGGTATGAGAAAGTTAATGGATACCATAAGCTCTATGGTCACAATGGGTGTAGAGGAGGGATCCTTCAGGAGTGTCGATCCTGTTACCCTTCAGTTTCTGGTGACAGGAGCAGTGTTTACACTTTCTCTTACCGCAGAAATGCGGCGGCGATTGAGCCCTGAAAAACCCGGTCCTGTTACCCCCTCCGAAATTGCTGAAGCACTTGGAGATATCATATGCAACGGAATAGTGAGGAGATAAAAATGAACAAAACAATGCTGATACTACCTATTCTCCTTGCTCTGGCATGCGGGGGAGGCGGAGACAACCTGTTTTCCGGAACCATAGAGATCGTTGATGTAAGAATTTCCGCCAGAGTCGGAGGTGCTGTCCTGCAGCGGGCAGTTGAACAGGGTGACAGGATTCAGCAGGGCCAGCTTCTTGTTAAAATTGATGAGACAGAGTACTCCATTGCCCTTGCCCAGAAAGACGCGGCACTTGCCATTGCAGAGGCGAATCTTCAGACACTTGTTTCAGGAACAAGACAGCAGCAGATCATTGCTGCATCCTCAGATGTTGAAGCTGCCCGTGCCGCCAGAAATCAGACTGCTGAGGATCTTGCAAGAGCCAGGGAACTTTTTTCCGCCGGAGCGATCTCCGACCAGATGTTGCAGGCGGCTGAAACTGCTGCTGTTCAGGCACAGACAAGGCTCACCGGTGCAGGCCAGGTGTACTCTCTGGCTGTTGAAGGAGCCAGATCTTCTGAAATCGAAGCGGCGGAAGCTGGTGTGGAATTGGCTGAAGCTGCCAGACAGCTGGCACTGCAGCGTCTTGAATGGACCACAATTGTCTCTCCTCTCACTGGCACGGTAACTGGAACAAGCATCGAAGAGGGAGAGAACACCTCTCCGGGAATGACCATTGTTACAGTAGCGGCAATGGATACTGTGAAGGCAGTGTTTTACATTTCCGAGCCATATCTTACAACTGTTGAAACCGGGAGTATCGTTACGGTAACTGCAGATTCAGCCGACGATACCGGGAACACTGTTACGGGAAAAGTTACACACATAGCTGACCAGGCGGAATTCACCCCTTCACAAGTGGAAACCCGCGAGGGAAGAACCAGTCTGGTTTACCGTGTGGAGGCAAGTATTCCCAATCCGGGTTCTGTGTTCAAAGCAGGAATGCCTGTGGATGTGGAGATCAGCCTCTGATGTCGACAGTTGTTCGTGTTCAGGGTCTGACAAAGTCCTTCAAGGAAGTTCAGGCGGTTAAAGGAATATCTTTTGATGTTGCAAAGGGTGAGGTTTTCGGGCTTGTGGGGCCCGACGGGGCAGGCAAGACCACCGCAATGCGAATTCTTGCTGCCATACTTGCACCGGACCGGGGATCAGCTGAGATTCTGGGTATGGACACGACATCCAGCAGAGAGAAAATACACGACAGAATAGCATACATGAGTCAGCGTTTCGGTTTGTACCAGGATCTGACAGTTGAAGAGAACATAAGGTTTTATGCAGATATGTACGGTGTAGAGAAGAAACAGCAGGAGTCTGGAATAAAAAAACTTCTGAACTGGAGCAGTCTTACACAGTTCAGAAAGAGACCGGCAGGCAAGCTCTCCGGAGGTATGAAACAGAAGCTGGGTCTGGCCTGTGCGCTGGTGCACACACCGGAGCTTCTTCTTCTTGATGAACCCACAAACGGTGTGGATCCTGTATCACGGAAGGAATTCTGGAATCTGCTTTACAAGCTGGTTGATGAAGGTCTTACCATCATCATGACCACAGCCTACCTTGATGAAGCAGAAAGATGTCATCGTCTGGCATTCATGAACAAAGGTGAGATAACTGCCAGGGGAACCCCTGGTGAGATTGTAAGGCTCATCCCAGGCGGTGTTTATAAGTTTAAATCAGACAATCCATTTGAGGAATCCAACCTGGTATCATCGAAAACCGGTGCGGTTTCCACTGTTTTCGGTTCACAGGTTCATGTAATGGGCGATGTAACGGAACAGGATATACAAACTACTGTTGGCAGATCGGTGCAGATATCAAAAACACAGGGCTCTGTTGAAGATGCCTTTGTTTACCTTTCGGAAACAGTCTATGACAGATAACGATTACGCGGTAACACTGGAAAACCTCACCAGAAAGTTCGGTGACTTTACAGCGGTGGACGATGTTTCGTTCTCGGTTAACAGAGGAGAGATTTTCGGTTTTCTGGGTGCCAACGGTGCCGGAAAATCAACAACCATACGAATGCTGTGCGGGATACTTAAGCCCACATCAGGCAGGGGCATTGTTGGCGGTGTTGATATTTCCAGAACGCCTGAAAAGGTAAAATCGTTTATTGGATACATGAGTCAGAAGTTTTCACTGTACGATGATCTGACCGTAGAGGAAAACCTCAATTTCTTTGCGGGTATATACGGCGTGAAGAACAGAAAAGATGCGGTGAACAGAGCTATTGAGAGTGCCGGGCTTGCCGGAAGAGAGAAGAAGATGACAGGCAGTCTTCCTGTTGGGTGGAAGCAGCAGCTGTCACTTGCCAGTGCGGTTATGCACAACCCGGATATTCTGTTTCTTGATGAGCCTACTTCAGGGGTAGATCCGGTGAGCAGACGAAAGTTCTGGGAGACGATCAGGGCAAAATCTGATGACGGTACAACTGTTTTTGTTACAACCCACTACATGACGGAAGCGGAGTACTGTGACCGTCTGTCTATTATGAGGGCGGGTAAAGTAATCGCGCTGGGTTCTCCAGATGAGTTGAAACGAAAAAACGACAGAGATACTCTGGAAGATGTATTTGTTTCTCTTGTTCAGCAGACGGGAGATACCCGGTGAACAAACAGCGTTTCAGGGCCATAGCAAAAAAGGAAACCATACATGTTTTAAGGGACCCCAGAAGTCTTGCCATGGGTATCGCAATACCTGTTCTGCTTCTTGTTCTTTTCGGTTACGGGCTTTCTCTGAATGTGGAAGATGTGCCATTAGCCGTGTGGGATCAGAGCGGTACAGCGGCGTCAAGAGATCTGATTCGTGATTTTACGAATTCAAAGGCTTTCCAGCCTGCCGGTGTGTGCCATTCGCAGAGTGAAACCGAAGACATTATTCAATCAGGAGATGCGATGGCAGTTCTTGTTATCCCTGCAGATTACGGGGAAAAGATTGCGGAGCACATGCCTGCGACAGTGCAGCTTCTTGTGGACGGAAGCGACTCCAACATGGCAAGGCTTTCGATAATGTACGCAGGTGGCATTGTAAAGAATGAAGCTCAGTCTTCAGGCGTGAGCATTATCACGGCTTACAATCCAGCCATGGACACAACCTGGTCTATTATCCCGGGTCTGATTGCCATCATCGTGAATGTGATAGCGGCAATGCTTACCTCCCTGTGTGTCGCAAGAGAGTGGGAAAATGGTACCATGGAACAGCTGATATCAACCCCCGTTCGGAAAGTGGAATTCATACTGGGCAAACTGGTTCCATACTACGCAATAGGAGTGATTGATGTTGTGGTGGCTGTGGTTATGGCTCTGTTCCTGTTCGGTGTTCCCCTTAACGGAAGCCTGCTTGCTCTTGCCGGGGTAAGCGCAGTGTTCCTTCTTACAACTCTGTCTGTGGGAGTCCTTGTAAGTACGGGAGCGAGAAGCCAGCTTCTGGCCAGTCAGCTGTCTCTGATAATTACCTTCCTTCCGGGTTTTATTCTGTCCGGATTCGTTTACGACACAAAGGCAATGCCAGGTGTTGTAATAGCGATTACAAAACTGATTCCAGCAACTTACTATGTGTCTCTATTAAGAACCATTTTCCTCAAGGGCACATGGGGTGCAGCTCCGTCGAAGGAGCTGATGTTCCTTTCATTGTTTACTGTGGTTATTCTGGCTGCAACCATGAAAAAGCTTAAACTGAATCTGGATGGCAGATAATGAGCAAAAGACTGAAATTCATGCTTAAAAAGGAACTGCTGCAGACACTCAGAGACCCGAGAATGCGTATTGTTATTCTTGTCATGCCCATATTTCAAACACTGGTATTCGGTTATGCTGTAACTACGGATGTAAAGAGCGTAGACACCGCAGTTGTTGATCTTGCCAATACATCCGCAACAAGAGCTGTTACAGATCAGTTTGTGGCGTCGGGTATCTTTGTCCCCGTGTGGAAGAACAGTTACGAAGAAGCATGGCACGCCATGGACCAGAGTGAGATCCAGGCTATGATTCTTTTCGACCGAAACGGCAGGATGCAGTTTGTTACAGACGGCTCCCGGGGACTGTCTGCTGGAGTAACCGCCGGGTATGCTGCCGCAATTCTGGGCAGGAATCAGCAGGCTCCTGTTACCGTAGAATCCAGAGCATGGTACAACCCCATGCTTGAGAGCAGAAATTTTTATGTACCCGGCGTGATTGCAATGATGGTGATGGTTATCACACTGATACTGAGCAGCATGGCTGTTGTAAGAGAGGTGGAAATAGGAACCATGGAGCAGATAATGGTGACCCCCATGAAGAGGTGGGAGTTCATTGTAGGCAAGCTTCTGCCTTTCGGTGTAATCGGTATGGTGAATGTACTTGTGGTAACTGCAGTGGCTGTGTTCTGGTTCAGCATCCCTCTGCAGGGGAGTGTGCCTCTGCTTATGCTTGCAGCAGTGCTGTACCTTATGAACACCCTTGGATTTGGGCTTCTAATCTCGACTGTCAGCCGCACACAGCAGCAGGCTATGCTGAGTGCTTTCTTCGTTATTTTCCCTGCATCTCTTCTTTCCGGCTTCGCCTTTCCCATCGCGAATATGCCTGCTGTTATCAGGTTCTTCACCCTTTTCAATCCCATGCGATACATGATGACCATTCTGCGTGATCTGTTTCTTAAAGGGAACGGTCTCAGCACCCTCTGGCCCAACTATCTGGCCATGTTTCTTCTTGGAACAGCACTGCTTACCACCGCTATACTGAGGTTCAGAAAAACCAGTTAACCGGCAGAGCATGTCAACAGGAAAGAGACGCGCATCGTCTCACTGTTTTTGCTATCCGTGACAGGTGGTTGCCTCATCATTAAGCTGGTGTGCGAAGGGGGTTTTGAAGAAAGACTCCGGAGCAGTCTGATACGGTAATAATGCTGTAACTTCGGCTTCTCCGTGTTTGATACACCAGGAATTCATTTCAGAAGGGAAAGTAATGACAGGCAAGAATCTTGTTGCAGTAGCATTTCTAACTGAGGCTACCCATTTGATTCCAAATGCAAACCAACTGCTTGGTGCATGGTTGAACTGTCTTGTGCCCAAAGAATGGGGGACCAAACGCTTCATAGGAACAGGCAGAAATATCCCTGCGTTAATTGTGAAGGGTTTCTCCAACAGCACCGGGAGCATTTCTTTCAGCGACCTGAGCGCTTCCAGGAATATCAATGGTCTGGAAAGATATACGCAGCGACCTCTTTCAGAGTTTACACTGGAATGCAAGACAGACAAATTCGCAGATGAGACGGTATGGGTAGTTGGTTTCTTTGAGAATGCGGTGTAATTCCATAAGCACTTATTGTAATCTCAAGCGTGAAAGATCAGATCATGTTCTTATAAGAAGGAGTGGGGCAATCAAGCGTTTGCTGAACAACTCCATTTGCATGTCACCCCAAAGAAGCGAAATCTGTTCCGCACCTCGGATTTGTGTGTATATCCAAAGTGCAACTTGACATTTACACGCATTCTACATATCATGGAACCATGAAAATTAAGCGCGTTATTCAGAATGAACTGCTTGACTGTGCTGCTGAGTACCCAGTTGTTACTGTTCTCGGCCCACGACAGTCAGGGAAGACTACACTTGTGCGTATGGCTTTTCCGGAAAAAGAGTATCGTCTTCTTGAAGATCCGGATGTGCGTCGTCTGGCTGTTGAAGATCCACGGGGATTCTTCGCAGATTGTCCCGATGGGGCAATTCTTGATGAGGTGCAGAGAGTTCCAGAGTTACTTTCCTACATTCAGGGAATTGTTGATGCAGATGATACCCCTGGTCAGTTCATCCTCACGGGAAGCCATCAGCCGGAGCTTCATCAGGCAATCAGTCAAACTCTCGCCGGTCGAACTGCACTGCTCAGATTACTTCCTTTATCCTTCCAGGAACTGCTTCACTTTAATAAACAGTGGGACCCGTTTCATCTCTGCTGCGTCGGTTCATTCCCCAGACTCCACCACAGACGACTGAAGCCGGATCGTTTCTATGCAGGTTACATGCAGACCTACATTGAACGAGATGTGAGGTCATTACTCAACTTGAAGGACCTGGGACGATTCCAGGTGTTTCTTCGTCTGCTGGCAGGGCGCACAAGTCAACTGGTAAATTACTCGGCACTCAGTAATGATGTGGGTGTTTCCGCGACAACTATTAAGAGCTGGATAGAGGTGCTCAAGGCATCCTTTATCGTTTACGATCTTCAACCGTACTATGAGAATATTCGAAAGAGAGTAACAAAATCATCAAAAATCTACTTCACAGACACGGGGATGGTATGCTACCTTCTGGGCATAAAGAGTGCCGACCAGCTCAAGCGGGATCCCTTGCGAGGTGGAATTTATGAGAATCTTATTATCACAGAAGTCCTCAAACACAGTTTGAACCGGGGCATTAGCCATGATCTCTTTTTTTACAGAGATTCACACGGCAGCGAGGTTGATCTTCTTGTGCGCAAAGCAGGAAAGTTGTACCCAGTTGAAATCAAGTCAGCTGATACTTTCATACCTGCATTCATCAAAGGCATCCAGAATTTCAGGAACGCTGCTGGCGATAAGTCCTCTGATGGAACTGTTATCTATAATGGTGAGAAAGAACACAGCTACAAAGGAAATCATATACTGAATCCATTTTGCCATGGAGGTTTTGATCTTTTCGGTTCATGAATTCCTGAAAAAGTATTCAATGCCAAAAAGTGCTATATGATTCAGATAGGTCAGTCCCCCAAGTCGTAAAGAACAAGTTCTCCTACAGAGTAATTCTTAACCACCAGTTGATTTCCGGGAAGCAGAGCAGTAGTACTCAGGCTTGAATCAGGCAGACAGTAGGAATCCAGGTAATTCCCGTCCCAGTCGTATCTGTCAATTGCTGTTATAGGTGCAAAATCTGCGTTCTCAGGGTCGCTGAAAAAGGAACCATCCCTCTGGTAGCTGGTGATTACAATATTCGGCATCCGGGGTGTTTGATGGCATTCCTTCAGGAAGCACTTGATGATTCCGATGTGGAAAACTGCGGGAAGTGTCGTAACTGTAATCCTGAGTTGTTGCTTAGTGAAGAATTTGACTTTGACTTAGCGAATAAAGCTGGTCAGTATCTTAGACGAAGTTATCAGAAGATCAGGCCAAAGAAGCAGTGGCCTAAAACCAGCATGTTTCGGTACTATCCATTCGAGGGATACAGAATTCCACCCGAGCTTCAAGCTTCAGAGGGAAGAGCTCTCAGTCTATGGGGCGATGCTGGCTGGGGACAGATGGTAGTAGAGGGTAAATACGTTCTTGGCCGATTCTCTAATGATCTTGTTCACGCGTGCGTTGAGATGATAAAGGCGTGGAAACCTGATCCGTTTCCGAGATGGGTAACGTGTATTCCCTCTGATAATCATCCAGGGCTGGTGCCTGATTTCACTGAAAGACTGGCTGATGCTCTGGGATTGCCATATGTGCCCTGCATTCAAGTTTACAGAAAGCACAGACCACAAAAAGGAATGGAGAACAGCTACCACCAGGCAAAGAATCTTGACGGAGCCTTCCAAATTACAGATGAGTTCAGGTCTGGTGAGTGCTTACTGATTGATGATATGATTGACTCTGGTTGGACACTCACTGTTGTATCAGTTCTGCTTCGCAAGGCTGGCTGCAAAGCGGTGTATCCACTGGCCCTGGCACAGAATTCACCTAGCGTGAGTTTCCTATGAAATAGAGATTTCCAGACAGGCCAGATGCCGTAACCGCTTCAGTTTAAGTGTGTTACGGCATTTCTTTTTGTCTTTGTTAAGTATACACTGAATACAACTGTGCTATGGACTTGATAAATGCGTGATATTTAGTATATTACGTGTGTGTTAAATCAAATGTATACACTGGATGAGAGGTGATGCCATGGCTTCGATTCAATCCAAGATGTCGCGGGGACAAAAGTACTGGTATATCGTTGAATCAAGAAGAGTTAATGGAAAACCCAGACCTATCGTTCTGGAATATCTGGGTAAGGCTGAAACTCTTCTCAAACGACTCCGTGGGCTTGCTGAGAATTACACAATTAAGTCTTACTCTCACGGTGCGGTAGTTGCACTTCTTGATATCGCTCAAAAGCTTGATGTGCCTTCCATAATCAACCAGCACATACAATCTCAGAAACCCTATATGGCTGAAAAACCTGTTCGTCATAAGCTCACTGCCGGAATAACTCTTTTGCTGGGAGCAGTCGGTCGGGTATGTAAGCCTACCAGTAAAGATGGATGGTGGGACTGGGCAAGAACCACTTCAACAGAGTACCTGCTCAGGGTTGCTCTCAGTAAGGTAGATAGCAATCATTTTTGGGATATGATGGACTCACTCCCGGTTGAAGCAATCGAGAAAATTGAGTTTGAGTTATTGCAAAGAGCTCGTGAAGTCTACAATCTTGAAAGCGATACTCTGCTTTTTGATACCACCAATTTTTTCACTTACATTGATTCAACGAATGCGCGGTGTACCATAGCCAAGCGTGGAAAGAACAAGCAAAAGCGTTACGACTTAAGGCAGGTTGGGCTGGCAATGGTGGTTACGAAACAGGATAACATCCCTCTGTTTCATGTTACCTATGAGGGGAACATGAGTGACTCAAAGGTTTTCAAAGAAGTCGTTGGGGAAATAAAAGAGAGAATGGTTAACCTGAATCTTGATCTCAAGGGGCATACACTTGTTTTTGATCAGGGGAATAATTCCAAGAGTAATATGGCTTTGATCAGAGAACTGGATCTGAACTATGTCGGAGCCTTATCTCCCTATCAACATAAAGCATTGGTAAGCAGAGCAGCTGACAATTTTGAAGAGATTGCAGTGCGAGATAAAACAATTTATACCTACCGGGAAAAGCGGAAAATATGGGGAGAGGAAAGAACCGTTCTTGTCATAATTTCCGACAAACTCAGGGCAGGTCAGTTGAGAGGTATTTACCAGGCGTTGGAGAAAAGAGAGAAGAAGTTACAGGAAATATCTGATGGTCTTGATTCTCCCAATGCCCGGAAGCGTGACAAGGATGTACTTGAAGAAAAGATAAGAAAGCTTGTAAAAGGACAGTATCTGGTCGGAATGATTGACTGGTCTCTGAGTGAAAAACCAGACGGCAAGCTTAAACTTAATTACAATATTAACAAAGAGAGACTGGAGTCTATTGAGGAGGAGCTTGGTTACAGGATCCTCATGACAAATCGTCACGAATGGGCATCCGCTGAGATAATTGATTCTTACCATGGACAATCGGCTGTTGAATCGGCTTTCAAAAAAATGAAGAATCCTTTTCACCTTGCACTGCGACCACAGTTCCACTGGACGGATCAGAAAATCATTGTACACAACTTCATTTGCGTACTGGGTTATCAGCTGGCATCTATTCTATTACGCGAGGCGCGACTAAAAGCAAATTTCACGGGTTCCATGAATACTTTGTTGACC
>QNDR01000064.1 GCA_003646025.1 Candidatus Fermentibacterota bacterium
ACATGGAACTGATCGTAATGGAGCCGGGTAAGCTTCTCATCGGAAAGAAAATAAAAGAGCTTGGTATCCGGAGATCCCACGGTATCAACATTGCTTTCATTGGGGTACTGCGGGAAAACAAGGAATACGACTATGTAATTCCCGACCCGGGTTATGTTCTGAACGAAGGCGACCTGATGTGGCTCATCGGTTCAACAGAACACATCCGCGACTTTCTGGGCCGATAGAATCTGTACTACAGAAGCTCAATCAGACCAGTAGACTTAAGTGCTTCAGTCCTGTCTTTGTTTATACGTGTGAACAGCTTGAGGGCAGTGGCAGGAGAGGGATGCTTCTTGCACAGTGATTTGATAAGGAGAGCCATAGCTTTCGGAAAATCAGATGAATCCGCAATAAAACTGCCGAGTACAAGAAAATCTTCGCTGCTGTAACTGAGAGATTCCAGCAGAGGGTATCTGGTTCGGATCTTCTCGACAAAGGCAGGTACAATTGCTCTGCTCTGGGGCCACACCGGACCCAGAGACTCAAGCCACACATTGATAGCTGTGAGGATAAGGTTTATCTCCCCGATACCCAGCGTGGAAGGTTCTGCGACCTCACCATCTACAAATTCCGCCAGTCCCGAGCCTTCGGGTGATTTCAGGAAATCAACAAGTGCTTTCCCCTTGATAGTTCTGCCTGGCAGAAAGCCCCTGGATATCTTTCCTTCCCTTATGGGAATCAAAGCTACACCGGATTCGGTCTGAAGACTTATCATACCTGACTCACCGGATTTTCTTAGAGATTTCAACAGTTGAATCAACTCACCGCTTGAATTGTCAAGCTCTGTGAGCACAGGCTCTTCACACAGGTACTTTATTACCGGACCCAGAGCTCCAGGCTCAAGGAAGTGAAGGGAGAGAAACAGCTCCCTCTTGTCTCTTCTGATGGTGTTTATGAAAGATGTGGCATCCAGGCAGTCAAGACCGTGTATGAAATAGGGTTTTCCCTGACGAAAGATAAGTCTGGCGAACACGGACTTACTGTCTGAAATCGCCCAGTAGCAGTCTTTCTTGAAATCACGGAACTCCGACCCGCCTCTAACAAGTTTATCCAGATTCAGGAACACCAGAGGAACCTTCTTAAAGAAACAGCTGCTGTAGGGCAATGACAAATTCATATCAGCGAACCAGC
Source organism: Candidatus Fermentibacterota bacterium (assembly GCA_003646025.1). Taxonomy (GTDB): domain Bacteria; phylum Fermentibacterota; class Fermentibacteria; order Fermentibacterales; family JCC-6; genus Sabulitectum. The sequence goes on from QNDR01000064.1 coordinate 1,174, forward strand.
CTCGCAATTCTATCTATTTTCGGGAGCCCGTTACCAGGCTGCCAGGACCAGTAGGTAACAACCGCCTGACCCTTTACGAGCTCAACATCCATTGGACCCCATATTCTGCTGTCTTTGGAGTGATCACGGTTGTCACCCATCATAAACACATTTCCTTCGGGAACAATGTACACCGAATCACCGTTGTTGTCCAGAACCACGCCCTCAAGAATCTTGTTGTACGCCAGATCGGCAATCCCGTAGTTTGAATTCAGATACGGCAGACAATCCGGCCACTGGTCATCAATTATGCTGGGATTCAACACATCCTGGTGCGCTGAAGGGTAAGGTGATGGTTCTCCGTTTACGTACAGAGTGTCGTTGTGTACCCTGACCGAATCTCCTGCCACGGCAACCAGCCTTTTTATAAATGTAACTTCCTGGTCAGCAGGGTAACGGAACACAATGCTCTCTCCTACCTCAATAGAGCCTGTTGCAGGCATAAGAAGCCACCTTGTTCCGCCTCGGAAATTGTGAAGAAGAGGCTGCAACCTGTCTGAAAAAGGTATCTGCTGGCCGTTTTCAGCCTTCAACACCAGCAGATGGTCCCCCACTGGAAGAGTAGGTGACATGCTGGGAGTTGGAATTCTGTATGCTTCAATAACGTAAGGACGGAGAAAACCAAAAAATACAAGAAGGGCTAACGCAAGCTGCAAAAACCAGTTACCATACTTTTCAAGTTTCGGATTCAAAACGCCTCCCGTAATAGTGGTGAAAGCGATAATGCCCAACAAAATCACTTTCGTCAACCAGCAGCGCAGCCGGAAAATGATTAATTACATTACGATGTACACAGTGCCCATTGACAGCACTCTGAAAACAGAGCAAAATTGCCTTCTGAAACACAAAGAGGCGAAAGGAAATTATGTCTATCTTTACCACCGTTATTGATTTCACTCCCGGTTCGATACCTGTAGGCAGAATCGGGCTCTTCATAGCAGGTATCGCATTGTCACTTCTCCTGAGGAAGATTGTCAGCTCTATGCTGAAAAAAGCCAGAAAGAAAACCGAAAACTTCTTCACAATACTGCTGGACGGGCTTGCCGGTCCAATGAGCTTTCTTGTAGTTTTCACCGGATTCTACTTCTCTCTGCTGTTCCTGGATCTGCACGGAGCTGTGAATCTTGTTGCGCTGAACATCATTCAGGTTCTTCTTACTTTTACGGTGATCAGAGTTCTGTTCGTGGTTATCGACGATGTTGCTATTCAGATGGGCTCCATGGCCGATGAAACGGAATCCCAGCTGGATGACCAGCTTATTCCAGTGCTGCGAAAACTTGCAAAAGTAACAATCACAGCCATCGGAATAGTGTTCTTCATGCAGCTCAAGAACTACCCCGTTTCCGGTATTATCGCCGGGCTGGGTATAGGAGGTCTGGCTTTTGCCTTCGCCGCCCAGGATTCCATAGCGGGAATCTTCGCTTCCGTTGCACTGTTTCTCGACCGTCCGTTCATGGTGGGAGACTTCGTTCAGGTTGGAGATGTCAGCGGAACCATTGAAGAAGTGGGGCTTCGGTCTACAAGAATAAGAACTGTTGCTAAAACGCTGGTTACAATTCCCAACAAAGAGATTGTAGACTCTACAATCGACAACCTCTCTAAAAGACCCATGCGTCAGTGCACAATTAATATCGGTGTAACCTATGATGCCTCAGCGGAAAAAATGCAGCAGCTGGTAACCGATCTGCGAAAGATGCTTGAAGAGGATGATATGGCAGAGCACAACGGAGCCAATGTTCACTTTACAACTTTCGGCGACTCTTCTCTGAATGTTAAAATGATATTCTTTATCCGAACAACAGATTACCCGAAATTCCTCCAGAGCAGACAGGATATAAACCTGAAGATCATGCATGTTGTGGAAAACCTCGGGCTTGATTTCGCATTCCCGTCGACCACGGTGTATCTGGAGAAGTAATGGAAGGTCACAGAGAAAGACTTCGGAAGCGTTTTCTTAGAGCCGGCATAAAGGGCTTCACAGACCGTGAAGCCCTGGAGCTTCTTCTTACCTACGCTATACACAGAAAAGATACACGCAGCCTCTCTGAAGAACTTCTTGGAAAATTCGGCAGTCTGAAGAACATTCTGCGGCAGTCTCCTGCAAACCTGATGACAGTTAAAGGTACAGGTGAATCAGTGGCCACGCTGCTGTCTCTGTTCTCACAGTTAAATGCCCTGTCGGAAACCCCTGCGGCAAAAACAAAGATCACAGGCCCCGATGACGTTGCAGACTTTTTGAAAAAGAGACTGGGCACACTGAGAAAAGAGAGGTTTTCAGCCATACTGCTTAACTCGGCAAACACCCTTCTCGCGGAAGTTGATCTTGAGTACGGAACGGTAAACCGCACGCAGGTTTACCCCAGAAATCTGGTTGAAAAGGTAATTGCACACGGCGCCGCAGGTGTTATTCTGGTCCACAACCACCCCGGCGGTAAAACAGACCCCAGCCTGGAAGACACGGCTTTAACAAGAAAGCTGATAAAGCTCGCTGAAGACATGGACTTCAAAATACTGGATCACTTCATTGTAACGGATTCAGACATCGTCAGTCTGAAAGCCATGGGACTGTTCGACAGATAGTTATCTCAGGTAAACCAGTTTCACAGCCACATCAGTATCTGTTTCAACGGCAAAGTACACGCCGTCAGGCAGATTTGCCGGTATCCATACTGCTGAACCGGAACCTGTAACCGTATCTATAAGCCTTCCGGTGAAATCAAAGATCAGAACCTCGGTTTCACCAGCTGCAGCAAAGACAAAGCAAAATGACGAACAGGGATTCTGAACCACTCTGAACAGGTCGGTGCTGTTTTCTTCCACACCTGTGGGCGGAACCAGCTTTATCGCATCAGCAACCATCACACCAGGCGAACTCTCTGCACCCAGTAGTTGAACTGTACAGTCTCCGTCAAAACTGAAGTTTCCCAGTGAAAACCACTCGCCACCTCCCTGAGAACACTGGTTCACCATTACATCCGTGTACCCTCCAGAATGGAATACTCGGTAACACACAGACTGGGAGCGATCGCTGCCCGAGGTCCACCAGCTTTCAACTGAAAACACACCGTTAACAGCAACCATGGAACTCCAGGAAGCAGTTCTCTCAGCACAGGCCTCTGCGGTAAAGCAGTTCATCATCCAGGGAGCACCAGAGGCTTCCACAGCCCATTCAAGCGAATCGTCAACGGTAAACCCCGGCGAAAGGTTATCCATCAACACCACACCGTTGCCGTAAGACGGTACAGACAAACCCAGGAATTCACAGATACCGTGTGTGTATGCCCACGCCTGCACCCCGTTGTGATCGTCCACATTGAATGCATAAAGGTAGGATTCGTTCCACTGCTGAGTGTAGTCAAGAAAACTGCCCTCCCCAAGTATTGCAGGCATCTGCGTTTCACGGATAACATGCAGATATGCCCCGGCTTTAACTCCTCTGTCTGTGTAACCGTAGCCGCTTACAATGCTGCTCTGTACAGGAACAGCCAGCTGGTATGACACATCACCGGGGTCCAGGGAGTAACAAAATGTTTCCGTTCCCTGGACAGCGCCGTTGAAGGCGTTTTCATGTATGGAAACAAAGTAGTCAAAACCCCACGAATTGGCGTAGTCGGTTCTTGCCTGCAGAGAAACATTGTAGTCTCCGTCACGGGTCAACCCCACAAAAGAGATACCAGGCACCTGGCTAAGCCAGTTCTGCAGCTCAAGGGCAACCTCAAGAACAACATCCTTCTCAAGGATGTAGTCTCCCACAGCGCCTGTGCTGGTTCCACCGTGCCCGGGGTCAAGACAGATTGTAATACCTGCTGTAACAAGAACAGCCACAGATTTAAAGAGCAGAAACATCTGTTCTCATGCAATTGGGAGAATCAGCGACAGCATCAAGAAACCACACAAGATCACCGGAACATGCTGGTTTTGTCTCTAAAATGTCCTCAGTAAAAGTTACCTGAACAGGCTCTTCCCCCGGCTTTACAAACCACAGGTCAGCAGCTGTGAGATCGTGCCCGTCATCTGAAGACACACAGAAAAACACACCGCCACTGCGGTAGCTCCAGCATGGCTGTTCTCCGGAGGCCACAACAACAGGCTCGCCGCCTGCGGGAACAAATACTATCTCCCCGGTGAGGGAAGAAACAACCACATCACCACCTGCAAGCACAACAGGAGAAAAATACCTTAAGCCCTGAATAACACGGCCTTCACCGCTTATAAGTGACACAATGTGCAGGCGATCACTTCTGTCTGTAAACACCGCAACACCGTTTTCAACTGATACATAGAAAGCGGGGACTTCAACACCTGTGGAAACTCCGTTTTTGTACAGGAAACCGTCAAAGGTATACCACAGATCACCGTCAGAGGAGAACCATGGAGCACCTGTGCGCTCAGCAGACAGAACTGCGGATTCTCCGGAAATTATATCTTCTTCCACCAGCCCTCTGGTTGAGGAGACATACACAAGCCTGAGCTCACTCAAAGCCGGGTAGCTCAGTCTTTCACCAATTTCCGCATCGACAGCAGACACTGTTTCCCCGCCACCGTCAACAACGCACACAGACTCACCGCCTGCAGTAACAAAAGCCGCAAACCCTCCGGATGACACAGGAGAGGAGACAGCAGCAAGAAAAACAAGCGCAAAGCTTACAATCATATTACCTCCATTCTCATACTCAAATATGCCTTCCTTGCCGCAGAATAACAAAGTGTGTTATTCTTCGGCCTGGAAACATATTATAAGGAGACTGAAGTGAGATCTATACTGCTGTCTGCATCGTTGATTCTTTTGATTCTATTGACACTTTCGTGCTCCGGCAACCCTGCCAAAACCAGTGTTGTTCTGATTCTTATTGACACTCTTAGCGCCGATCATCTAGGATGTTACGGGTACACACGCGAGACTTCACCCGCCATAGACAGCCTTGCTGCCTCGGGTATCGTGTTTGAACACTGCCAGGCTCAGGGACCGTGGACACTTCCGGGAATGGCCTCGATCTTCACCGGTCTAACAGAAAGAAGCCATGGTTGCAGCTATTACAACGGCTTTTCCCACGGACTTGATCCGGAGGTTCCCACGATTACCTCTGTGCTGAAAGACAACGGATACTCAACTGCTGCGCTGGTTAATGTGGGCTACCTTGGTGAACCATTCGGTATAACAAGGGGAAATGACTACTTCTGGATAAATGAAGACGGCAGCGACAATGCGGATGTCACTGTTGACTCTCTGCTCAGTTACTTTGAACACACGGATCCTGGAGAACCGTTTTTTGTGACAATTCACTTTTTTGATGCTCACCTTCCCTATGAACCTCCTGCACCGTGGGATACTCTTTTTCAGCTTTCAGGCACAAGTGGCGGAACTGAATGGCCTGCAATGGAGTATTGCTCTAACCAAGCTGTTATCCAGCACATGACTGCAATGTACGACTCTGAAATAAGATGGACCGACAGCCAGCTCTCCCGGCTGTTTGCCGGTCTACGGCAGACGGGCAGAGCAGACAACACATTGTTTATTCTTGTTGCAGACCACGGCGAAGAGTTCATGGAACACGGTGACTGGGGACACGCGCACAACCTCTATCAGCAGGCACTTCATATTCCTTTGATCATGTCCGGTCCTGGAATAGAACCAGGTTCATCAGTCTCCCGCAATGTCGGCCAGTATGACATACTGCCTACACTTCTTACATACCTCAACATCCCTGTACCGGATCATGTAGAGGGGATCGACATCTTTGGGGTGATCCCGGAAAACCGTGTAATTCCTTCCAGCGGAGTCATGGTAGACACAGTTTCGGTCGCAGGTATCAGTGGAGACAGCAAAGTAATATGGTTTGTTGAGCCGGACTCTTCCGAGACCTTTAATCTTGCCGAGGATCCAGGTGAAACCACTCTGTTGCCAACAGACAGCCTTCTTTTTGAAGAAGTTCTAAGCTACTGGGCATGGCCCTGTATCTGCACTCCAACGGAGAATGAAGCCGCACTTATTGACAGACACAGGCTTGAAGCTCTTGGATATATCAGGTAACTTCACCCGCTGACATTTTAAGGTTTTGCTTCCAGGTTTCTGACGGCTTGTTCCAGAGAAATATTTCTGCTTGAGAAAACCAGCTCCTGCGAGTTTTTAGCCAAAAGAACAACTCCGTCTGATGCAAGCCACACAGGCTCAGCTGCAAGGTTGTACACCGCCTCTCCACCTGAAATTTCCGGGAATACAGTAACTACCGAATCGGGATAAGTAGATGAAACAAGATAAAGTGGGTCGGGTTCTCCCTGCTTCGTGCACGATGGATACCGGATCAGTTCGCCTGCCACCACAGGACCGGAAATAGCTATAGCAGTGTCCGGCAGCCCCTCGTACATGTCGACGGAAACAGGTGCCCACCTGTAGCTGATTCCATTCTCATCCATGAATACCAGATATCCTTCTCCTTCAGTTATCAATCCTTCCCACATCCTGTCTGTTCCCGTTACAAACCTGCCTGGGTCAATCCCGAGCATCTGCATGGGAACCATATACTCTCCCGGCCAGAATGTACCGTAAACCCCGACAGAACTGTTAACGCCCTCAACAAACAAAGGACCGCTGCCCGGCAGTTCGCCTGCGATCTCTGCAAGCCTCTGTGTGGTATTCTCCACATAGTCTGATGCTGCAATCAGTGTTTTAATTTCGTCTCTGGAGAAAAGGATAACACCGGCAAAGAATACTGTACCCAGAGGATAGAGAAACACTTTCCTCTGCAATCTCTGTGCTAGAAATCCCAGGAAGAGTGCTGAACCCGGAAGAGCCGCAACAGACAGATCCGGTCTGAGAGTCAGATTACTTACAGGAAGAATCATGAAGACACCCATGGTGAACACCAGAATACGGTACTTCCACAGGGGAATCACGAAGTAGACTGCTGCAGGAAACAGCAGAAACAGTACTCGGGCTGAAATGGAGGAGAGCCATGGTGCCCAGACAACAGCGTTCTGAAGTATGAGATTTTTAACCATGAACAGCCCGAAGGAAGTACTTGCCGAATAATTTACACCAAACCCCATGGCACGATATCTCAGCAGTGCGTAGATGAGCAGTGGCACCATGGCGATAACAACTGCCTTCAGCGTTTTCTTCCACCTTGAATCAGCTGGTGCAGAACAGTATGCGACAACTGCAATCACCGGAAGAGCGGAAACTGCAGTCTCCTTCACCAGGAGGGATACAAGGAAAAAAAATGCAGCGGCGAAAGCCAGCCACTTTTTGTTTGAACCACTGCTCCAGACAGAAACCAGAATTAAGGAAACAAGAAATGGGATCAGAGCAAGAACAGTTGTACGCCACGAAACACGGGCAACCGCCACCGCCATTGGGAAAGAAAATGCAAACAGTGCTGTACCGGCAATAACTCCGCTTTTCCTTTTCAGGAACCGGCCCAGGAAAAAGTAAACACACAGCGAAGAGACGAGAAGAAGAAACAGGTTAACCGCATGCCAGCCTGTCTGGTTCTCCACACTCCACAGCTTGTTGTCCAGTGCCCAGCTTAAAATCATCAGCGGCCTGTAGCCGCCTCCATACTGAGAAGAAAAGGCAGCCGGGACCTCACTTAGGGTGTGGTTGCAGTCGAGGAAGTCATCTGTTAGAAACCCTGTGTGCAAGGTAGGAATATACAGCACTGCTGCCAGGAGCAGAACCAGACCTACTGGAATAAAACTCTTCATTCAACCACCCTTACAAAAGTGTAAGCAGTGTACAGTTATGTTCCGAACAGGAGGTTACCTTCCCCGGCCTCCACCACCACCGCGGCCGCCGCCTCTGCCGTCACGCGGGCCTCTACCAAGACCACGGCCACCTCCTCTGCCCATACCGCGGCCGGAACTCTGAAACGGGTTCTGGCCGGGTTGAGCACTTCCCAGCCCCGTCCGTGAAGACTGGTATATCGCCCCGGGTCTGCAGACCTGGACGCATCTTGCGCAGTTGATGCATTTGCTTTCATCTATAACAGCTTTGCCGCCAGCCATTGAGATTGCATCTGCAGGGCAAACACTGATGCAGGCTCTGCAACCTGTACATTTGTTTTTATCTACGTGAAACACGGTGTTTCCTTCTTTCCAGCTACTTATTCTGTAACGTGCTAATCAATTCTCTGCAGTAATACGGGATGTCTTTAACTACCCGTCCCCAGACAAGATTACCTTCACTGAAAGCGGGCTCATCCACCCACACCGCTCCGGCATTCTCCAGATCGTCTTTTATTCCCAGCGAACCTGTAGCCTTTTTTCCATCGACTATTCCAGCGGAAATGCCAACCAGCCCTGCGTGGCAGATCATCCCCACCACAGCTCCTCTATCGTACACACCTCTCACCAGATCAAGAACAGCCCTGTCTCTTCTGAGTTTGTCCGGAGCCCACCCGCCTGGTATCAGAACGGCATCTGTTTCCTCAGGCCGGATTTCAGAGGGGCTGAACTCCGCCTGCGCCGTTAGCCCTCCGCTTTTACTGGTGTACTCTTTCCCTTTTTCGGTACCGGCTATAAGCACTTCAAACCCGGCTTCAACCATCCTCATGTATACAACCCAGAACTCAAGGTCTTCAAAGCCGGGGCCTGCCAGCATCACGATCTTTTTCTTCACCGACACACCTGATCACCTTCTCTCAACTGCACTATTTCTTCAAAGTTTCAGCGTACTGAAACAGACCTCCCGCAAAGAATATGTCCTTCTGAACTCCACTCATCGGTTCCACTTTCCTGTCTCTCAGAAGCCCCTTTTCCATGTCCAGCACAACTGTTTCCAGATGGCTGAAATCGGAGGCTTTTGCGTCGGGCATGGTAATTACAGGAAAAGCACTGTTGATCGCATTTCTCTTGTAGATCGCTCCGTAGGAGCGGGCGATCACTGCCTTTACACCGAGACTTGTAAAACAGTCCACAGCCTGCTGTCGTGAGCTGCCGCTGCCGAAGTTATCTCCGGCAAGAACGATATCACCGGGCTTTGCAAGCTTTGCGAAATCTTTGAAACCTTCAAGATTGTCAAAAGCGTACTGACCCATCTTTGCTATGTCTGTTATTGCAAGATACTGGTTGTGGAAGATCATATCTGTATCGATGTCGCTGATAAGCTCTCCATTACGCTGAAGAACCCAGAGCCTGCCCTGTATTTTAAGTGATGCCACCTTAAACCTCCTCCAGTTCGTTCACCGAGGCTATTCTTCCAAGAACAGCACTGGCTGCGGCGGTTCCAATACCTGCCAGGTATGTGTCGCCCTTTCCCTGCTTCCCTGTGAAGTTTCTGTTGGAAGTGCTTATCTGCACCTCTCCGGAACCGGTCATACCGATCTGACCTGAAGCACAGCCTCCACACCCGGCGTTGCTTACAATAGCACCTGCGTCAAACAGGTCTGCAAGAAGCCCTTCGTGAAGAAGCCTCATCCATGTGGTTCTTGTGGCAGGAACAACTTTAAGCATAACACCATCGGCTACTTTTCTTCCCTTGAGCAGCTTTGCAGCATAGGCCATGTCAGCGTAAGAACCGTTGGTGCAGCTGCCTATAAACACACCGTCTACCTTTGTGTCTGCATACTCGGAAACCGCGTGTACATTGTGGGGATTGGGCGGAGCAGCCAGCAGTGGTGTAAGCCCTGTGATGTCCAGTGTGTATTCCTTCTCGTACACTGCATCATCATCGGCATAAACGGCCTCTTCCCTCTTCATGCTGAATGCGTCAAGCACTTTCTGATTCGGGGGGAGCAGAATGATGATAGCACCCAGTTCAGTTCCCAGACTGGCAAAGGTAATACAATCCGACAACTCAGCCTGATCCAGCCATTCCCCCTGCACCTCAACTGATTTGCCAAGCAGAGTGTGACTGCCGAATTCCCTGAGCATTGCCAGAGCAACATCTTTTGCTTCTGTTCCCGGTGCAGGCATACCCTTAAGAGTTACTTTCACAGATTCCGGAACCTGGAACCATATCTTCCCGGATTTGAAGGCGAAAGCGGTATCCACATCACCCATACCCTGACCGAAGGCCCCTACAGCACCCATTATGTTCAGGTGGCTGTCTGTTCCTATGGTTGTGGTTCCGGGTTTTGCAAGCCCTTCCTCAATAACAACGTGGCTTCCTATTCCCGCATTTACATCCCATACCTTGAGATGCTGCTCTCTGGCATACAGCCTAATTCTGTGCTGGTTGGTGGCATAAGGAATTGTGTTGGCCGGTACATTGCAGTCAAAGGTAAAGAATGTTTTCTCTGGATCTGCTATAGGGGAGTCTCCACCGTATTTTTCAAGATTTCCGACAACATTCGCCCCGGCAAAGTCCCTTGCGGAACGGTTGTCTATGTCCATCCATACAACATCGCCTCCGGCACATTCACCGCCTCCATGTTTACTGATTATTTTCTGTATCAGAGTTCTGCCCATTGCTGCCTCCATTCAGGATCGTCAGTGTGCCAGTTGCCTCTCTGGTCACGACCCAGTTCCAGACATTTAAGAAAAACACTTCCCAGCTCTATCTCATTGTAACGATCTTTTGCTGCCTTTAATGAATAGGTGTATTCCAGGGTTTCCACCTCCGGCTCTCCCTCTTCGGGAAATGACAGAATCATTGCCGTTCCTCCTGAAGGAACAGAACCTCCACCAACGGAACCGGGGTTGATAATAAGCCCCCCGGGTCTTCTGACAATTGACGGAGTGTGGGTAAACCCGCAGACGACTACAGAAGTATCCGCCTTAGAGAGAATTTCATCGTATATCTCTGCCGCAGCCTCCATAGGAAGCCCTGCTGCATGATGGCCCGGGAGACCGTGCACGCACAGGACAGACCTCTTCCCCACCTGATACCTGAGTTCTTCAGGCAGATTCTTCAGCCACTTTCTCTGCCCGGCTGTTACCTGACTTGTTGTCCACTTAAGAAAATCCGCTGCAATATTCCTCCAGTGGGGGTTCTCGAACTCCTCACCGGTACTCTCACGGCGTCTGGCCACTGCTCTGTCGCAGTTGCCCTGAACACACTCAATCCCGCTGCCGCGAACAAAACTGATTACTTCAGAAGGTTCAGGCCCGTATTGAACAAGGTCGCCAAGGCTGACAACAAGGTCAACGCCGTGACTGGTTACGGCCTTCAGCGCGGCTTTCACAGCAGCAAGATTACCGTGGACATCAGAGATAAAAGCAATTTTCAAAATGATTTTCCCTTCAGTGAAACTGGTAACACGGGAATATACAACAGGGGGGAATCATCTGAACAAGAATCTGTCCGGCCGGTCTACCACGCCATTTACAGTCTTCTTCCACACTTCAGACGGAGTTTCAGAAAGCTTGATCAGGGTACCGGCATCCCCGGCATCAACTGCAAACCTCACATGGCTGCCGCCTGCAAGAATATCCACCGGCATCTTTTTGTATTCGTATTCGTACGGAGGGTTGTTCCAGGTTGTCTCCCCTTTTCTGAAACAGTAATTCAGAATACCCAGAACTGCCTTGAACGGTCTGTACCTGTCTGTGTCTGTTACATGTATCTGTGCTCCGGCACACTTGACTCCTGCATGCTTGTTGAAGGTTGGGATAAAGAAGTGCGGCCTCAAAACTGCTCCATCGACAAACGGAGAGTTGTTCAACTCATCGCACAGTTCCCACGGGTTGAGCCAGGGTGCACCGAAAATTTCAAAAGGACGGGTGGTACCTCGTCCCTCTGAAAGGTTTGTGGCTTCAAGAAGACACATTCCCGGATACACCAGAGCCGTGTCTGCGGTGGGCATGTTTGGTGAAGGCATAACCCAGGGTTGATTGCCCTTCATGAATAGAATTACCGGCTCTGGAAGCCCGTCAATCTGTGCAAACAGCAGGGCGAGCTCGCCAATGGTTAAACCATGCCTCACAGGGATGGGATAAAGCCCCACAAATGATCTGAATTCCATGTCAAGGATCGGCCCCTCCACAAGGGAAGTACCCAGAGGGTTTGACCTGTCAATCACCGCAACGGGAATGCCAAGTTCAGCACACCTGCGCATTGTGAAAGCCATTGAGTAGATGTAGGTGTAGTATCTGCTGCCGATGTCTGCCAGATCGATGAGCACGCAGTCTGCCCCTGCCAGCATTTTGTCTGTGGGAATCCGTGTTTTCCCGTAGAGGCTGTTAACTGGTACACCGTATCTTTCGTGAATGTAGCCTTCCCATTCTATCATGTTGTCCTGGGTCTCTCCCCAGAATCCATGCTGCGGGCCCAGGACAGAATGCAGAACAGACCAGTTGTGTATTATCTTCAGTGTAGAGGTGAACGCACTGTCCACAGCAGCATAGTGCGAAAGAAGGCACACACTGCTGCCCGGGAGATTTTCTGCGGTAAAAGGTTTCGCTGTTCTCATACGCAGAGAATACGAAACCCTGGCGCTGTCAGCAATGGAGAGGTGTACTTGAATGAATGTAATATCACAGACTCTTGACGCAGTTCAGAAAAGCTGGAAAATACTCATGGCCGACAAAGAACTCATGGTTTTTCCCATTCTGTCTGGAATTCTGTGCCTGCTTGTAAGTGCAAGTTTTTACTTCCCCCTGTCCGCAGGCGGAGACAGCATAGAGAACATCTATACCAGCAACAGGGCGGGATTTATTGTTCTTGCTTTCCTGTTCTACTTTTTTAACTACTTTGTGATAACATTTTTTAACTGTGCGGTTATTGCCGGAGCTGAAATACGGATGGCAGGTGGCGATCCCACCCTTGCCGACGGTTTCAAAGCTTCATGGGCAGTCGTCACCTACATTGCGGCATGGGCAATGGTGGAAGCCACAGTCGGGCTTGCTCTGAAGATGCTTCAAGGCAGGGGAGGTAGAAGAAACCTGCTTACAGGAAGCCTTGGAACCATGTGGACCATGGCCTCTTTTTTTGTTGCGCCCAGAATGGTGATTGACAGAACCGACCCATTCACTGCACTGAAGAGTGCCTGGAAAGATGTAAAGGGGAACTGGGGCCACCAGATCACCGGAAGCATCAGCTTCGGATTGCTTGGTTTTCTGGCGGTTCTGCCGGTAATCCTTTTGCTGTTTGCTTCCCCGGGGACTGCAACCTTTGTCGCCGCCACCGTCTGGGTTCTTGCTGTACTGCTGATAGTTTCCACTCTAAAATCGATATTCCAGGCTTCTCTCTACCTGCGTATGAACGCGGGGAACGACTGACACAAAACTGCAGCTCAGGAAAATTCGATCCGGCTTCCAGGTTTGAGCAGGCTCACACTTTTTCCTGGAAGGTGAAGTTCTTTCTCTATCTCGCCTGCGAACCACGGCTTCATGTGAAAAACGAAAATTGAAGCGTCATCTGCTCCCAGCTTCTTCAATTCATCTACAGCAAGAGAAGGACACAGATGGTCAGATGTCATGGAAATGTTGCGTTTTGAGTCGGGGAACGATACTTCAATCACCACGGCTACAGCTTCCCCGTTGCTTCTTGCCAGTTTCCATATCTTGTCTGTCGGCCCTGTGTCACCTGAATAGACAAGTAGTTTCCCCTGGTAACGAAAAAGAAATCCCCTTGCGCCGGCAGGGTGGTTAACGGGTACAGCCATGCATTCAACCCCTCCGGGAAGATCTGTCCAGACCTCGTCGGAGAGAATTCTGTACTCTAAA
>QNDR01000065.1 GCA_003646025.1 Candidatus Fermentibacterota bacterium
TATCGCTTCAATTACTGAGATTAGCGAATTGTCTCCGAATCCCTTCTCTGCGGCCCTTGGTATTACGTTCAATCTTCCTTCAGAGGCAGATGTTTCCATCACGGTGTATGATCTTGCCGGCAGGGTGGCAGGCACTGTGGCAGAGGGAGTTTTCCCTGCTGGCATCAGCACTGTGGAATGGGTTGCGTCAGAGGAACTGTCCAGCGGGTGTTATCTGGTGCGGTTTGATACGGCAGACGGATGTTCTGTCAGGAATTGCGTTTTGTTGAGGTAATGCTGGTCGGGGCGACTGGATTCGAACCAGCGACCCCCTGCTCCCAAAGCAGGTGCGCTACCGAACTGCGCCACACCCCGACCGCAGCCCGATTCTACACAATTACGACACCGTGTGGCAAGGTTGACTATGATTGCTTTGTACATGATAGTTGCACATCCCCGTATAAGTATTTTGTGTTAAACCCTGAAGGGACAGCAAATTGAAATATACATTCATACTGATTCTTGTTGTTGCCTCTGCCGCTGTGGCAGAATGGAATTCCGTGATCGTACCTGAGGTTACCAGGATCGACATGGACTTCTTTAACGACAACGGTTACGACATTGAAGCGGTTTTCCGGCCATCAAAAGTGCGTCTTTACGTAAACGAGGAACAGGAAACAGCTCTACACAACATGGGGTACAGAGTTTACAGAGAAGAAACACCTGTTCCTCTGGTTGCATACCCGACAATTTCCGAGATCTATGCTTCACTGAATGCGGTTGTCAGCAGTCATCCAGACATTGCCAGGATTGAACAGTACGGTACCTCAGTACAGGGCAGAGAGCTGTATGCCGTGATCGTCAGCGACAATGTGAATGATGACGAGGCAGAGCCTGAGATCAGAATAACAGGCAACATCCACGGAGACGAGCCAACAGCGGGCATGAGTGTACTTAACTTTCTTCAAGTGCTTACAGACAACTACGGAACAAGTGATATGTGTACCTACGTTGTAGACAACTCTGAGCTGTGGGTGATCTGCATTGTTAATCCAGATGGTTACGTAAACGTCAGCAGGTACAACGCGAACGGAGTAGATCTGAACCGTGACTTCAGCTACATGAACACCTCAGCTTACTGGCAGGGTCCTGAAAGTGTTGCGATCCGGGATATTACAATGCAGGACTGGCCTGCGCAGAGTAACTATATCAACAACTTCGCCACTGGCTTGTCATTCCACAGTGGTGTCGAGTGTTTTAACGCCGTGTGGAACTACAGTACCACTGCTGTCATCCAGGATCTTGAGTTTATAACTGCACAGGGAAATGCCTATGTGAACAACCCCAGTATCATCGACTACTACGGAAGCTACGATCTGTGGATTCCAGGGGCTTCCTGGTATGCAATTGAAGGCGATGTAAACGACTGGTCTTACGGTGAAGTGGGAACAGTTGATCACACAATAGAGGTTTCCAACGTAAAGTCAGATCCGGACTGGCCAGGTATTGCGAACGCAAACTACATGCCCATGCTGGATTTCTGCATAACAAGCACATACGGTATATATGGTACTGTTTTGGATGGCTCCGGGAACCCTCTGGACGCTCTTATAGAGGTTGAGAAAACTGATGCAACTGATTCAAGTCCTCTCCGTTTCTGCCGGACTGATGTTGTTGACGGTGGGTACTCAAAGGCGACAGTACCGGGAACTTTCAATGTAGTAGCGACTGTTGCCGGAATGGGTTCACAGACGCAAACCGGTATTGTCGTCGGCTCAGAAGAAATGATTCAAGTAAACTTTGTGTTCAGCACAGGTATAGGGGAATCTTCCCCTGAAGATGTATTTATCCGCGTGAGTGTTGCACCAAATCCGGTTACAGGTGTGTGCAATTTCTCCCTTTCAAACACGGGTATTGATGGAAACCTCAGAATTTATGATATTTCCGGCAGAACTGTGTATGAAAAGAACATTTCCGCCGGTGTTGTAAACCATGCGTTTAGTGCCGGTGAAACACTCCCTGCTGGGGTATACCAGGTTAGGTATACTTCAGGTGGGCATTCTGCATCCACCAGGATGGTTGTTGCAGACTGATACCGTTAGTAGATAGAAAGGTTGTGACATGGCTCATAAAAAATCGTCCTCCAGCTCCAGGAATGGAAGGGACACTGCCGGAAGAAGACTTGGTGTTAAAGCACCCTCCGGACAGTATGTAAGCGGAGGAACTATTATTGTACGTCAGAGAGGTACAAGAATACATCCTGGTCTTAATGTGGGTAAGGGAAGTGATGACACGCTGTTCGCTAAAATCGAAGGCCGTGTTAAATTCCACCGCATGGGAGCCAGAAAGGTTGCTTCCATAATTCCAGAAGCCTGAATTTCCGGTGAGAGTCAGGGCTGATCTTGTACTGAGGAATATCGGGCAGCTCCTTACCATGGATGGCAGCGGAGATGCCGGTATCGGTCTTGTAAGCGATGCCGTTGTGTGTGTGAAAAACGGGAAAGTGCTTTGGGCCGGTCCTGCTGGAGAACTGGATTCTCACGTCAGCTTCTCAGACAGCACTGAATTTGTTTCAGCCGGGGGTGGCGTTGTTACCCCCGGTTTTGTTGATTCCCACACACATCCCATTTTCGGAGCAACACGCCAGGAAGAGTTTGCAATGCGGGCTGCAGGCGCGGATTACAGAGAAATTGCCGCTGCAGGCGGTGGAATTCTCAACAGTGTTAGAAAAACAAGGACAGCTTCGGAAGAAGTACTCGGCAACAATATGAAACATCATCTTGCCATTATGCTGGCAAATGGCACAACTACTGTTGAGGTTAAAAGCGGTTACGGACTGGATATGGAAACCGAACTGAGGTGTCTTGAAGTGGCCGGTCGAGTTGCTGAAGAAGTTCCTCAAACCGTAGTTCCGACATTCATGGGTGCCCACGAGGTTCCGGAGGAATTCGCCGGAAAACCTGATGAATACATAGACCATCTGATTGATGTAGTTAATCCGGCAGTGAAGAAGCAGGGGATTGCGGAATTCGTGGACATATTCTGTGAGAAAGGTGTTTTTACACCGGAGCAGGCTGAGAGGTACCTTTCAGCTTCTGCAAAGCAGGGGTTCTCACTGAAAATACACGCCGATGAGTTCTTTGATACAGACGGAGCCGCCGTCGCAGTAGGAACAGGTGCAGTAAGTGCCGACCATCTTCTTTCAATATCGGATGACAACATCAGTCTCATAGCAAACAGCAGTACAGTTGCTACACTTCTTCCCGGAACAGCTCTGTTTCTTAACAAACCGTTCCCTCCTGGCAGGAAACTTCTGGATGCCGGTGCAACGGTTGCTGTCGCCACAGATTTCAATCCGGGGAGTTGCTTTTGTGACTCCATGCCGCTTATTGTGAGTCTTGCTGTTTGTCAGTGTGGGTTTACTGTTGAGGAAGCTATGGCATCTGCAACTGTAAATGGTGCTGCAGCACTTGGTTTAAGTGAGCGTAAAGGTCGTATTGTGCCGGGATATGATGCAGATTATGTTGTCTGGAACTGCAACGATTTTAGAACAATACCGTACCATATGGGGAGTCCCGATGTGGCGGTGGTGTACTGCGCGGGTCTAAAGGTATATAGTACCTAGAACGCGGATAAAAACGGGGGGAGTCTGCCGGTAATGACTGAAAATGTCACCTCACTTAAAAAGAAAGCTCATGATCTGGTTCAAAAGGGCAGGCTGGAAAGTGCGCTGAAGATTTTCAGCCTGGTCGTGGAGGAAGATGCAAAAGATGCTTCCGTACACAACAAAATAGGTGATATCCTTCTTAAACTAAAACAGGACGAAAAGGCAAAAGAACACTTTCTTACTTCCGCAAACCTGTACAGTGATGAAGGTCTTCAAATGGTGGCACTGTCCATCTGCAGAAAAATAATACGGGCGTTTCCGAACGAAATTGAAGCTCATCTTATCATGGCAAACTGTTTCAGCCAGCAGGATAAACACGAGCAGGCCCGAAAGGAATATGTAAGCTACCTCAAAGGCAAACCATCTCTGGATCTGCCTGAAGTAGCTGGTGCGCTGAAAGCGCTTACAGTTCTTGACCCGGAATCCCCGAAGTGGGTAAACAACCTTGCAAAGGTTGCATACAAACAGAAAAACGAAGCTTTTCTGGACTATGCGGTTTCGGTTTCCATGGAGAGAAATCTCCCTGAACTCGAGAAAGCCACCCAGATGCTCAAGAAGCTTCAGGCAAAACTTCATCCAGCTCCCAGGAAGAAGCCAGCAAAGAAGAAGCCGTCTGCGGAAAAAATTGAAGTTGACAGCAGTGCTCTTCTGAACAACCTGTCCTTTGATCAGGATGATCTTCTTCAGGACAATTCAAAGGCTTCTGATGATGTTCAGCTTGAGTCTCTTTCGGAGTTTTTGAAAAAACCACCGTCAACAGTTGCTGCTGAAGAAGATCTGGACGATCTGGAGCAGGATGCTGTAACTGAAAAGAACAACCTTTCTTTTGATAGAAGTGATATTCAAAAGGGTAGAAGCGAGTCTTCAGATGACATACTCAAGGATATCACCAGAGATGACGACGAAGACTGGAGTATGACCGAGCTTGAGAATACAGGTCCCCAGAGGATCGGAGAGTACTTTGTAGCCTGTGGTCTCCTGAAAGCCGGAGATGTTCTTAAAGCGCTGGAGAAACAAACAGAAGGTCCGGAAGATGCCAGACTGGGCGACGTGCTGGTTTCCATGAATCTGGTCTCAGTTAGACAGGTAAGAGAGGCTCTCTCGAAACAGGTGGCCGATATGCGCAACCGCCTTGAAAGAGACCCCGGTGACGCTCTTGGTTACATAGAGATGGCAAATCTGCTTCTGGATGTAGGCGATTTCTATGGAGCAGTTGGAGCCTACCTGAGGGCAGCCGAGATATACAGAAACGACGAAAGAGACTACATGGTGTTTGAACTTCTTGAAGGAGTTCTTGATATCTGTCCGGAGTCACTGTCCGCTGCCAAGGAAATTGTCAGGATCAGGCACACCATCGACAAAGAGGGGCAATCCAGAGCTTTTTACCGTCTGGCTGTTGCTTACCTTCTGAACGACAGTCAATACGAGGCTATTGCCTCCCTGGAGGCTGCTGTTGAAGTCTGTCCGGATTACAAAGATGCTCTCGAGCTTATCAACGGTCTGCGACCGACTGAGCACAGTGAAGTCGGTGTTACCGGTGTAGCAGATATCCTCGACGATATCGACAATATAAAAATGGATACCTCGAAAAAGGCACTGGCAGACATTATCATGGAATTCAAGCAAGGTGTTGATTCCAGTATCACAAATGAAGATTATGCAACGCACTTCGATCTTGGCATCGCCTACAGAGAAATGGGACTTCTTCGGGAAGCCATCCAGGAGTTTGAGAAGGTTCTGGTCAGTCCGGACTACCGAATCAAGGCAAGAGAGATGCTGGGACGGTGCACATTTGATATGAAGAGATACGATGAAGCTGAAGATCATTTCCGCAAAGGACTTGTACTGGCCTCTACAGTAGACAACAAGAGTTCAATTGTCGGTTTCCATGTCAATCTGTACAGAGTTTACGATTTTACTGGAAGAAGCGGTCACGCCGAAGCGGAGATGAAACTCGCAGTTGAGCTGGATCCGGTTATGGCAAAGGCGCTTCAGCTGGAATAAATGACTTTCTCAGGAACATCTATTCTGAGAATAGAACCTGTGTCCCCTGCAGCCAGAGCAGGTCTTCGCACAGGAGATGTTATTTTGTCATGCAATGATTTTCCAGTGAGAGACTGGGTTGATATGCTTGCTGTGTCGTCCGAGGCCTGTATTTCACTTTCTATAAAACGGGGACCACTGAAAAGAACTGTTTCTTTGAAACGCAGACCAGGCGTTGGATGGGGGATAGATCTGGACGGTTCCGGAGTGCGACACTGCAGAAACAAGTGTGTTTTCTGTTTTGTTGACCAGCAGCCTCCCGGACTGAGAGATTCTCTTCACGTTAAAGATGATGATGTCAGGTACTCGTTTCTTAATGGAACTTACATCACTCTGACAGAGCAACAGGCAGAGGAAGCAATTGCACGGGGTTTTAACTCGCTGCATGTTTCGGTACAGACAACAAACGCTGCTCTCAGAGGAAAACTGCTCGGGCTGCCTGGTCCCATTGAGATCCTTCCACTCCTGGACAGGCTTTCAGAGAACGGGATTGAGGTGCAGGCTCAGGTAGTTGAAGTTCCGGAATGGAACGATGGAGAGGAACTTGAGAACACCATATCCGACCTTTATTCCAGACATAATATTTCAATTCTGGGGGTCGTACCTGTCGGGCTCACAAAGTGGAGGAAAGGTCTTGAACCTCTTTCAAGGCCAACTGCCCTTCAGGCAGGACAGACACTGAATATTGTAAAAAACTGGCAGAAGAAAGCACTGAAGAAAAAAGGCAGACCGTGGGTGTATGCCGCAGACGAATATTACGCAATTACAGGTGAAGATGTACCCGAACTAAGTTTCTATGGTGATAATACTCTGGTATCCAATGGGATAGGCCTGCTTGCCGCCATGATTGACGATTCATCTGCGAGAAAATTCCACGGGAGCGGAGCCATTCTTACGGGAACCATGGCAGCTTCATACATACAGAAGGCTGTGAAACACTCCAGGTACCGGGTTGTGCCGGTAAAGAACACACTTATGGGTTCTGAGGTAAGCGTCGCCGGGCTTCTTTCGGGAGCTGATGTGATAGAAGCAATGCGGAGCAACTGTAATTCCGGAGAAAAAGTGTTTCTTCCTTCTGTTATGTTCAACTACAACGGGATAACGCTGGACGAGCACACACTGGACACAATAAGGGGAATAGCGGGATTTGATGCAGTGAGAGTAAACACGATAGCGGAGTTGCCCTGATGCCTCTTTCACTTGCTGCGGCGATTTTTACAGTTCTGATTGCTGGAATAGGAGTTATCTATTACAGGTATGAAAAAAAGGCTGGAATCATCAGGAAACTGGAGAAACAACTTGCAGACTCAAGTCGTGAGCTCGCCTCTATGGAAGTACTCAAGTCGCGGTTTCTCAGCCGTATCGGAGAAGTGCTGCTCTCTCCACTGAAGACAATTGAAACATCAGCCAAAAGACTGACCGGCGTGGACGATGGAATTCCGGATAGCATTCTTGACGACCTGCGTAACCTTTCGGAAGAGGTGAGGTCGCTTATTAGAATCATGAGTGTATTCGAGGAAATTTCATCAATTGAAGATGACAAGTCTGAAGAATCTCTCAGAATTAAAGGAACGGAATCGGTTCAGATGGACGACATCGTTTCTGAAGCAGCCATGAACATCGCAGAGGATGCAGCGGTAAAACTTGTTTCCATGTCTGTGGCAATATGCGGCAGTGTAAGGATTGCAGGCAGAAAGGCACAGTTGTCTGAAATTGTATCGTCAATTTTCAGGGAAACTCTGAAAAGAGCCGATCCAGGCACTGTTATGGGTATCGAGCTTAGAGTTGACAACAACATGGAACTTGAATCTAAGTGGGAGAGTAAGGAACACCGTCAGGTTCCTGAAGAGCAGGACCTTCTGGGAGCAGGATTTATAAGACTGGTTGCCTCATCACACGGTGGCTGGCTCAATGTAGACATTGAACACGGAAGTATCACTTTGATTCTTCCCATTGCTGGAGACAACAGATGAACAGGGAAATTTTCAGAAAATACGACATAAGAGGTATAGCAGATACAGATCTTGACAACGATACTGTATCAAAACTTGGTTTTGTACTTGGCAGAATGGCTGAAGGAGGGGTTCTGGCCATCGGGCGGGACTGCCGCCCCAGTGGAATAAGATTAAGAGACCAGCTGGCAAAAGGCGCGTCTGCCGCCGGTTGCAGCGTACTTGATCTGGGAGAACAAACGACTCCTATGACATACTTTGCGGCACACACACTCAAGCCGGACATAACTGTGATGATTACCGGAAGTCACAACCCTGCAGAATACAATGGTTTTAAGACTATGAAGGGGCTGCACACCCTGTGGGGAGAAGACATCACCGCCATAAGAAATCAGGTGATTGCTGCTGATGAAGTAATCTTTCCGAAAACTGAAATGAAACAAGTCTCTATACGCGAACAGTACATGGACAGGCTCAGGTCGGAATTTGCCCCTCCGGTCTCCCTGAAAGTAGCAGTTGACGCCGGGAATGGTACCGGTGGGGATTGTGCTGTAAACCTGCTCACCCAGCTGGGGCACAGGGTTGTACCACTGTTCTGTGAGCCTGATGGATCTTTCCCGAACCATCATCCAGACCCCACAGTTGTAAGTAATCTTAAAGACCTTCAGAAAACTGTGATCACGGAAAAGTGCGACCTTGGAATAGCGTTTGACGGTGACGCAGACAGGCTTGGGATAGTTGATGAAAAGGGCCAGGTTATTTTCGGTGACCGAATATTGTGTGTTCTGGCCGAAGCCCTGCTTGCAGACAATCCAGGTGCAACTGTTATCAGCGAAGTCAAAGCTTCCAGTGTTTTCTTTTCCCAGGTAAAATCTCTTGGAGGCAGAGCTCTGATGTTTCCCACAGGTCATTCAATAATCAAGGAGGGAATGCACCGGGAAAATGCCCTTCTTGCAGGTGAAATGAGTGGTCATATTTTCTTCAGAGACAGGTATTACGGTTACGATGATGCTCTTTACGCGGCGCTGCGGTTTCTGGAGATAGCGGAAAGGGCTGAAGCCCCGGTATCTTCACTTACGGCCCACCTCCCGCCAGTTATGGCCACACCTGAAATCAGGGAAGAGTGTGAAGATTCATTAAAGTTTGTTCTTGTGGAAAAGGTAAAGCAGCTTCTTTTGAAGCAGAACTACTCTGTAAACGACACAGACGGTGTAAGGGTTGAGTTCCAGAATGGTTGGGGGCTTCTGAGAGCATCCAATACTCAACCGGTGCTTGTTATGCGTTTTGAGGCTGGAACAATTGATCAGCTGAAAGAGTACGAAGAAAAAATAAGAACCATACTTCATACAGCCCGGGAGGATTTGTAATGGCCAGAGAAAGAGTTGAACAAATAGAAAAAGAGGTTACTGAAGCTGCCAACCTGCTGGAAGAGATAAGAAAACAGTTCTCGTCTGTGGTTGTAGGGCAGGAAGAGTTCAGAATGGGTCTGATGACAGCTCTGCTTTCAAACGGACATGTACTGATTGAAGGTGTGCCCGGTCTTGCCAAAACACTTGCAGCCAGCACACTGTCCAAGTGCCTGAACGCGGATTTCAGCCGTATTCAGTTTACACCGGACATTCTGCCTGCAGATATAACCGGAACTATGATCTACCAGCCCATGAAGGGAACATTCGTAGAGCGAATGGGACCTATATTTGCACAGATGATCCTTGCAGATGAGATTAACAGAGCTCCGGCCAAGGTTCAGAGTGCTCTTCTTGAGGCAATGGAGGAACGTCAGGTAACCTTTGGCGGAACAACCCACAAGCTTCCAAAACCGTTCTTTGTTATGGCAACACAGAACCCCATCGAGCAGGAGGGAACCTACCCTCTGCCGGAGGCTCAGATAGACCGTTTCATGATGAAACTGATAATCACATATCCCACGCCGGACGAGGAAATAGAGATACTGAACAGGATGGGAGGTACCGACAGACCTTCAGCTTCTCCAGTCCTTACACCGGAGAGACTTCTTGAACTGCAGAATCTCTCCAATAGAATACTGGTTGAAAACGACATTCTCGACTATGTGGTTCGTATTGTAGACGCTACCAGACATCCTAAACTGCACCGGCTTCGCGATCTGGAAGACCTTATTACAGTTGGGGCCAGCCCCAGAGGATCGCTCTCTATTCTTGCTGCGGCAAGGTCAAGAGCTCTGTTGACCGGTCAGGCTTTCGTTACACCTGACCTTGTAAAGGAAGTTGCTCCGGATGTTCTGCGCCACAGAATAATGAGATCTTTTGAGGCAGAAGCCGAAGAGGTTACCGTCGAGGAGATGCTCTCAAGCATCCTCGACAAGGTTCCCGTTACCAGAAGGTAGCTTCAATGGAAACTGCTCACAGTCTGTTTCGCAGAGTACAGAGAATTGAAATTCACACCAGGAAACTGGTGGACCAGCTTGCAAGCGGAGACTACAAGTCTGTTTTCCGCGGGCAGGGTATGGAGTTTTCCGACTACAGAGCCTACGTTGAAGGTGATGACCCCAGACTGATAGACTGGAATGTTACCGCCCGCTCCAACACACCCTTTGTTAAAATACTGACAGAGGAGCGGGAACTTCTTGTAATGCTTGTTGTCGATGTTTCCGGAAGCCTGAATTTTGGTTCAGTTAACATCACAAAAGCAGACAGAGTTGCTGAAACCGCAGCCGTACTTGCTCTTTCTGCGGCAAGAACCAACGACAGGGTCGGGCTGCTTACATACGGCAGCAGCATTCACGGTTACATGCCTCCGGACAAGGGGAGAGCTCACTCTCTGGCGATTATAAGAAAGGTTATCGAGGCAGGTGACCGGCGTGAAAAAGCGGATGTTGAAAATGCGTTGAAATTTCTGGGAAGAGTTCTTAAAAAAAGAGCTCTAATCTTTCTTGTGAGTGATTTCAGGTTTGGTTCGAAAGGGGAGAGGCAGCTGAAGGTATTTTCAAAAAAGCACGACATGGTTGGTATCCATATATATGACCCGCGCGAGCTTCGTGTACCTGATGTGGGTAAAATCAGGTTCCGTGATCCGGAATCAGGAAAAGAATCTGTTGTTAATACATCATCTCCAGCCTGGCAGAAGGCTTTTGCGCAGAAGGTTCAGGAAGAGACGGCAGGCAGAGAGTCTTTGTGTAAACGCACAAAGCTGGATGTGGTAAGCATTTCCACGGCAGACGATCTGATTCTGCCCTTAAGAAGATTCTTCTACCTGAGAAAGAGAAGGAGAGCTCACTGATGTTTTATATGCTTCTTTTTCTCTCTGCGTTGTCTGATGCCAGTCCTGGAATTCCGGTAACGGTAGATTACTCTGTTCCAGAGGGATATCTGTATCAGGAGCTTCAGTCCTGCGAAATGTTTACTGTCCTTGAATCTGACAGTGGTATCTTTGAGATTGTACCGCTTTCTTTTGCAGACACTCTTCAGCTTCCGGTTTTAACAGCCTGGAATGATACAGGTGATACTCTGCTGCTTAATCCTCCTCATATTGCTGTCAGTGGCTGGTTCCCGGACTCCCTTATGGCTCCATCCCTTCCACCATTTCCCGGTTACATGAATATTCCCCCCGGCCTTCCGGAAGACTACGCAAGAAATATGTCGTTCTGGCTTGTGTGGGGTGCACCTCCAGATTTCCCCTGGCTTCCGGTTATTGCGGGAGTTGTGATTGTTGCGGCTGCAGTTCTGATTCTGCTCAAACGGAAACACAAGGCCCAGGATGAAGAGCTGAGACCGAAAGTTCACATTCCCCGGGGTAAAGCTGCGGAAAAGGAGGCCCTTGATCTGCTTGAAACTGAAAACTTCATACACGGCCACTGGGCAGAACTCTATGCCGAAGTTGACTCCCAGTACAGAACCACCGTTGCCGGAAGGTTTGGTATTGCAAACAGGGCACTTACCCTGGGCCAGATATCGAGAGCACTTGCGTCGACCAGCGACGGCAGAAAGTTCCTTGAGAAATCTGCACCTCTCGTAAGAGAGACCACCCTCCAGAGATTTGCAGACTGGGGCAGCTCCCGGGAGCGTGCCGCCGGATTCATCAGAAAGCTTGCGGAGATCAGAAGGGAGTGGTCGAGATGATAAGATTCGCTCTCTGGCAGGTTCTTTTTCTATACCCTGTGGTGCTTGTCATTGCTGCTATTCTGAAAAAGCGATCGGTTCACAGGGAAAGAGGAGCTGTGTTTACAGGTCCTTTCGTCGGGACACCAACTGTTACTTCGGGAAAGTTTTTTACTGAATTTGTACCGTGGATCGGGCTTCTGCTGCTGTTCATCGCACTGGCCCGGCCACAGACAGGCTTTGAAAGGCTGCCGGACGCCGGTGAAGGTGTAGACATTGTCATAGCTCTTGATGTTTCCACAAGCATGCTTGCTGAGGACTACAACCCCAACAGACTTGAAGCAGCCAAGGACGCGGCTGAAGAATTCATAGACAACAGGCCCAATGACAGAATAGGTCTTGTCCTGTACGCAGCCGAGCCCATCACAATATGTCCGCCTACATTCGATCATTCCACGCTTCTGAGATTTATCTCCAACGCGGAACTTGGCTTTCTCACAGATGGTACGGCAATAGGTTCAGGGCTTGCCTCTGCTGCCAGAGGGCTTGGTTCTTCAAGTACAGACAGAAGGGTAATTGTTCTTCTGTCTGATGGCGTGGAAACCGCAGGTGTGGTTGATCCTATAACAGTTGCCCAGGCTGTTAACACCCTGCACGGAGACAGTATTGCGGTTTATACAGTTGCGATCGGCAGGGCAGACAGCGGCTATGAAGTAGACAGGGAAACTCTGTCGGCTATTGCTGAAATAAACAACGGCAGGCTGTTCAATGTGTACAACAAAGACGATCTTGAAAGTGTTTACGCTTCCATAGATTCCCTAGAGGCGTCCACTCTTCCTGAGCGAGGGCTGTTTGTGTACAGAGACCACTACCTTGGATGGCTTATCTGGGGACTTGTTCTTCTCGCCGTGGGAGAATACTCAAGATGGAAAGCGTTCCGCATCACAGGAGGGGGGCAGTAATGGAATTTCAAAGACCTTTGATGATTATTCTTGCACTTCTTGGCCCTCTTTACTGGTGGATGCGGCAGATCTGGTTCCGCAACGACGAGAAAAGACTGAGAAGGTTCGTACGCCCGGTGCTGTGGAAAAGAGTGGGAATTACACCTCCAGCCCAGCACAAATTGTCCACTGTTTTGTATTCAATTGCGATTATTTTTCTTGCTCTTTCCGCAGCTGGACCTGTGTGGGGAATTTCCCCCGCCTACATTCCCCGGGGAGGGGAAAATGTGGTGATAGCTCTTGATGTGTCCAGGTCCATGTGGTGCGACGACGAAGCTCCTTCAAGGCTTGGAAGAGCTGCAATAGAGATCAGGCGACTTATACGCTCAATGCCAGACACCAGGTTCAGTCTTGTTCTGTTCAGTGGTCACGCCCGGCTGGCTGTACCTATTACCATGGACAATGACTTCATTCTGGACAGGATTCCTTCAGGCCCTGGAGATGAGATTGCTCTTCCCCAGGGAACAGCTTTGAGCAATCTGGTGGATGTAATGGCAACTGCTCTACCGGATATGGATCTAGAGGGGCAGGTAGGCATAATCTTCTCTGACGGAGGTTTCCACGATTACACGCTGGACGACGCGATCGATGAGGCAAAAGACAGAAGAATGGCGCTTATTACTGTGGGAACAGGTGGAGATACTCCTGTTACTGTTCCCGGGGATAACGGTCCGCTGATCTGGCAGGGAGATACTGTTAAAACGGTTCTTGAGGAGGAATGGCTGCAGAACCTCGCTGAGGAAACCGGTGGCTTTTACACCAGGATTTCAGAAGCTGGTGACCTGTCCGGTCCTGTCCGGGAGCTGCTTGGCAGAAGCTCTGCTCAGGTAGATGCAGAGATTGCAGGTGCCGCAGGAGCAAGAAGATACCAGTATTTCCTCGGGGCGGCCCTGCTGCTTATCCTTGCGGCGGCAGCGATGGAAAGGAGAGAATCATGACAGTTGCAACCTTAATTGCAGTTACTGTTGTTTCTTCAGCTCTCCGTACGCCTCTTTACGATCTGTACATGGAAGCGTCCAGTCTGATTGCCGAAGGAAACTATCAGGAATCTGCTGAAATTTTCACAGAAATTCTTGAAAGAATGCCTGACAATCCTCGAGCGATCTACAACTACGCACTGTCAGGCCTGGTAAATAATGATTACTTCACAGCAGACAGCCTTCTCTCCATATTTCCAGAAGATGTGTTCCAGGGAGACACGCTTCTGGGGGCAAAATCCTCTGCGAGGCTGGGTAATGCCATCACAGGTGGAGATTACCAGGGGGTACAGAGCGTAGTCGAGATGCTCCTGCCTGAGATTTCCACAGGAGAATCTTCCGAAAACCTCCGCCAGAACTACGAAGTAGCCTTGAAGTGGCTTATGCAGAACGAACCGCCACCTCCGGAAGATAACCAGGATCAGTCTGATGACAACAATCAGGACCAGTCTGACGACAATCAGGACCAACAGGACGACAACCAGGACCAGTCTGATGACGGTAGTCCAGACGAAAACCAGCCCGATGACAATCAGGACCAGTCTGACGACAATCAGGATCAGTCTGACAACAACCAGGATCAGTCTGACGACAATCAGGACCAGCCTGATAACGGCGGTCAGGATGAAGACCAGTCTGACAGTGACGAAAGCAACCAGCCGCCACCACCTTCAGATTCAGAGATGACACCTGAAGTTGCACAGATGATTCTTGACATGGTGGAGGAGGCAGACGCAGACACTACCGGAGGCGGTACAGGTGAAGCATTAGGAGTTCCAAATTGGTAGGCCTGGTAGTTCTGCTTCTCGTCGGGTCTATTCAGCCTTTTGAATGGGAATGTCCTGACTCTGTCACCTCAGGTGAGTCATTTTCACTGCGTATTACATGTGCAGAACCCGGTTGCTCCGGCATATCTGTTAATCAGCTGAATCTTTCCGCAGGGATTTCCAGAATAGGGAGCTCAACATTTACAAGTATTTCATCAGTTACAACACCTCAGGGCAGACAGCTCACACAAACTGTTGTGCTGGAGGTTGTTCTTACTGCGTCTGCCGCCGAAGACAGCGTTCA
>QNDR01000066.1 GCA_003646025.1 Candidatus Fermentibacterota bacterium
CGTGTGTTTCTATACCCTGGGAGGTGTACTGGATTGCATAGGCCATATCCGGCCCGGGTATGGCAACAACCGCGGTGTTTGTGGCACTGCAGAAGTCAAAAGTACATCCCGTGGCAGGAAGATCCGTGTACCCGGATCCCCTGTACAATCGGGACGGGGTTGTTGAACAGGCACTTGTGAGAGCAAGAAGATCACCATCAGAGGTGAATCCCGG
The DNA here is from genome assembly GCA_003646025.1 of Candidatus Fermentibacterota bacterium. Taxonomy (GTDB): domain Bacteria; phylum Fermentibacterota; class Fermentibacteria; order Fermentibacterales; family JCC-6; genus Sabulitectum. The sequence goes on from QNDR01000066.1 coordinate 215, forward strand.
TTGGAACACAGATCCCGGCATGCTTTCCATGTCCAGGTATGAACCGTCATCGGCATTGTAGAAACGAACCTGTTTGTCGGAGTAGATACCCACTCCAAATCTGTCTCCAGCCTGGTCGTAGGCTATCCTCAGTGGGCCATCTCCCGAAGCCCAGTTTCCCAGAACGGAAGAGGAAGCGCCATCTATATCAAGGAGGTAAACCTTGTCATCCATGTAAGGGGAAAGAGAAGCGATAAGCATGGCAGTTAAGAGCATGGTGTGCCTTTCTAATCAACAACGGTGAAACTGATCGTCTGATAAATATCTTTACTGCCGGAACTGATAACTGCATGGTAAACACCTGCAGGCAGAACGCCGGGGATAGTGGTTGTGGCACTTGCAGCCAGTCTGCCGTTCATATCATAGACGCTCAGAGTGATGTCACAACCTTCAGGAATATCGAAAACGATGGGAGACCCGGTTTGAACAGGGTTTTGTGAGATCGTGAAGTATCCTTCACTGCTGGAAGAACTCTGATCTTCTATTGATGTCTGCTCTGTGAATCTGATTGCATCGAACGATATGTACTGACCCTGCGTTCCGGTGTAGTCGCCCATTTTTACCATTGCAGAGGCAGGGGACAGATTGAAAGTGCCGAGAGAAACCCACTGGTTGCTGTAGTTTCCCTGATCTACAACTGCCGTCTGCCATCTGGAAGTGGTGTTTATGTGGTATATGCCTGTAGCTGTTGCGTGGGAATCGGGAATGTAAGTTTCTACCTCATAGTCTGCGTTGTATGAAAGCACAGGTATCCACTCTACCCTGCAGGTGTCAGGCAGTGCTCCTGTGGAGTAAGTCCACCAGGAATACCCGTTGTAGCCGGTTTCCTGTTCGTGCCAGTACTGACAAGGACCCAGTTTTCTGTAGCCCAGAGTTCTGTCGTCAATCAGGGTACCCGCCGGGGTGAGAACTTCCGACCTTGCGGAGAACAGCTGTGAGATCCCAAGCTGCGTGTTACCGTTGTTGTATCCGGGCCAGTCGTAAACAACATCTTTGCCGTTGGGAAGCGTTCCCCATCCAGGTTCATTCTGGTTGCCGTAGGAGTCGTTGCAGATAACTGAATGGTTGCTGTAGTATCCGTTGAAAACGAGAATGTGGCCGTCGGTGTACGGGCTTGTTGTTGAGGCAACCACGACCCAGGAGTTGTCAAGTTCGGATGTACACGCACTCCATGTTGTACCCAGTTGATATGAAGTAAGACCATGCTGAGTCATCCAGGAGGTCATTTCTGCCCAGATTGCACTTCCAATATTTCTGCAGATAAACCCATGAGACCCTGGTACCCAGACGCCACCCGGGGATTTACCGAGAATGTCATAGATGTGCCCCAGAAATGTGTATTCAGTGGGCAGGTAGTTACCCCACTGGCTCCAGTGGCCGGTGGGAGAACTGCACCAGATGGAGTCCGGCGTAAGGCGGTTGTAGTACTGCACCGCCATCATGCAGGAAGTTGGGCCACAACTCCAGTTTCCGTTGAACCAGTCGGGGGTGTCCCACTTCTGATGCATGTAGGGAACATCGAAGTGAGCTTCAGGGTTATCCACGGGTAAATCAACACAGGTAACCGGGGCAGAGTTTTCAGAAACCGTAACCGTTTCTCTGCCGGTTTTTACATCAATTGAAACGGTTTCCCACAAAAGGATCTCGCAGCCTTCCTGCAGACTGCTTCGCAGAAAAGTAATGGTGTTGCTGCTGCTGAAGTGGCCGTTGAAGCCGGTTGGAATGTTAAGAATCTGGTTTCCATTTAAATCTGTAACAGAATATCCTCCACCAGTTCTGCCCAGAAGAAGGTGGCCGTTCCGGTATTCGACAGTGGCTGGTATGAATGGAAGGGCAACGATCTCTGTTTCTTCTGTTACCACGGTAACTCTTTTAAGAACGGCATCTCTTGAGGAGACATACCAGATATATTTTCCGTTGCTGCAAAGGCTGCCTGGGTACTCGCCAGTGTAAAGGGAGCGCTGAACTGTTCCATTCAGGTCAAGTAGCAAAATTTCTTCAGGTACAGAAACGAGTATACCTGTTCCCCCTCTGTAAGGGCCACTGAAATACTCACGGGAGAAGATCTCTCCATTACGCAGAGAGACTATTTTCTGTGGTGAACCTGCAGAACACTCTTTCCAGAACAGGTCTTCCGTGGAACAAAGAACTGTTCCTCCGGAACCAGGTGCTGTGGAAACGGTGTCTTCGTCCAGAATAAGTACGGATTGTGACAGGTCAGTAAAAACCCTGTGATTGCACCACGAGCCCACAGGAACCTGCAGAACTGCCAGAACGGCAAACAACAGCATGATTCTCCCTCCGTTTTTACATCTCTACTATCTTAAGAAGTCGTCTTGAAGAAAAGACTGGAAAAATAGATGAATGCTGTTATCTTATTCATGATGTATGCAGTGTCTATCCAATTCAAAGGGGGTGCTTGTGCTCAACTGGCTTACTCCTGAACTGATCTGGTTCAGTTGCGGAGTCGTTCTGATTTTCCTTGAGTTTGTTGTTCCCGGGGTGATTCTTGTGTTTTTTGGAGCTGGGGCTGTTCTTACCTCTATCCTGGTGTGGATGGGAATACTTCCAGGTGCAACCGGGCAGCTGGTTGTGTTTGCCGTTTCTTCCCTTGCGCTGTTGTTTGGTCTGAGGAAGTATGCCAGCCGTTTTTTCAGGGGAGACAGTACAGAACAACAGGACGACGAATACACAGGTAAAATAGCCAGAGTTGTAAAAGACATCGTACCCGGCACCTCTGAGGGGAAGGTATTTTTTGAAGGGACATACTGGAGAGCAGACAGTTCTGTAAGAATACTTTCAGGGAGTTCAGTACTGATAAAGGGCAAAAGCAATATTACACTGTTTGTGGAACCTGTTAACTGAGGGAGGGGTTGGTATGGGATATTTTGTGCCTGTAGTCATTATAGTGATGATTATCATTATTTTGTTCAAAACCGCAAGAGTGGTTCCTCAAAAATCTGCATTTGTTGTGGAACGCCTTGGAAAGTATTCAAAAACCCTCGAAGCAGGGTTTCATATTCTGGTTCCTTTCATAGACAAAGTTCGGTACAAGCTGAGTTTAAAAGAGGTTGCGATAGATGTTCCTCCTCAGGTCTGTATAACAAAAGACAATGTATCTGTTGAGGTGGATGGAATTCTGTATCTGAAAGTAATGGATCCTGTAAAAGCAGCCTACGGTATTCACAATTTCAGATTCGCGACAACTCAACTTGCCATGACTACAATGAGAAGTGAGATAGGTAAACTGGAGTTAGACAAGACTTTTGTTGAAAGAGAATCAGTGAATGCCAATGTGGTTGACGCTGTGGACATGGCTTCAGATCCGTGGGGAATAAAAGTAACAAGGTACGAGATAAAAAACATCACTCCTCCGGAATCAGTTCAGCAGGCCATGGAGAAGCAGATGCGCGCTGAGCGTGAGAAGCGGGCGGAGATTGCTCTTTCGGAAGGCGAACGACAGGCAAAGATCAACCGTGCTGAAGGTAGTCGTCAGGAAATGATTTCCATGTCCGAGGGCGAAAAAATGAAGAGGATCAACGAGGCGGAAGGACATGCCCTTGAAATAGAAAGGGTTGCCCAGGCCACAGCCATGGGTATCCGTGAGATTGCTTCCGCAATAAACGAACCAGGCGGGGAGCAGGCCGTCTCTCTGAGAATAGCCGAGCAATGGATAGGCGAATTCGGCAATCTAGCCAAAGAAAACAACACAATGATTATTCCGGCAGATCTTGCTGATATCAGCGGAACGGTGGCAAGTCTTGCAAAAGTAATGAAAAACAGCTGATAAACAAACGGAGGAAACAATATGGCCGATGACAGAACTGCCCCTTTTTCAACCGGGGGATTCTTCCTGGTTCAGCTTGCTTTGATGATACCTTTTGTTAACCTGATTCTTCTTCTGGTATTTGCTTTCTCAGGTTCAATGAATGTTAACCTTCAGAACTACAGCAAAGCCGTTCTTATATGGATGCTGATAGGAGTTGGTATAGCTCTGATAGTCGGCGTTCTGGGTGCTTTAGCCGCTGGTGGAATAGGTGCATGGCTTGAGAATGTAAGCGACCAGTATCAGATTGTAAAATAAAAAGGAAAGGCCCCGGAGAAGCTGTTTTCTCCGGGGCCTCTGAATTCTGTGATTTTCAGTCTCCAGCCAGACCAAGCTGTGAGAGAATTTCGTTGAGCATGTCCATATCCACCATGTGCGGTCCGGATGTCTGGTGAAGTTCAATGTCCCATCCGTTTTCTGAAAGTACTGACAGTGCCCTCTCGGCGTTGTCAAAGGAAACGCCTGTGTCGTCAGGTGAGTGCATCAGTTCAATCTGCATTGAAGTCGTTCCGGAAAGACGGTTTGTACCAATGAGCTCCTCTTCAAGCCACCCGGAAGACGGAATAATGGCGTTGAACAGTTCCGGTTCCAGGAGTCCTGTGTACAAAGTCAGACACCCACCCTGCGAGAACCCGAAAAGATATACATCTGAAACAGGGTATTCAAGTTTGATCTGTTCCACGAGATCAAGCACATAGTTTCCATCGAGAACAAGACTGTGCCCCCAGTCTTCCGTTCCATGTTCCCCTCTGAACCAGGAATAGGAATCGTCGCCAATCGAATACGGAGCCTGTGGAACGACGAAGATAAATTCAGGGTTGTCAATAAGTTCCCAGATTCTCATGAAGTTGTCCGGTGAACTGCCAAGCCCGTGGAGGCCTACAACCAGGGGCACCTCTTCGGGAGGATTAAACCCTTCCGGAAAATTGATTCGGTAGAAGAAAGACTGCTCTGCATCAAACCAGTGTACCTCGCCAAGTCTCTCTCTGCGATCTGTGAAAGCTGTATTCAAACTGTCGATAACCGTCGAAAACAGAGGGGATTCCCGGACAGGATCAAAATCCGTATCGGCATTCGCGAGGGCCAGATTGTCAAATCCCGCGGCAAATGATCTTTTCAGATAGAGAGTTGCCAGTTCCTCTTCTCCCATGAGACCATAGCAGCATGCAAGGTTGTAAATCGCAGTAGGGTTCCCCGGGTCAATTTTAAGAGCATTCAGGTATTCGGATGCGGCAGCCAGCCAGTTTTGCTGTCCGTACTCTTCGTTCGCGGAGGCCAGGGCTTCGCGGGGGCTCAAATCAAGAAAATCCCCGGAATGAATATCCATAGGGTCAAGGGTTCCCAGTAACACGGCAGCTGCCAGAAAAATCATAGGTAATTCCTTTCAAAAAGAGAGAACTCCAGACAGTCGAATTCTGTGAAACAATCGGGCTCTGTGTCAAATGCTTTTTGATGTAAGACAGGACAATAGAAGTTTTCAACAAAGTAATCCACAGCATAAGTTCGTTCTTTTTACAACATTTACATAAAAAATTTAATTTGTATTCATATCTGCATAATATTGTGCAGTGCAATATGTTACGAAGTCGGCATGATTTTGACATGTAAATAGAGAAGGAGTATGGTTGTTTTATTGACCACTATAATAGTAAAGAATTGTGCTGCGTGTGTGCAAAACTATGGTAGTTTACTACTTCAACATTTCAGCCGCAGATTCTACTGCCGCGTATGCGTCTTTTGCGTAGAAAGCACCTATTTGAACTGCGAACTCTTTTGTGACAACGGCTCCACCAATCAGCACCGGAATCTGAAGGTTATTCTGCCCCAGCAGCCGGATAACTTCTTCCATTCCCGCGGCGGTTGTACTCATGAGCGCGGAAAGACCAACTGCATCAGCTCTGTGTGTTTCTACCGCTTCAACTATCTTTTCAGAAGATATATCTTTGCCGAGATCCACAACATTGAACCCGGCATTTGACAGGAACAGGGAAACAAGGTTTTTCCCAATGTCATGTATGTCTCCCCTGACTGTGGCAAGAACAATTGTACCTTTGTCAGCTTCGCTGTTCGATTTCAGATGAGGTTTCAGTATTGCCATAAGAGCTTTCGCCGCTTCTGCTCCTGCTATCAGATGGGGAAGAAACAGTTTCTTTCTGGAGTAGAGGTTTCCAAGTTTGTCCATTGCCGGAGCCAGGCACTCATCAACAATTGCCACGGCTCCCATTCCAGACTCAAGAAGCAGGCCCGCAGCCTGTTTTGCTCCTGCCGTGTCACCTTTGAGCAGTGCTTTCCGCAGCAGAGCATCGTTACCGGGAGCTTCAGTTTTCTCATCATCAGGAATTTCAATGTCTGCCGGGTCAAATCTGCCGCAAAGAGCTGCTGATCCCATGGTGATAACCGGAGTAACAGGATCGAGAACATTCACGATTCCCGCGTCAAGCCCGTCCATGGAGAGGGTCGCAAGAAAAGCGGCGTTGATTCCGCCCCGCTGGGGAAGTCCGTGTGATACATTGGAAACGCCGGCTATGGTCAGAATACCATTCTTTTTGAACAACCGAAGAGTTTCAAGAGTTACCCGGGGGTCTGCTCCCGTTGCAAGTGCCTTTACTATGGGGTCTGCGAATACTCTTGAAGCGGGGAACCCGAACCTTTCAAGTATGGTGATACCCTTTTGAACAACAGCCAGCCGTTCTTCCGGGGTTTCCGCAAGCCCGTTCTCATCTATTGGCAGCAGCACAGCATATCCTCCGTGGCGTAGAAGGATATCAATTCGTTCAGCTATGTGTTCTTCAGTGGCCATAAGAGAGTTAAGCAGCCCGATACCGCCGTTCTGGATAAAAGCGGCTTCAATGTTTTCAGGTGAAGACAGGTCTACGGAAACCGGTGCGCCTATGGAGAGGCTGGAGAATACCTGTTCGACAAATCCCTCTGGAATGAGTTTTTCAAGGCCCAGATTAACATCGATGAGATCCGCCTTCTCCTGAGCTCTTGCCATGGAGATGAGCGTATCTGGATCTCCACGCCTGATTGACTTTTTAAGCTCTTTCCTCCCTGTGGGGTTCACCGATTCACCAACCATCAGCATTGCCCCGCCAATGGGAACCACCGAGTCAACAGAGGTAAAAGCTGCCAGTGTTTCTTTGTTCACCTTTTCAACAGGTCTTATGCCAACTGCCCGTTTCAACGCTGTGATGTGTTCCGGTGTTGTTCCGCAGCAGCCACCGATAATAGAGGCTCCAGCCCATGCTATTTCCTCCGTTGCCGCAGCGAACAGATCCGGGGTCATACGGTAGTTGCCGGAACTGTCCGGCAGCCCTGCGTTTGGTTCAACGGTAACGAATCTGTGAGAGAATCTTGCCATTTCGCTTATAACCGGAAGAAGACCTTCAGGGCCTGTGGAGCAGTTTGCGCCTGCAGCATCAACAGCCAGCTGGTTACACAGCAGAGCCAGTGCTGTGGGAGAAGTTCCTGCTCCGCTTCTTCCATCCTCGGCGAATGTAAGATGAGCACTGATAAAACCGTCGGGGCTTGCATCTCTCGCTGCCAGAATGGCCGCCTTGAGCTCCCTGGGGTCGGTGAAGGTTTCAAGAAAGAAAATATCTATACCTGCTTCAACAAGAGCTTTTGTCTGCACAAGAAAACTGTTGTAAACATCCATCCATCCGGCATCTCCCACCGGGCGTATCATCTCGCCAGACGGTCCTATACTCGCTGCAGCAAAGGCTTTACCGTCAACTGCGGAAATTACAGTTTCCGCAAGAATACGGTTGATCTGTGCAGTATCGAAACCGAGCTTAATCTGTGAGCCTCCGAAAGTGCAGGCCAGAACAATATCACTTCCGGCGTTCATGTAGGATCTGTGTATTTCAGAGAGTTCTTTCAGGTGTTGCGATGCCCAGATCTCAGTTGATACCCCTGCAGGCATTCCGTACTTCATAAGCATCGTACCCATGGCACCGTCAAGGAAAACTATTCTTTCGGAAAGCAGGTTTTTCAGCTGTTTTGCGGAATCCATCCGGTTACTCCAGTCATACTTTTTACAGGTGTCAGCATAAAGCTTTCATTGCATTCTATCTTTAGATCAGGGAATAATTTAACGATATCTTTCTGAACATTCAGGGGAAAATCACCGTATCCAGGCGCCACCCTTCTGGTCGGAATCATGTTAAAGGATACAGACATAGCAGCCTGAAGAGCTTTCATTAAAGACTCTACGGCAACAGAGGCTGCTGAATCAAGCATGAACCGGTTCAGTTCCGCCGGGCCGTCCAGAAGTTCGTCTACAGTTCCGCCAAGAGAGGTGATGGAAACAGAAACAAGCTTGTCCGGCCACATGTTCTGAAGAAAATCCGGGTGTTCTCCTGCTGGAAACAGTACTGCTCCGTAAATTGCTTCGGAAGACAGTTCTTCCAGTACGGAAAGAGCCTTCATCGCCCGGTTTTCTATTTCAGGGCCGGCTTCATGGGGAGGGCATCCCGCACGCCAGAGCACCTGCTTCAGTGTCGGCTGAACATAATTGACCTGGAGGTCGACCCTCCTCACTTTGCTTCCCGCTGACCGGAGCGAAACACAATTTCACGGATTTGAGGAATTCTGTTCATAGTGTAAAGGTGTATACCGTCTGCTCCCTCTTTCACGAGATCGGATATCTGCGCGATTGCGTAATCGACCCCAGCTTTAGCAAGGTCATCAGGGTTGTGTGAGTATCTGTCAAACAGATTGAGAAGTTTTGCTGGAATGGATACACCGCACATCATCACAATTCTCTTAATCTGCTTGTAGTTGAGAATAGGCATAATACCAGGGACTACAGGGACATCGATTTTTCTGCCTCGCACCCTTTCCAGAAAATCATAGAAAACCCTGTTGTCAAAAAACAGCTGTGATATCAGAAACTCAGCCCCTGCATCCACTTTGCGTCTGAGATTGTCCAGGTCATGGCTGATTCTTTTCGCCTCCATGTGGCCTTCCGGGTAGGTGGCTGCTCCCACACAGAAGCTCTCTCTGGCTGAAATTTCATTGATAAGCTCGCTTGCGTAACGGTAGTCGCGGTTTTCGGCAGATGAATCGGGCGGGATATCTCCACGGAGGGCAAGAATATTTCTTACACCTCTGGTTTCGAGACTGTCAAGCACAGTTTTAACTTCGCTTCTTGTGTGACCGATACAGGTCATGTGGGCAAGAGATTCACACCCGTATTCATCGCGCACGCGGGAAGCTATTTCTACTGTTTTTTCAGTGGAATCTCCTCTGGAGGCATAGGTAACACTTACGAACGATGGATTTAGATCACGAAGACCGTCCAGCGTACGGAAAACCGTTTTAAGGCTGTACCCCGGTTTTGGCGGGAACACCTCCAGGGATAAAACGGGTTTTTCCATTCTGTATATGTCTGCTATCCGCACAGCGACCGGCCTTTCCGTTCCTCAGAACAACAATACAACGGTGGAAAATAACAGGAAAAGGTTTTTCGGCAAAGGTTGATTGACGATATATCCACCGTATATACTAAGCGGAGCATGAGGAGATACCCCTCCCGGAGGGGGCGCCAACCGAGAGATTTCCACGGTGGCAGGCGAAAGCCCATGTGCGGGGTGGCCCGAAAAACAGTTTTTCGTGCCGTTCTGTGTGATGCAGAGCGGTTTTTTGCAACAGGGGGAGCTTTTTGAAACACGGCAATCCAATATGCCCTGCAGACAACCTTACGGGGTTTCCCTTGTTCCGTTCATCTGAACACATGACCATGTCCAGGCCCTGCGGGGCCGGGAGAGTCACAGGTATCTGACACTCATCTCAGCTTCAGCAGGGCCTTTTTCAACAGCAGTCAGTTGTGTTGAATACCCTTACAAAACTGGAGCATCATGTATACGGAACGGTTCTATAGAAACTGGACAACATCCCATCTTAAAACTTTCAGATTGGTTCTTGGCGAAAGCGATCTGCAGATCTATGCAGAAACAAATCTCAGGAAACAGGCGTTTCTCGTTCTTGCTGAGGCAAGGAAAACCCTGAACGAACACATTGCACGCAATCCATTTTTCGAAAGGTCACTTACGCCGGTATTCACAGGAGCGGCGAGCCCGCTTGTAAAAAGGATGGAAGAAGCCGGCAGGGAGTGGAACACAGGGCCTATGGCCTCTGTGGCTGGAGCCATTGCTCAGGAGGTTGGCAAAAGTCTTCAGCAGTATTCCGGCACGGTCATTGTAGAGAACGGTGGAGACATCTGGGCATCAGCCCCGGGGCACCTTGAGTTTCTGGTTTATCCAGGTGAGCTGTCTCCATTTGCCGCGGGAATAAGATTTTCCCTGAACGCTTCAGAAGGAATTTCTGTGTGTACTTCAAGCGGCAGGGTGGGCCCATCGTTCTCTCTTGGCAGGGCCGACGCAGTAACCGCCATCCATTTATCAGCAGCCAGAGCAGATGCTGCAGCAACCTCTCTTGCAAACAGAATACACGGAGAATCTGATGTAACTGCCGTGGTGGAAGAGGTGGCAGCCGGAAGAAAACTGCAGGGAATCATTGCTGTCTGCGGAGAGTCCCTGGGTATCTGGGGAGATATACACCTGACAGAAGGTGAAGAGAAAAATGCGTAAATCAATTGAGACCATAAATGAAAAAATAAAGAACGGAACAGCAGTAGTCCTTACTGCAGGAGAAATGACCTCTTTTGTTAAGGAAAATGGAGCAGGAAACGCGGCAGAAAGGGTGGATGTTGTAACAACAGGCACTTTCGGGCCAATGTGCTCAAGCGGCCTTCTTGTAAACACAGGTCATTTTGCTCCGAGGATCAATTTCAAAGAAGCCACTCTCAACGGTGTTCCCGCCTACTGCGGAATAGCGGCGGTTGATCTGTTCCTTGGAGCAACTGCTCAGGGAGAAGCACCGGGGTACGGAGGCGGCCATGTGATAGAAGACCTGGTAAGCGGAAAAACAGTTTATCTGGAAGCGGAAGGACACGGCACCCATTGCTACCCCAGACGAGGTCTTAAAACAAAGATCAGTATTTCAACTGTGGCAAGTGCAGAACTCACAAATTTCAGGAACGCCTACCAGAACTACAATGTGGCTGTTAACGGTTCAGACAGGGAAATCAGAACCTACCTGGGAGTTCTGAAACCAAATTTCACCAACGCCGGGTACAGTGGCTCAGGGGAGTTCAGCCCCCTTATCAACGATCCCTACTTCCGCACCATTGGAACAGGTACAAGGATCTTTCTAGGCGGGGGAACCGGCTGGATAACAGGGCCGGGTACGCAGCACTGCAGCAATCCGGAAAGGGGCTCCAACGGTGTTCCAACAGAGGGAGCGGGAACAATTTCTGTAAGGGGAGACCTCCGGGGGATGCACCCCAGGTACCTCAGGGGAGTGTGGATCAAGGGTTACGGAGTTTCCCTGTCTGTAGGGGTTGGTATTCCTATCCCCATACTGGACAAAGACATGGCTTTTCGCACCGGGGTTTCCGACAGAGACATTCTTGCTCCGATTGTAGACTACTCCTGCGATTACCCTGAACTCAGCGGCAAAGTTCTGGGCCATGTATCGTACCGCGACCTGTACTCCGGGGAGATTACTCTTAATGGCAGAAAGCTGAATACGTTCAGTATTTCCAGTAGAAAAATGGGAGAGGAAATAGCACACAAGCTGAAAAACTGGATAGAGAAGAAAGAGTTCTTACTCTCTTCCCCTTCAGAAGTCTTTGAAGCTGTGTAAACACATTCCCGGCGGCAGTGTGATTCAACATCTGCCGCCGGGTATAAGAGGTTTATGCGAAAGTATGAAACTATCAGTTCGAATCCTCTTCGGGATGCCAGATAGGATTATCGAACTCCTTGATATTAATCAGCAATGGCTCCAATAGCATCCACAAGTGGTTCTGTTCATGTACTTCTAATCGTTGCTCTGGCTGATAGATGAAATATTCGTCTTGACAAGGTCTTAATAAAGATTGATATTAAGGTCAGAAAATAGATCATATTGTGGAGGTTGATATGGAGCATGTGTTATCAAGTTATTCAGCAAGCATCTCGGAATTGAAGAAGAATCCAACAGCACTTCTTAAAGAAGCTGAGGGTGAGGCTATCACCATTTTGAATCATAACACGCCAACAGCTTACCTTGTCCCAGCCGAAACCTACGAAATGCTTCTCAACAGGCTTGAGGATGCTGAACTCGCCAGAGTTGTTCGTGATAGGAAGAATGAGAGAAGCAACGCTGTCGAAGTAGATATCGACAGTGTTTAGGCTTAAATTCATACCAAGTGCTCTTCGGGAGTGGAAGAAACTTGGTGAACCAGTAAAGGAACAGTTACGTAAGAAGCTCAAGGAAAGGCTGGAGAATCCCAGAATTCCTGCCAGCAAATTGTACGGCTTTTCTGATGTATACAAAATCAAACTGAGATCCTCTGGATACCGCCTTGTCTACGAAGTGAACGACTCCGAAGTCACTGTAATGGTAATTGCAGTTGGGAAGCGTGAAAAGGGCAAAGTCTACTCTAAGTTCAAGAGCAGGCTTACAGATTCCTAATCCGTGATTCTTCAGTTCCGAAAGCATCCACTACGGGGTGCCAAATCGAATGTGTAGAACTTCTTCTACTAAGTACTGGCACATCCATCAGGAGGAACTTGAGAACCAAACAAGTAGAAAAATTTGCTAATCATGTATAGCAATGTTCGGCTCGGAACTAGATCCAGGTCTAAGTGCTCCTATCTGGAGTCAGTTATAACAATGTTCGTTCCGGAATGTGGTCCAGGCCTCAGTGCTCCTCCAGTGGAGTCAGCTTCAAGGAAAGTGCTGGGAATAAAATTGTATTCAAACACTTCACCAGCGATTACCTTAATTATAGGAGAAAAAGACGGAAGATAACCTACACAGCTTGCCCTGAGCGTGAAATTGCCAGGCTCAAAGAACCTGATACTATAAGCTCCTGTTGAATCTGTCATTGAACCTAATGAAGTACCAACAACACTAACAGTGAAACTTATTGCTGGTGAACCGTAGGTTGTCTCTACAATCCCACTGATGTATCCTGTGGTGTCTTGTAGGGCTCTTCCGGAAGCAGTATCGAAATTGCACTCAGATTCCCCTTCTGGAAATGCCCAGATAGAGTCATTAGTAACACTTAGCATTCCATAAAGACCAGCTTCAAGAGTATGGAACCCTGGCGGTAGGTCTGCGATGATGTATCTCCCACATGAATCAGTTCGTACTCTGGCTCCAGTAGTTTGAGCGAGCACAAATGCTTCTTCTAAAGGAGTTCCATTCTGGTCTGTAACCAATCCTGATATTGAGCCAGGTTCATTAGGAACTATTTCCTCACTGAAGTTAAGATCCAGATATGCATTATTCACTAGAACGACACAACCAGACCTGGACACAATAGAATCCAAAGTAATGTACATTGAGTGATAACCAGTAGGGAGATCAATACTGTATAATCCTTCAGAATCAGTGGTGGTCATTCGACGGCTCTGCCAATATGTTGTCCAACAACTCTCACCTTTTTCTGCTTCGAGGGCACATACCAAAACTCCTGCAAGAGGAAATCCATAGCTATTTGTAACCATACCTCTGACTCCTGATCCACCAATAGCAATGGATACTGAAATGAGAAGAGTGAAGATAAATTTGAGTTCAGTTTTTTGAAAAAGCATTAAGATTAATCCTTTCTACTGATTCGGAGTCCATATGTAGCATTATAATAAAATCAACATGACTAGAAAGTGACTGTAAGTGTCGATCGTTCAGAACTGCTGTATAGTTTTCACAATTGGTTGTGTACCTGACATTTTATATTTCTCTATTTTTTAGGAAGTCTCCATGGAAGTTCCGAAAGCATCCACTACGGGGTGGCAAAGCGAATGCATAGAGCTCCTTCTACAGAGGGTTCGATAAGCATCCACTACGGGTGCCAGACCTCTACTTGATTGATGTATTGGCTTCTGGATGAATGCTCCAAATACTATCAATGTTGGAGGTGTTCTTGTGTCTGTTAGAATCCTGCCTTTGCTGATCTCCGGTTTCGTCACGATATCATTCGCCGATTCGGCAGTACAGACTGACTGGTACGGGGGCCCAGGAGTAGTAGGTCCGGTTATAACCCTGGGTAGTGAGTTTCTCCTGGACACTGATGTTTATTGCGGTAATCCATTTGATCTCGTTCTGCAAATTGGTCTTGAACATACCGTTGACGATGATTTCAATTACGCTAAGTCAGTGTATTCCACAGATGTCAACGGAGACGGCTACATGGATGTCCTCGGAGCTGCCGACAATGTCAACGACATCACCTGGTGGGAGAACGTTGACGGCTTGGGTACCATCTGGACGGAACATACCGTTGACGGTGATTTCAATGGCGCCAGCTCAGTGTATTCCACAGATGTCAACGGAGACGGCTACATGGATGTCC
>QNDR01000067.1 GCA_003646025.1 Candidatus Fermentibacterota bacterium
AGTCTTTTTGCGGAGATACGGAGCAGTGTTTATTCAGCGTATGGAGAAATTCTTCTGAGTCTTTCAACAATTGATTCCAGAAGTTTCACTGTGTGGTCAAGTTCTTCCTGCGTGGTGTATCTGCTGAGGCTGAACCTGAGAGCGCTGTTGGACAGGTTAAAATCTACTCCCATGGCCGTCAGCACATGGCTTGAATTCTTGCTGCCTGTACTGCAGGCCGACCCGGAGGAAGCATAGACACCCTGCATATCAAGCAGCGTAAGAACAGCTTCACTCTCTATTCCCCTGAAGATAATGGTTACCGTTCCAGGAAGACGGTGGGCAGCCTTCTCGGACACAATGAAAGAACCGGGGCAACTGTCAACAATCTTTTTTTCAAATGATTCTCTCAGAGCCCGTTCTTTCACCGCTGTGTCATCCAGGTGAGTAAGTGCAAGTTCGGCTGCTTTTCCCAGCCCTGCAATTCCAGGGGTGTTGTAGGTGCCGGACCTGAAACCCTTTTCCTGGTGACCTCCTGTGAGAACAGGCGGCAACTGTATTCCCTTTTTTATGTAGATTGCACCTACACCCTTGGGACCGTGAAGCTTGTGTGCGGAAAGGCTGAGTATATCTATCCCCATAGAGTGAACATCAATGGGCTCCTTACCAACCATCTGAACAGCATCCGTATGAAACAGCGCGCCTGACCGGTGGGCAATCTCCGCTGATTCTTTCAGAGGCATTACCACACCTGTTTCATTGTTGGCCGCCATAATAGAAACTATTGCTGTTTCTGTGCTGACCAGCTGTTGCAGACTATCTGAATCCAGCTCTCCGTTTGTGTCAACCTCGGCAATTCCCAGCGGGTATCCCTCTTTGGCAAGTGACCTGGCAGTATCCAGCACCGCTGGGTGTTCAACAGCGGAGATTACAATTCCCCTGCGGGAACTGTCCATCTTTACCGCACCCCGGAGGGCGTGGTTATCACTTTCCGTTCCCCCTGAGGTGAAATAGATCTCTTCACTCTTTGCTCCCAGAAGACGGGCGACCTGACCCCGGGCGATCTCTACTGCTTCCATTTGAGAGCTTCCGAAAGAATGAAAGCTGGAAGGATTACCATAGTTTTCCGTCAGGAAGGGCATCATGGTCTCAAGCACTTCCGGGGCTATTTTTGTTGTTGCAGCGTTATCAAGGTATACGGTTTTCATTATCCTGCCTCTACGGAAATATTCCTCTGTATTCTGTCACCAAGAGCTTTCACAGCAGCATCTATGTCGTCTTTAGACTTCAGATGAACTCTGCCTGGTCTTACAAGAACAGCGGTGATACCCTGTTCGTCAAGAACTTTGGTGATTTCATTACACTTTGCCCTGAAATCTTCCACCGCCGCTTTAAGAGCCTGATGACCCATAACGGAGCAATGAAATTTCTCCGGAGGCATCCCGCCGAGAAATTTGGCAATCTGGCTGTTTTTTATGCTGAGAGCTTCTTCAATTGGAAGACCCCGCACCATTTCAGTAAGGGCAGACGCACTGGCAATTGCCCCGGCACACCCGAAGGTCTTGAATGCTATATCTGCTATTTTTTCCTGGTCGTCTATAGCAATATCGAGAAACATGGCATCTCCACACTGTGGAGAACCAACTTCTGAGTGCCCGTCCGGCGAGTCAAGATTACCTACATTTCTGGGATTCATGAAGTGATCCATAAGAATATCAGAATACTGCCACATTTTGTGTCTACTCCATTTCAAGCGATCCGTTGGACAGATCTTCAAGTGTATTGTTACCGAGATATGTTTCGCATATCAGCTTGATATCTGTCCAGAGTTTCTTGGTGGGACATCTGTCTTCTCTGGAACAGCAAGGGACTCTCCCTTTGGAACTTCCTTCCTTCTGCTTGAAGTCGGGACATTGAAGAACACAGTCTGTGTGAAAAAATTCAGTTTCCAGCACTCTGATAACCTCAAGAAGTGTAATCTCAGAGGCACACCTGCTTAAAACATAACCACCGCCGGGGCCTCTGCGTCCCTTGACAAAATCAGCACTGCGAAGCCTTCCGAATATCTGCTCAAGATACCGGATAGGAATCTCTTCTTCCTCAGCAATTCCAGACAGACTCAAAGGATTGGCCTGCCCGTTTCTTGCCAGTTGAACCATGGCTCTCAATCCGTATCTGCTCCTCGTAGAAATAAACATCGGCCCTCCTTCCTCTATAATATATCAAAGTGGTCAAGTTTTGACGGAAGACATTTTCTTGACTGTGATCAAAACAGCAGCCAGCACCACTCCAATGGCCAGAACACTCATAAGAAGAGTCATCCCGAACGGCAGGGAGTCATACTGTACACCGGAACCTTTGAAGGAAACTGACAGGTCGGCCTGAAGGGTAACCGGTGCTGTGTTGCCGCGATTGCTTACTATAAGGATGTAATCTCCAAAATCGGGGATGTCCATGTAAAACGGTCCGTTCTCTGCGTAAACAACACCAAGTGTGTCTATTTCTCCACGGCCCTCCCATCCTCTTCTGTAATCCAGTTCAGTTATGAGAATAAACTCTATCTTTGCAGGGATCGGTTCAGTAAAGAACTCTCCGGAAATACAGGTACTGTCCGCCATCTGGGGAGTTATTCTGAATTTTACGGAACGGTAGGTACCGACCCCCAGGTCAAGTGTGTCGGAAAGCAGCGTAAACGACCCGGCGACAAGAGGAACTGTGAAAATTGTAAGCACCAGCAGAGCAGCTCTCATTTTTCTACCTGCCCTTTCACCAGTTTGCGAATCATTAGTCCAGTGGAAATCTGATAAAGCCCGGCAAGAAACATCAAAATTCCAAACCCGACCATGGAAATAGAGACAACATCTGTAAATGATCCGCTCTCCAGAGAAGAAGCCACTTCGTTCATCCTGTCGGCGGCCTCACTGAAGGAACCTTCTGCAGAGAGAAGATCCTGTTCCATTGCCCCTACAGAAACAGCCACTTCCCCAATGGATTCGCCAACAACAGCAATATCTCCGGAAAGATCTTCCAGATGCGTATTTAGAAATCCCAGTTCTGTAGAGATGGTCTCCGTTCTCTCAGCAACCTCATCAAAATGATTGGCTGGCACCATGTTTCTTACCATAGGCGGCATTGATGCCATGTCGTTGGCAAGTGCAGGCAGAATAATTCTCAACTCTTCAAGAATTGAAACTGTCTGCAGAATAACATCTCCGGTGTTGGTTACTATACCGGATGTATTTTCCAGAGATATCCTCACTTCCTCAATCATTCCTGTAGAGCCGGAAACTCCTTCTGTTGATGTACTGACGGCATCGCCGGCAGTTCGCAGCCCGGAGGACAGTTCCTGAAGAGAGGAGTCAAGCCTGGAGTTCATCAGCGGACCTCCTGCACTGAAAGCCACTCCCAGTAGCATAAATACAGTCCCTGTGATGAATCCCAGGGCGTTTACAAATCCGGATCCTTTCATTTTGTTACCTTTCAGCAATTACTACTATCCTGGCGCCCGGGTCATCCGGCAGCGGCTCATCAGATGCAGGATTAAGCATCACCTTTGAATCAATACCAGCTCCAGTAAGCCACCCGAGAACAACCTCTCCCCTATCCAGCCCGACGGCTGTCAGGTCGGAGAAATCCCTGGCGCTGTATCGGGAGGCATCTCTCAACTGAATCTCACACCCGGACGGATCGAATATTTCATCGTAAACCAGTTTCATGTGGGGTTGAATCACCAGCTGAGCCATTATCATACTGCACACTTCATTCGAAATCACAAAGTCATCAATTCCTGCTGCCGTGGCAAGCCTTCTGTTTTTGGGGTTTCTGATCTCCGACACCACCGTTGTTGTCCAGTCTTCTGCAAATTCTGTTGAAATATCTCTGATGATCAGCAGAGTTATTATGCATTCAGAATCAGCTTCCTCGTCGGACATCACCGGGCTCTTGCCCGAAATTACCATTATGCTGTGGTACTCTTCCGGATGAAGACGCTTCACGGCATCCGGATCTGTACGCTGCATCTCAATGTATTTCTTACTGCATTTTCTGGATTCTACCAGATCCAGCAACCGGTTTCCATCAAGCTGTGGAATCGAGCCTGCCACAACAATCTCTGAGCCGGGATCAGAGTATTCATCAAGAAGCCTGAGCATAAAACTGAAATTCCTGCTCTCTCCGGAGAGAACAAGCATTCGAAGCGGATTCTGCTGTTTGCCGCTGTCCTCTTGTTCCATAGCCGGCACTGTATACCGCTGACGCGGTTTTCCCAAATGACACGAGCCTCTGTTCTCCTCGAGAACAAGAAGACTGTCATCCTCCTGAACAACAAAATCTCCGGGAGGGTTAAGAATAATTCTGCCTTTGCTTAACACTCCGGAAACGATTCCGCCTGAGACTTTCTGAGATATCTCTCTGATTGTTAAACCCAGGGCTCTCTCACACGATTCTATATAGAATTCGTTTCCGTCATAACTTAGTATTTCACTGTAAACTGTACTCAAACCAGGTTGTCTGCCTACCTGAACAAGCAGGCGCATAACTATTTCGCGCACTGGAATCCAGTTGACATCGGGAAAAGCCATCCGGGCAATTCTGCCCTTGGCTCTGTTTCTGAGCTCACAGACTCCGTTTGCCTCCCGGGTTCCCATGATGGATTTCACGGCGATAAGGGTTTTAATTACCGTGCTGTCCTGATCTCCTATCACAACAAAGCCTTCGCATCTGTCAAAACCCGGCAGATCAAGAGCATCTATATCCGTGGGGTCTCCAGATCTGCAGATGATTTTTCTGGCCTGTTTTTTACCCAGCCGCTGAACAAGAATCTCTTCCATTTTTTCTCTGGAATCACTGGAAAACAAAACGATCCTGCCGTCTGTTGATTTCTCCTGTCTGGCTTTAACCAGCTCTCTTGTTACCTCAAACAACCGGTCCCCATTACCACAGACTATGAAATGGTCCTTTTCAACCACGGGTGATCTGCCCTTTTTCAAAGAATCGATCTGTTCGGTGATCTTGGAGGAAAAAATACCAATAAGCAGAGAAAGAACGAGAATACCGCCTATTGTAACTAATACACCAACAACAACCGTCTGTGAATCATCGCATTCATCGGCATCGTCAACAAAAGTCCCCTGGTCAAGAAGCCTTGTAAATGACCACCAGAAGCTGTTAGGTACTGAATCGTCAACAAGAACAACTCCCGCAGATACAATAACAGACGATACAACTACCAGAACCAGTATCTGCCACAGGGGGTTGCGGATAAGCAAATCATTAATATGGTATCTCAGCCTCTTCTCAATTCGTCGATAATCCATATTTCCTCCCTGAATGTATCTGGTGATATAATTCCAATGCCTCTGTTCTGAAAGGGAGAGCGATGAGAGAAAATTTTGTAGACTGTGTTGTTGAATCTGCTTGCCAGGCAGGCTCAATACTGTTGAAATACAGGGAGAAGGGGTTCTCTGTTGCCAGCAAGGGCGGTATGGAGTTTGTTACTGAAGCGGATTTCAAATCAGAAAATTTCCTTGAAGAAACACTTACCTCTCTTCTTCCCGGATCCTCTTTTCTGGGCGAGGAGAGCTGGGGCGGTAACTGGCCGGAAGCCCCTTTCTGGGTTGTCGACCCTCTGGATGGAACCAACAATTACGCTGTGGAAGTTCCTTTTTTCTGTGTTTCAATCGCCCTGGTCGACGAGGATGGAGTAAGCCTGGGCTGCATTCACGATCCCGTTCATTCAGAGACTTTTCTGGCCATGCGTGGTGGTGGTGCTTTTCTCAACGGTACAGACATAAAGGTTTCCTCTGCCGTGAAACTCCGGGACGCCGTGTTTGCGACTGGATTTCCTTACTCCAGAACTTCTGAGAACCTCAACTTTGACATGGATGTTCTAACTGGAATGCTGGGAGAAGCCAGAGGCATAAGAAGATGCGGTTCAGCCGCACTGGACCTTGCCTATACTGCCACAGGAAGATACGGGGGCTTCTGGGAGGAAAACCTGAAACCCTGGGACATGGCAGCCGGTGTGCTTCTGGTTCAGGAAGCCGGTGGTATCGTGTCCGGCTTCCGGGAAAACAGCTGGACCCTGCAGTCTCGTGGAGTTCAGTGCTCGGCTCCTGGTTTGTGGAATCAATTCTGCAGCATCATAAAAAAACGCCCCCGATAAACGGGGGCGCTCTGAAGGCTCTTAAAAACCCAGATTTGCTCCGCCGAAATAGCTGACAATAGCATCTCCAGCGTCGTCACCGAACGGTTTTGAAAGCCTGATTTCCCCAAACAATGAGGCCGGCACTCCAGCCGGTTTAAAAGACATTCCGATAACACCCTCTGCAGATGGAAAGACATGATCGTAGGGATCAATTGCCGGATTTCCCGTAGCCTGCTCCTGAAGCATACCCAGCATGGCATCAGCATCGCTTACCACAAAATGCACACCGCCACCGCCGCCTATATATGGTTTGAAGGGTGAAGCTCCCATTGGTATATCAGCTCTCAGAATAGCTGCAAGACCCAGGTTATGATATGTTGCTTTGTAGTCCTTAAGCATGTCCGCTTCTGCGGGAAGGGACCAGCCAAGCTCATTTTCCATGTAGTTTCGCAGTTCGTCTATGTCCCCGTTGTACTCGTAGCCGTACTCGTCACTCAGGTAGTTCGCGAGGTAGCTTTCCATGGAAATATTAGACTCGGTACTGGTGTAGGTTCCGCTTATCTCTATTCCCAGGACAGGCATAAGCGGGAATGCGAGCTGTCCTCCAAAAATGGGTCCATCCGCGCTTAATCCGGTAAAGGGATCGTCTGAGGTTGTGTAACCCACACGACCTCCAGCTCCGGGACCAGCAAGCATCACAGTTGTGATAAAAAGAATTGTAAATACCATTTTCCTCATGTCTTAAGACTCCTTTCAGTGAACTCCAATTATTCAAGGTGCGGCGCCAAAGGTCAACACGCAGTATTGACTTGCACCCGGAGAGACATGATTATTACCGTGTTATCAGCGTGAAGTGAATTACTTTCCCCGCAGGCTTTTTTGAAAGGAGTTTTCTCAGAATGAAGAATGTACTTCTTGTAACAATGGTTCTGGCCGCCGGAGCTTTTGCCTTTCACGGCAATTTTGACTGGCAGTCTTTTGGTGGCCAGCCAGGAGACCAGTGTTCCATAGATCTGCTTGAATCTAATGCGGATCATATGGTGATAAGCGTTTCCGTTCCCGGCTTCTGGCTTGGAAATACAGTTGCCGGAGGAACCACATGGGACAGTATTGAACTCCCCGGCTTCTATTCCCAGTCGGATGTCGGTCTTCCCGATGTTCCCGGTGTGGCTCAGATGTTCGCTCTTCCCTTCGGAACACAAGCAGTTGTTTCCGTTGAAAATGTGGAATACACCACTTTTTCCGGTATCAACCTCGTTCCAGTACAGACCCCGGAAATCGACATGCCCCACAACCCCTTCCCCTTCCGTCAGGATGGTGCAGTTTACGATTCCAACAACTTCTTCCCTTCCCAGTGGGCAGTGGCTGCTACCCCTGGAACCTGGGGTGGAATCAGCACCGACAAGCTCATTGCTAACCCTTTCAGATACAACCCAGTTACAGGAGAGCTTCTTGTTGCAACTACTTTGACAGTAAGAATCGACTTCACCGGAACACCGGAAACCCTTGCTTACCCTTCCAGTGAAACGGTAAGAAGCGGTGCCGAAGCCATGCTTATCAACTACGACCTTGTCGAGGCTGACGCTTCGGTAGTCACCGATGCAGAAGCAGCAGAGTTTGTTTTTATTACAACAGACGCCAACCTCAGCGCCATCACTCCTCTGGTAGAATTTTACCAGGGTATCGGCTACGAAACTTCGGTAGAGTCCTTCTCCGGTTCTGCCACTACAAGTGCTATTAAGGCTGCTATAACCGATCATTTCGACACCAGCCTTACCAGATTTGCTCTTATTGCCGGCGACTATGCAGCTCTTCCAAGTTACAACTACGGCAGTTTCGTTGGTGATTACTGGTACGCATGTCTTGTGGGAACCGATCTTAATCCGGAGATCGCGGTTGGCCGCCTTACAGGTAATGCCGCTCAGATCACCAACCAGGTAAACAAGATAATAGACGGTTACTACCAGTTCGATTTCACTGACAGCAACACCACTGGTATAGTACCCAGCACATCAGTTCTTGCTGCGCACGAAGAGCAGTATCCAAACAAATACACTCTGTGCTGCAACCAGATAGCAGCTTACAGCTACGCCACAAGTATGACCTTCTACAAGGTTTATCCTCCAGAGGGTGGAACTGCGGCAATGGTTTCCGACTGGTTCAACAACGGAATTGGCTGCGTCGGATACAGAGGCCATGGAGACGTAACCTACTGGGCGTGGAGCCCCGGCTGGAACAAAACAAACATTCAGGCTCTCACAAACACCTTCATGCCTCCCGTCTGGAACATCGCATGCCTTTGCGGTCAGTACCAGACCGGAACAGAGAGCCTTGCCGAAAGCTGGGCATGGGATGACCACGGTTCCAGTGGCGCCCTCTGCGCAAACGATCCGTCTTACACAGAAGCTAACCACACTTACATGAAAGAGATCTACAAAAAACTCTACGATGAAGCTGTCTACAATGTTGGCGAAGCCATCAATGAGGCCACCGTCGAAACCATAACGGCTCACGGCTCCATTGGAGAAACCAATGCCAAGATGTACATATGGTTCGGTGACCCTGCAATGGAAATATTTAACAACGATGTTTCCAACCCCACAAATCTTGCTATCAACTGCAACCCCGGGATGGTTAACCCCGGATCACAGACGATTACAATGACTGTTACCAGTCAGGGTTCTCCGGTCAGCGGAGCTACTGTTGCCCTTTCAGACGGTATTGACGGTATTGAAACCATCACCTTCTACGAAACAGCAACAACCAACGGCAGTGGACAGGCTTCTTTCACCGTAAACGTTCCATCCGGCGCAACCACTCTCTACACAGGAGCAAGAAAACACAACTACGGCCCTGTCTCCGCCAAGATTGATGTTTATCCAAGTGCTATTGAAGATGCCGCAGAAGGCATCGAGACAGTTGTTCTTGGTGTAGCCGTTGCCGCCAACCCGGTTACAGGCAGTACTGCTCTCAACTTCTCAACACCGGTAACCGGTCACGCGGTTGTCCAGGTGTTTGACCTGTCCGGCCGCACAATGGCCACTCTGGTCAACGAAGAGGTTGCGGCGGGCAATCACTCAATCAACTGGACTCCGGAGAACATCTCAAGCGGTGTTTACTTCGTGCGTCTTACCACTCCGGCAGGAACCGTGTCTACACAGGCAATGGTTCTTCGCTAGGGCGGTTACACAGATACTTCAGGGGCGGCTTCGGTCGCCCCTTCCTTTTGTTCGCCTGGCATTAACATTGAAATTCGGAACTTGACTTCCCGAATTTCAATGTTATTTCAAGGCATGTTACAACGATAACATATTTTAAAGCAGCTGGAGACCAGAATCAGGGAAAATCCCGTCACAGCCCTGCTGGGGGGCAATGTGGTAAAACAACCCTTGCGCGATCACTGTCGGCGGTAAAACCTGTTCACAGATTCGATCTCGAAAACCCGGGTGATCGTGCTGTGCTTCAAAATCCGATACTTGTTCTCAGGGATCTGAAGGGGCTTGTTATCCTTGATGAAATTCACAGAATGCCGGAGCTCTATGAAATTCTCCGTGTGCTGGTAGATGATCCTTCCTGCACCTTGAAATTTCCGGTTCTTGGCAGTTCATCTCCCAACATAATCAGGCAGGTATCTGAAACTCTTGCCGGAAGAATTGGCTTTGTCGATATGGGTGGATTCAACCTGCGCGAAGTCAACAGTGCATCGTGGAAAAGGCTCTGGCTTCGAGGTGGTTTCCCCCGCTCTTTTCTTGCAGGAGACGACAGAGCCAGTTTCCGCTGGCGTGAAAACTTCACCAGAACATTTCTGGAGAGGGACATTCCTCAGCTTGGATTTCGAATTCCCCAGGAAGCCATGAGACGATTCTGGTCTATGCTGGCTCATTTCCACGGGCAGAAGTGGAATAGTGCTGAGTTTGCCCGGTCTCTCGGAACCGGAGGAAAAACAGCCTCTTCCTACCTGGATATCCTCTGCGGTACTTTTATGGTACGCAAACTGCAGCCCTGGCACGTAAACATAAAGAAGAGGCAGGTGCGCGTTCCAAAAGTGTACATCAGAGATTCCGGGGTGCTTCATTCCCTTTTGTCTGTGCAAACATCCAGAGAACTTTTAGGCCATGTTAAAGCAGGAACCTCATGGGAAGGATTTGCTATGGAGCAGATTCTTTCCGTTACAGGTGACAGAAAAGCCTGGTTCTGGGGGACTCATTCCGGGGCGGAAATAGATCTGCTTCTTGATCCGGAGGGAATAAACGTTGGCTTCGAATTTAAATTGTCTGAAGTTGTTCGGACAACCAGATCTATGCATTCAGCACTTACAGATCTTTCGCTTAAACATCTCTACATAGTTTACCCCGGCGATGATTCTTACGCTGTAAGCGACCGGATTTCTGCTGTTTCCATATCTCATTTAACACAAACGGTTTCCGCTCTCCTCTATCCTTGACCTATGTGTTCTGTTGTTGCATAATACGCCGCTGCCTGCCCCGTTATAAAGGACGGGGACGAAGCGACCAGTTGTCGCCGGCCCGGAGGCAGAGCGCAGATGCGCTGAATCGCTATGCGGTTCTTTAAAGGCTGTTCTGTCGGTCTCTTTCCGGGTTCGGTGTTTGTTACACACCAGCAGGGCCGGAAGGAGGCTTTGTTAATTGCGTAAATATGAGACCGTACTTATCTGGAGTGCCAGTCTTTCTGAAGCTGAGCTTAAGAAGGAGACAGGCCGGGTACAGGAAATAGTCACAGACGGTGGTGGAGAACTCACCGGATTTGATGACTGGGGACGCCGTCAGCTGGCGTACCTTATCAACAAGGAGAGTGAAGGTGTATACCATTTCGTGCACTGGAAGGGCTCTTCTGAAGTCAAACTTGCCATAGACAAAATGCTCAGAATCAACGACAACTGTCTGCGTCATCTAACCCTCAAAGATGACCGCGATACAGTCAGAGACTCTGTGGACGATTCTCCTGCATTTGACGCTGGAGAATAGTCATGGATATCCGCATGCCCTCCATCAACAAGGTTTTTCTCTCGGGAAACCTTACTGCGGATCCCCGTACTAACATTCTTGAAAACGGAACCCATGTTGCCAATTTCAGTGTGGCCAGTAACCAGCGCTACAAGGGAAAAGATGGGGAATGGCACGATAAGACCTGTTTTGTTGATGTTGTTACCTGGAGGCAGCTTGCCGAACGGGTAGGCAGCAAACTTCACAAAGGCAGCCCTGTGATGATTGAAGGTGAGCTTCAGTTTACCCAGTGGTCTGCACAGGACGGATCAAAGCGGAGCAGAATTGAAATTCTTGCCAGAAGCGTACAGATGCTTGAGAAAACAGGAGGATTCGGTGCGGGACCTTCCCAGGGAGGCGGCTCCAGCGAACCCCCTCGCCGGGAAGAACCCCAGGGCTCCGATTACGCCGACGATATTCCCTTTTAGGAACAGGAGCTTCTCATGACCTTTCAGGAAGAATTCCCGGAGCTGAGCGACACAAAAATGTCAGAAACAGCAGACCGCAAGCAGGTTCTTCTGGATATGCTGCCTGGGTTGAACTACGCAGTTGTTACCGGAATCATCAAGCGCCGAAAGGCTCTTGCGCTGACTCGTTCCGGTATTCCCGTTCTGCACATCCTTGTTGAAAACAGGCTGAAAACATATTTCGATAATCCTGAAACTATAGTTTCAGAAATTGAAGTTGATGCATGGGGTAAACTTGCGACTTCTCTTGATGAAAAGCTTCATCCGGGAGATGCAATTCTTATTGAGGGTCGATTAGCACACAGAAAGACAAATGATCGTACCGGTGGAACACACTTCAAAACTCTTCTCCGTGCCCGCCGCATACAACTGATTTTTAACACAGAAAGGAAGGCCTGATGCCTATCCGTGGTAAACGCAAAGGAATGAAGATCACCAGAAAGAAGAAGTGTCGTTTCTGCATGAATCCCGATATGGAGATTTCCTACAAGAACGAAAAAATGGTTCAGAGATACATCAGTGACCGTGGAAAAATAGTGGCAAAGCGCGTCAGTGGAAACTGTGCAAGACACCAGAGAATGGTAGCCAAAGAGCTGAAAATTGCAAGATTCCTCGCGCTGGCACCATACATAAGAGAACACTACAGGTAGAAAAAGTCAGAGAACACAAATGCGGGCAAACAAGACAAGACTGAAACAGCTTCTGCTTGGCGGGCTCTCGCTGCTTGCCGGACTGCCGTTTCTGACAGCGGGCTTTTCTGCAAAACTGCTCACCGGCAGGCTGAGCAGAGGTCTGCCTGCCACTGCACTGATTGTTTTTGTGTCGTGGTATCTGGCCGGGTTTCAGGGTGCTGCTCTGACTGCGGTTTGTGCCGCAGTTACAGCAATCGCCGCACGGTCGCGGTACTCGCTTCTCAAAACACTCTATATGTCTTCCGGTTTCACTCTCTTAACTGCAGCTCTTCTCTCCCTGGGTTTTCCTGGTTTTATGAACCTGGGCGAGTCCGAACTGGAGCCTCTCCGCGATATCTATATTTCTGCAGGACTGGATTCCGGTACTGTAGACCATGTGTTCTCTCTGATAACTTACTATTCACCAGGTATTGGAGCTGTTCAAATTGTGCTTGGTTCCATTCTTTCCGTGCTTTTCTTCCAGTCTCTGACACTTACAAGCGAAGGCTCGGCAATAAAGGGAAAAGCAAGGTTCAGCATGCACTGGGCGGTTGCCTGGATACCCATTGTCAGCCTGATTATTCTGGTTACAGCCAGAATGTCTCATGTTCCGGCCCTTGCGTTGAGAATAGCAAAAAATCTGCTGGTTTTCAGCGCTCTTCCCTACGGGATAGAGGGCCTTCAGGTTGCCGTTAAATGGGTGAAAAACCTGCCGGGAATGGCACTTATGCTCATATTGAGTGCTGTTTTCGCTCCCCCGGTTGTTCTTGGCGGTCTGGTTCTGCTGGGAATTCTGGATACCTGGTTTGATTACAGAAAAAAAATAGACTTAAGGATCGAAAGGATGAAAAATGAAGGTTCTTCTGATCAAAACAGTTGACTCTCTCGGAACTCAGGGAGAAGTGGTCAACGTAGCTTCCGGGTATGCGCGGAACTACCTGCTGCCAAAGAAACTGGCTGTGGT
Organism: Candidatus Fermentibacterota bacterium; assembly: GCA_003646025.1. Classification (GTDB taxonomy): domain Bacteria; phylum Fermentibacterota; class Fermentibacteria; order Fermentibacterales; family JCC-6; genus Sabulitectum. The sequence goes on from QNDR01000067.1 coordinate 13,230, forward strand.
AGCCACTACTGGTTCCCTGAAAATGGCGGTTTCTCTTAAAGCTGCTGCCGTTGCCAGAGAAAAAGAACAGAACAAAGCGGCAGAAGTTCTTGCCGAAAAACTCAGACAGGTTACTTTAACTTTCACGGCAAGTGCTGACGAGAACGGACAGCTTTACGGTGGAATCGGTGAGCGGGAAATCTCTGCTGCTCTTCAGGAAAAGAATTTTGAGATAGACAAACAGCAGATTCTTCTTGAAAGCCATATTAAAAACCTCGGAGATCACAAGGTTCAGATCAAGGTACTTGGTGATCTGATCGAAACCGTTAATGTTGAGGTTAAGGCTCAGAGCTAGTGAAGCTTCTCGCGGTGGAAACCTCGTGTGATGATTCAGCTGTGGCTGTTCTTGATGAACATGGAACAGCCGCAGCTGAACTGGTTTCCAGCCAGCTGATTCACAGCACACATGGCGGGGTGGTTCCTGAAATTGCCTCAAGGCTTCACATGAGTGTTCTACCAGGTCTTATCACAGAGGTTCTGGAAATGTCCGGCACCTCTCTGCAGAATATTGATGTCTTTGCTGCCACGGCAGGACCAGGTCTTACAGGATCTCTGCTGGTAGGTTTATCATGGACTAAAGCCGCCGCGTTTGCGCTGGGAAAGCCCTTTCTCGGCATCAACCACCTTGCCGCCCACCTGCACATACACTACAACTCCGCTGTTGAATTTCCAGCGGTTGCTCTGCTTGCAAGCGGAGGGCACACCATGATATTCCATTTGCTTTCCTGGGAGGAATGCTTTCTGCTCGGAACAACAAGAGATGATGCCGCAGGAGAAGCTTTCGACAAAACAGCAAAATTGATGGGGCTGGAATATCCCGGAGGAAAGGCAATCGACCAGCTTGCCGAAAGGGGAGATCCTAATGCTGTTGCTCTGCCGTCACCGCTGGGCAGCAGAAAACTTCCGGAGTTCAGCTTCAGCGGGCTAAAAACAGCAGTCAGACTTGTGTGGGAACGGGGAGATGTCTCCCCTGAAGACCTCTCTGCATCATTCAGAAAAACAGTATGTAACCTGCTGGTTTCAAAGACAATCTACCAGGCCGGAAAGCTCAAAGCAAAATCTGTGCTTATTGCCGGTGGAGTTTCTGCAAACA